>JAUNKR010000027.1 GCA_030532705.1 Peptostreptococcaceae bacterium
AGTTCGTCCCGTACTTGTTATTCAAAACAATATTGGGAATAAGTACTCCCCTACCATAATCGTAGCGGCCATCACTTCGCAACTTAAAAAAGCCAAGTTGCCTACCCATATCGAGATCGAGGCGGGCAACTATGGTTTGATAAAAGATTCCGTATTATTATTGGAGCAAATACGGACTATTGATAGGAAAAGGATGAAGGATCGAATTGGTCGATGCGATCGAGATTTTATGCAAAGAGTCAACCGAGCACTCGAGATCAGTGTAGGGATGTTCGAAGAATAGTACATATCTTTAAGAAAGGCTAACATAGACAATGAAATTAAACAAAATACTGACTCTTGTCATGGTATTGGGATTGCTTGTATCAAGCATTCTGGTATACAAGAGATTTCATATTGAATCCAAATATAAAAACTATGAGGTGGATTTTTATTACACTGAGATGGAGAAGCTTGCACAACAGGAAGGCAAGAGTATCGATGAGTATTTGACAAAAATGAAGGATACCGGTGTGCATAATATGTTCATTCGGGAGGAAACGATCCAGAGTATGAAGCAGAGCCCAAAGTTCGATGTGAATACCAGAATGGATGGCTATGATATGATCATCGAATCTCCGGACAAAGAACTGATCCAATGGATATATAAGGGTTACAATGATGTCAAAAGAGCAGAACGACAGGTGATCTTGGAGGATGAAAATACTGTGCGGGTCGTAGGGGAATCTTATGAAGCGATCACGGCACCGGTACTGACTTTAGGCAGCTACGGGCAGCGGAATATCACGACACAGGTTTGGGAAGGCTCGATGCTTGAGACGGTAGGACTCGGTTATGATAAGGATGCGATCGACAAATCAAAAGCAAAAGGATACGGTGTGATCTTAGCGCCGACCTATAACTCGGATTTTCAAGACCCTGAAAGGTCGATCCAAAGATTTTTTGATGTTCTTGATGAAAATCAGCTGACACCGAGCCATATCTTTTTTACAGGGACCAAGGTACTTGGATTCGATCCGATGGAGCTTAAGAGTAAAGAGGATAAACCGCTGTCGATCGAAAAACTTGCCGAGGGACTGGATGATCGAAATATTGCGTTAGGGTTTATCGAATCGAGTTCGCAAGGTGGATATCTGGAGACGGAAGGGATGCAGATGCTTGCTCGGCTGATGGAGTATGAAGCAACAGGAAACTATCTGACCTGGGATTTTATACAATCCAAATTTGACTATAAGATCCCGTTCCACCACAATGGAGAAGAGATCACCAATATCTTTTTCCGCGGGATCACCACAAGAAATATTCGGATCATTGCGCTAAAACCTTTTGTTTTAGACAATCGGTATGTCGCAGATCCGGCAGCATATAAGAAGGTCCTTGACGATCTTGCATCGCGATTAAAGGTGCACGGGATCCAACCGGGGCCGCTTAAAACGATGGAGTTCCTTAGTCCAAGCCCATACTATAAGATCTTTGTATCGATGGGTATCATTGCGGCATGTCTGATCATTTTGGATAATTTATTCGAAGTGAGCAGAAAGTTTATCTATGGGCTATTGATATTCGGATCGCTGTGTTCGGCAGCGGTGTATGCTAAGATCGGCGCATTGCAGGGGATCGCGGATAAAGGTTTTGCCTTGCTTGGTGCGATGGCAATGCCGACCATCGCAATATTTGTTTTGATGTCGATCATAAAGCAAAAATATAGCAGCAAGCTCAATTTAGGAAAAGGAAAGAGCTTTATATATTCCCTCGGTCTTGTATGTTTATTGCTATTTGTATGCTTGGGCGGTGCATGGTTTGAGATCGCGATGCTTGCACACAGCAAATTCCTATTGGGTCTGGATGCATTTTCGGGGGTAAAATTCTCGCAGATGATCCCAATGCTGATGGCACCGGTGATATTTGTGGCATATTATGGATACAAAAGAGGATATCGCTCTGCTGAAGTGGGGATCACATCAGGAGATATCCAGCGCTTTTTTACCGACAGTATCCAAATCTGGCAAGTGATCTTATTAGGTATTGCGGGTATCACGCTGATCGTGTTGATGACACGCTCCGGAAATACTTCCGGTGAACCTTCTCTTGCCGAGGCATTACTCCGAAACGGCTTGGAGTTCATCTTCCCGGCACGCCCTAGAACAAAGGCGATCTTTGTAGGGATCCCGGCATTGATCATTTTGTTTTATCATGCATATCAAAAACGCTACGAGGCGGCGGCATGGATATTTGCCTTTGTCGGCTCGATAGCGCTTGTAAATACAGTGAATACTTTCTCTCATATGAAGGCGCCGATCTACCTGTCAGCAGTCAGGACCGGTGCAGAATTGATCGTCGGAACGATCGTGGGGCTTATGATCGTATTTTTAGAAGAATTGCTACGAAAGATGATTCAAAGCGTAAAAATAAAAAAAGGAAAAGAAAAGATAAATGCATAAAAAAGTACTTTTGTCCGGATACTTTGGATATGAAAACCTGGGAGATGAAGCGATCCTGTATTCGATCATCCAGGAGTTAAAAAAGATGGAAGGGGTCGAGATCACAGCTCTTTCGGCAGATCCGCCAAAAACAACGAAGAAATTTGGTGTCAGAGCAGCAGAAAGAATGAAGCCGTGGAGCCTGATCAAAGAAGTAAGCTCTTGTGATCTGTTGATCAGCGGAGGAGGATCTCTCTTGCAGGATGTCACCTCTAAGAGATCGATCCTATACTATATCGGACTATTGGATCTGGCAAAGAGGATCTTTGGGAAGAAAGTGATGATCTACTCCCAAGGGATAGGCCCGGTCAGCGATCCGAAAAATAGGAACCGAGTAGGACGATCGCTCAATAGGATGGATATTATCAATGTGCGAGACCATCAATCGAAGCAGGAATTGATCGAGATGGGTGTCACCAAAGAGATCTCTGTAACCTCTGACACGGTGTTTTTGCTTGATATGCCGGACAAAATGATCGGGCAGGAGTATTTCAAAGCATTGGGGATCGATCCGCAGAAAAAAACGATCGGGATCTCGATACGTCCATGGAAAGAATATGACGACAAGATCGTCACCGAGACGAAAAAAGTCGTCGAACATTTGCAAAAACAGGACATCAATGTTTTGTTACTCCCTTTTCATCATCCGGGCGATCTTTTTCTTTCTAAAAGAGTCATGGATGCACTTGAAGAGACTCAAAATGTTTATCTTATAGAAAAACAGCTGAACGAAAGGGAGATGCTTTCGGTGATCGCCAATACGGATATGATGCTTTCGATGCGACTTCACGGTCTGATCTTCGGGGTGGTATGCAACTCGTATCCGATCGGAATTTCCTATGATCCGAAGATCGATAGCTTGATGAAGGAGCTGGAATTACCTGGGCCGGTTTCGGTCAAGGATCTGCAAGCGGAAAGCTTGATCCGACAGATCGACGAAGCAGTCACAACGATCGATGAGTGTAAACAGAAAACGAGCGATGTAGCTCTAAAAATGAAGAACAAAGCGATGAAAAATATTGAGCTGATAAAGGAGTTGTTACATTGAGAATTCTAGGGACGAGGATCGACCATGTCAATATGCAGGAAGCGATGCAGATCGCAACGGACGGGATGAAATCATCGCCACCTTTTGTCGTGGTCACTCCCAATAGCGAAATTGTTGTAAAAGCGAATGAAAGTCCGATCTTGATGGACATCATCGATCATGCCGGTCTGGTCGTTCCGGATGGGATCGGCTTGGTGATCGGATCAAAAATCGTAGGACAGCCATTAGCGCAGAGAGTGACAGGGATCGACCTGATGGATCGATTATTAGCTTATGCAACGGATAATGGAAGCAGAGTTTTCTTTTTGGGCGGGAAGCCCAGCATTGCGGAGCGAGCAGCAGAAAAAGTCATCGAAAAATACCGAAAGATCAATATCGTAGGGACACATCATGGATACTTCAAAGGAATGCATACCGGGGATCCGGAGCATCCGGAAGAGCTTGCTGTTGTCGAGCTGATCAAGGGGCTGGATGTAGATATGCTTTTTGTTGCAATGGGAGCGCCAAATCAAGAATTTTTTATCGACCACTATAAAGATCGTCTAGGTGCAAAGATGTTGATGGGGGTCGGCGGTTCGTTGGACGTACTTTCAGGAACGGTAAAAAGGGCTCCGGAGATCTGGCAGAAGATCGGAATGGAATGGCTATATCGTCTTATAAAAGAACCTTGGCGCATCAAAAGAGCGGGGGCACTTCCGATCTTTGCGATCAATGTATTGCTCCATAGAGAGAAACCGATGAAAAAATAAAACTTGAAATAAGATCCATAGTTTACCGAGTAGAAAAAGTTTCGGTTGCTATGGATCTTTTGATGATCGATTTACGGCAGTATTCTTTTTTTTTGGAAGAGGTTGATCATGAGACCATAGCTTTTGAATATGTGAATATAATTTCGCTCAAAATTGATCGATCAAACCATGTGGCGATGATTCCCATAAGTGTGCTATATAATATAAATGGGATCAGAAAGCACCTATCCCCTGAAAATACATTATCAGGGGATAGGTGCTTCTTCTTGGTTTTAAATCAAGAATCTTAGTGAGCTTATTCTAAGGAATTATGAGATTTGCTCTTGTTTTTTCTTATGATATATCCGCAAGGGATCATACCGATGAGTAATACAATGATCTGAAAAACAAACATAAATTTGTATCCTGCGACACCATGTGTATCAAGCCAATGTCCAAAGAGCATATACTGGAACAAATCCGGGCTAAATCCTAAGATCGCAGCAACACCGATAGTGGTTGCAGCAACTTTTCTTGGGATATGAACTTCGGATGCTACGGCATAGTAGACTCCTCTTGACATATATACAAACAAAGCAACGACAAGAGTCATCAAAACGATTACGATCAGAGGGGTCTCCTTTGGAAGAAAAATAAATCCAAGTAATACCACGATAGAGATGATATAGGTCATAAACATTACTTTAGAAACAGATTTCATCTTATCTGAGATGATACCTCCGATCGGTGCTCCACATACTCTTAAAACATAGGTTCGTATGATCGCCAAAGAACCGGTTGCAGTTGCAGAGATACCAAATACAGCTGAAAAATATGGTGTAAAGTATGACATAGTCACATAAAGACTATATACTGTGAACAATCCGATCCCTACCATCCAAGTTGCAGGGGACTTGATAACTTGGAAAAAGTCTTTTAAGCTGAGCTTATCATGATCTGCCGACTCTTCAAAACCTTCCTTCTGATCAATTTTTTTCTGCATTTCCTTAACCTCTTCAGAATCCGGATTTGGAACAAATATGAAGCTTAGCAATGCCGCTAAAATAGCAAATATTCCCATTACGATAACAACGACTTTTAATCCTGCAACTGCTGCAGTAAATTTTGAGAATATCGCGATAAAGATCCAGTTTACAACGATACTTGCAACACCGACAGCACCCTCATTGAAACCGAAAATCTTTCCTTGATTTTCTTCGTCAACTAACATTCGTAGAATTTTGATATGTGCCGGATAATTCATAAGTAGTCCTGAAACAGCTAAAAAAGCCCAGGAAACCAACGCAACCGAATAAGTCATTTTGAATGCAAATACAAAGCTGATCACCCCGGTCATAAGTAGAGAATACACATAGATTTTCTTATAATTAAATTTATCGGATAACCATCCGCCGATCGGTGCCCCAAAAATATTACCCAATCCGAAGATGGTCATCAAAAAACCTAGTTGTGCATTTGAAATACCGAGAGCATCAATCATTGGATCATAAAGTACATACTGGATCTCTGCAAGTGCATAATTCATTGTCCAGCAAAAGCCTAAAACTAAAATGATGATTAAAGTTTTTTTCTCGATTTTACCCGAAGTAGAAGCTGTTTGACTCATCTGAAACCTCCGTTTTAAAATTAGATTTTAATAAACATAACCTATTAGACCGGATCACTTTGTTGTGTATTCGGCGAAAGTACTTTTGAAGAACGAAATTGAACATAGATCAAGCAAACGACAAGATAGATCCCCGTCCATGTCAATTCCATTTTACTAAGCTCTTTCGCCATATAATAGCAGAATATCACTGTCATTAAAGTCCCGATGATCGTTATAAAGTAATAGAGATTGTTGCTGATCTTAAATTTTGATTTTGCCCAACGCTTAGGAATGACCAGAGGCATTTTGAGTAGTGAAAAGGTGACAATGCTCATAACGCAGTTCGATAAGAAATCGCTGATATTTGCAACAGAGCTTAAATTTAATCCTGTCAAAATGATCAACACAGTCAAGAAATAAATGGTAAGTAGAATTCGATGAGGAGTTTCATATTTTTTATTGCAAACACCAAACCATCTTGGGAGCCATCCATCTCGACAAGCCATCATTATTGGTGGAGTGATCCAGCCCAAAAGTGCATTCAAAGAGGTGACTAATGCAGTCATTGCGCCAAATATCATAAAGAATAAGTAAAGAGGATATGGTAGGACCTCTTTTGCTGTCACTGCTAACGGTTTATTTGCAACATGCTCGATGGGAAATACACCGGATGCTACCACAGCGACCAGTATGTAAATGATACCTACAACAATCGAGCTTACGATTATGGCATAAGGAATATCCTTTGTAGGATTCTTACAATAGGCACTGAAGTTTACGACAAAAGCTGAACCGACCGTAGCAAAACTCATTAGAGACGCGGCGACCATGATCCCTGAAAAACCATTTGTAATAAATTCCTTTTCGTCAAAAAATCCGGGTTTAACATGGGGTAACCCGAAGAAACTGAAGATCACTAAGGCCACGATCAATAGAACGACCATAATATTTTGCGCTTCCGCGGCGACCTTTATCCCACGGATATTGAAATACAACAAGATAGTCAAAAGTAAAATAGAAATGACTTTTACATTTAAAGTAGGAAAAAAAGACAAAACATAAGATGTAAAAGATAGCGCATATAGAGAGGCGCTAAAAAAATATGTAACAAATACCAGAACATACAATCCACCCAATTTTTTTCCACCAAAAACCGAAGCCTGCGTATAGAAACCACCTTCAAGTTGCATTGTTCCGGATGAAAAAATTTGAGGTAGGCATGAAATAAAAACCATAATGGTACAAATGGCGATCGAAATAACGACCGAACGCCCGGTCAGACCAATTGCTAACCCCAGCAAAGACATGATACCGCCACCGATAACATTTCCTATTGCCAGTGCAGTAAGGTCAAAGCGATTTAATTTCTTTGAATTATCCATACTTCAAACCTCCGACAGTTAAAATAAACATAAGCAGGTTGTTCCGTAGAATAGAACGTCGTTCTGTTTTCAAAACAATTATAATCTGTTATTTGAATGAAGTCAATACAAAAATTCAAAAAAATCTAACATCAAAAGAGCAGATGTGAATAAACTAATTATAAAACAATAAATCTCAATGTATAAATTTTTAGAAATAAAAAAAGTATTTACAAATTTGAACTTCAGTCATATAATGAAATCAGAGGAGGTCAATCAAGAGAAGAGTGCAATGGACAATAAAATAGCAGCTGTAGACAGAGCATTAGAGGTATTAGATTTACTACATGAGAACGAGAAAGAAATGGGGATCTCTGAGATCGCCAGAGCATTAAATCTTCACAAAAGTACGGTAAGCAGAACTCTTTCAACTCTTGAACATCGTGGTTTTGTACGCAAAAATTTGGAAAACCAGAAGTACTGGCTTGGACTGAAGTTGTATGCAATTGGGATGACTGTAAAAGAAAAGTCGGTGTATTTGGATGAGGTGATCATTGCGGCAAAAACACTTTTCAAAGAGTTTAACGAAGTTATCAATGTTTCGGTTTTGGAGCATCAGGATGAAGGAACTTTTAAGAGTGTTATCGTCTACAAAGAGAGTAATCCGAATCAAGTATTATTGGTAAATCCGACATTGGGATCTTATACGGATGCACATGCATCTTCTGTGGGCAAATGTCTTTTGGCTTATACACCTGAAGTTACAGAAGAATATATTCGCGGTTTAACTTTAAAAAAGTATACAGAAAAGACGATTTCAAACAATGAAAAACTCATTCAGGAACTTGCCGATATTCGTAAAAAAGGCTATGCTGTAGATGACGAAGAAAGAGAAGTCGGTTTGACATGTGTTGGGGCACCGATATTTGATGTTCAAGGAAATTTGGTAGCAGCCATCAGCATATCAGGACCCACAGCTCGTATGAAATCTCATGATCGAGAATACCTGGTAAAGCGATTGATTCAAGTCGCAAAAAGTATAAAGATCATTTAGATGACAATTTATTGAAAATGAAAAGAGAGGTCATAGTGATCTCTCATTTTCAGGGTCACAACTTGGAACGCTGTTCTATTGAATAGAACAAAACTGTTTTTATCTAAGGTCGTTACTGTAATTTGAAGGAGGTGTTTTCGTGCTGTTATTGGTTATAAATCCGGGAGGCACATCAACAAAAGTGTCGATATTTGATCGTGAACAAGAGCTTTTGAAGAAAAATATCACACATAGTTACGAAGAACTCAAAGAGTTTGAGCGTGTGATGGATCAGTTAGAATATCGAAAAGCTCTCATCCTTGATTTTGTTAAAAGCGAAGGATACAAAGTTTCCGACTTTGAGGCAATCGTAGGTAGAGGAGGATTGATGAAGCCGATACCGGGTGGTGTATATCGTGTGAATGATGCGATGATCAATGATCTTAAAAATCGGATCAATGGAGAGCATGCATCAAATTTAGGAGCATGTTTGGCTTTTGAGATCGCTGAGCAGATCGGAAAACCGGCCTTTATTGTCGATCCGGTATCTGTTGATGAATTTTTAGATGTATCCAGGATCACCGGAATTAAAGATATCGTAAAAGCGAGTTGGCTACATGCTTTAAATCATAAAGCAGTCTGTCGTTTGGTAGCAGAGAAGATCGGAAGTTCATATCAGAATTCAAATTTTATTGTCGCTCATCTTGGTTCGGGAATTTCGATAGTAGCCCATCAGAATGGAAAGATGATCGACGGCAGCGGCGGACGTTCAGATGGACCTTTTTCTCCGGAGCGAAGCGGGGGGCTTCCTACATACGACTTGATCAATTTGTGCTTTTCGGGCAAATATACATATGATGAAATGGTAGATAAGGTAAGCAATAGCGGAGGTATGTATTCTTACCTTAAAACGAAGGATATGAAAGTAATCGAAGAAAGGGCACTTTCAGGGGATAAGGAATATCGATTGATACTGGATGCCTTCTGTTACAAGGTCGCGAAAGAGATCGCAAGCTATACAGCAAGTCTGGAAGGCAAAGTGAACGGAGTTATTATTACAGGTGGAATTGCGTATTCAAACTACGTAGTAGAGTATTTGAAGAAAAAAATCGGTTGGATCGCAGAGTTTTTTGTCGTGCCCGGTGAAATGGAGATGGAGGCATTAGCAAAAGGTGCTGTGCGAGTTTTAAGCGAGCAGGAGCAAGAGTCAGTGTATCAATAGCTCTGTTTTATGTGCGCAAAATCCACGGATAAATATTTCTTGGAAAGGAGAAAAGGATGATAAAAAATTTTGATGATCTGATCACTAAAGCCAAAGAAAAGAGATTGTATAATGTAGCTGTCATTGCGGCAGATGATGAACATGTTCTGAAGGCGGTGAAAATAGCTCAAGATCATGGATTTGTTCATCCGATCTTGATCGGAGATCGGAATAAAATCGATGTGATCACAAAAGAAATAGCTCTTAAGAACTATGAAGTGGTAGATGAAGTAGAAGATCCGGCTCTAAAAGGAGTATCCTTGGTACGAGATAAAAAAGCCGACATTCTTATGAAAGGGATGATCAATACATCGGATTATCTTCGAGCGATACTGAACAAAGAACATGGCTTAAGATCAGGAAGGCTATTAAGTTTGTTGGCGGTCTATGAGCTTCCACAGTATCACAAGTTGATCTATGCAACGGATAGTGGGGTGAATGTCGCTCCAAATCTTGAGCAAAAAAAGGATATTCTTACAAATACTCTATTAGCAATGAAAAATATTGGATTTGAAGATCCTAAGGTGGCGATCCTCTCTTCAAACGAAGTTCCGAGCGAAAAAATTCCTTCAACGATGGATGCAGTTGCATTGGTAGAGATGGTGAAGAATGGGGAGATCCCAAAATGCATCGCTGAAGGTCCGATCGCATTTGATGTGGCATTTGACAAAGAGGCTGCTATTCATAAAGGAATTGACTCGGCGATCGCGGGTGATGTGGATGTATTGATGTTTCCAAATATTGAAACAGGAAATGTGTTGGGTAAATCATGGTTACACTTTAATAATGCAAAATGGGCAGGGATCGTTCTTGGGGCTAAAGCACCGATCATTTTGGGCTCGAGGTCAGATACACCGGAGATCAAAGTTAATTCAATCGCTTTAGCTTGCTTATCAGCAGATGTTCTTTAAATATCGGAAAAGCTTGATCAAATACTTTCAAGGATTAAAACTCGATCGCATTCAGCGGTGGGGAAGATAGAATTTTATAAGGAGGTTTTGTTATGAAATATGCAGAGCGAATGAATTATTTAAAGCCATCAGATATCAGGGAAGTCATGAAGATCATTGCGAGTAATCCTGGAACGATATCTTTTGCAGGGGGCTTGCCCGATCCGGCGCTATTTCCTTTTGAGGGAATATTGAAGGCGACAAAAGAGATCTTAGAAGAGAATCCTGTTTTAGCATTGCAATATGGAATGACACAGGGGAAGGAAAATCTCAGGAAGACGATCGTGGAGCTGATGAAAAGGGAAGGGGTCGAAACAGATGTAGAATCGATCTCGATCACGCATGGTTCGCAGCAGGGGATCTCGTTGACTTCGATGCTGTTTTTGAATCCGGGAGACGTGGTACTTACAGAAAATCCGAGCTATCTTGGAGCATTTTCGGCGTATAAGCCATATGAGATCAACTTTGTCGGAGTCAATGGAGATAAAGATGGAATGTTTATGGATGATCTGGAAGATAAGATCAAAGCAAACAGTAATGTCAAGATGATATATATCATACCAAACTTCCAAAATCCTACAGGAAGAACATGGTCATTAGAGCGAAGAAAAGCGCTGATCGATGTGGCAAATAAATATGATCTGCCGATCGTAGAGGACAATGCCTATGGCGAGTTGAGATTTGATGGCGAGCGGATCCCTTCGATCAAATCACTGGATACCCAAGGACGTGTACTATACTTAGGCTCATTTTCAAAGGTGTTGGCACCGGGGCTTCGAGTGGGATGGCTCTGCTCAAGTAAAGAAGTTGCGCCAAAATTTGAGTATCTAAAATATGGAGCAGACCTCCAAAATACTGAGCTTTCTCAAATGATCATCGAGACTTTTTTGAGAGAGAATGATCTGGATGAACATCTTAACAAGATCAAGGGGGTCTATAAGAGAAGAAGAGATTTAATGATCGATGAAATAAAGCGTAGTTTTCCGGAAAAAGCAAAATACTATTATCCTGAGGGTGGGATGTTTGTTTGGGTAGAGCTCCCGTCTCACATTAACACGAGAGAGTTGCTCAAGAAGGCTGTTGCAAAAAAAGTTGCTTTTGTTCCAGGGGGATCATTCTATCCGGCAGGTGATTGCGAAAGCTCAATGAGACTGAATTTCTCAACGATGGAGGATGACAAGATCGTTGAAGGAATAAAGATCCTAGGGGAATTATTGCATGAAGAGATAAAATGATGATTAACTAAGGAGGTATTAAAATGAAGGTTTTTACAAAACCCCAACGATGTAAACAATGTGGTTTATGTGTTGCGAATTGCCCTAAACAGGCGATCAGTTTTGCACAGGAGATCAATAAAAATGGTTACAACTATACGGTTGTAGACCATGAAAAATGCATCAAATGCGGTATTTGTTACACGGTGTGTCCGGATGGTGTATATACTATTGCGGAGAATGTTCAGGAGGTATAGGTTATGGGCGATATGATAAAGGGAAATATAGCGATAGGCGAAGCGGCGGTAAGATATGGCGCAAGGCTATATGCAGGCTATCCGATCACTCCTTCATCAGAGATCATGGAATATGCGTCGAAACGACTTCCGGAAGTTGGCGGAGTTTTTATCCAAGCTGAATCTGAAGTTGCCGGGATCAATATGATCATCGGGGGAGCGGCTTGTGGCGTAAGAGCATTTACGGCATCCTCCGGACCGGGAATCAGTTTGAAGCAAGAAGGGATGACGGTTCTTTCGGATGAGCAGTTGCCGGCATTGGTCATAAATGTTGTTCGATACGGAAATGGTATCGGAACCTTATTGACTGCACAATGTGATTACTTAAGAGAAACACGTGGCGGAGGAAACGGGGACTACCGATGTATCGTTTTATGTCCAAGTTCCATACAAGAAGCGGTGGACTTGGTAGGTCTTGGATTTGATCTCGCAGAAAAATATAGAATGGTATCCGTTTTGATGACAGAGGGAGCATTAGGGCAGATGATGGAGACTTGCAAGTTACCGGAGATGCAAGAGCCTCATCGCTATTCATGGGGAATGGATGGCCACTATACCAATAAGAAGATAGGAATATTTGACAGAGACTCGATGAAGGAGTCGGTAGAGCTAAATGAAAAATACAGGTTAGTAAAAGAGAATGAGCAACGATGGGAAGATCGATACTTAGATGATGCGGAATATGTTTTTGTTGCTTTCGGTATGCCGGGAAGATCAACGTTGGGAGCGGTAGAAGAATTGAGAAAAGCGGGACACAAGGTTGGAGTTATCCGACCTATTACAGTGTGGCCATTCCCTGAAAATGCTTTTAGAAAAGTGAATAAGGACGTAAAAGCCTTTATCACAGTAGAATCGAACGCGACCGGTCAAATGGTCGAGGATGTGGCGCTTATGGCAAAGAAAGTCGGATTTGGACATATCCCAATTTTCTCAAATCCTCATGTATTCGGAGTTCCTTCGATCAAATCGATCAAAGAGGACTTTAGAAAGATTATTTCCGGAGAAGCGAAGGAGGTTTATTAAGATGCCAAACGAAAGAATTGTACCATATATGATAGACAGACCGAATGGATTTTGTCCGGGTTGTGGACATGGAGTAGTGATCCGCTTAATAGCAGAAGTACTTGAAGAGTTGGAGCAGGACAAGAATATCATCTTTCCGATCGGTGTTGGCTGTTCCTCTTTGCTCGGAGGATTTTTGGAAACGGACAGATGGCATTGCCCGCATGGGCGTGCAGCTGCGGTGGCGACCGCGATGAAAAGAGTAAATCCGGGCAATGTGATCATCTCTTATCAAGGGGATGGAGATGCGTATTCGATCGGGATCGGAGAGTCCACTTCTGCGGCGTATCGAAATGAAAAATTTACAGTGATCGTGATCAATAATACGAACTATGGTATGACCGGTGGTCAGATGAGTAATACGACGATGCCGGGACAGATCACATCGACAAGTCCTTTAGGAAGAGATTGCCAGCTTACCGGATTTCCGATCAAATTCCCAGAACTTGTTGCATCCAATTTCAATGCGGCTTATGTTGCGAGAGGAAGCGTGAGCAGTCCAAAACGCATCAATACTTTGAAAGGATATATAAAGAAAGCGATCCAAGCACAGCTGAATGGCGAAGGATATTCTTTGGTGGAAGTTCTGTCACCATGTCCTTCTAACTGGGGAACGAATGCCTATGATTCTATGCAAAGAATAGAAAATGAGTTGATCCCATATTTTGAACTTGGTGAATTTGTAAAGAGAAAAGGAGAATAAGATGAAAGAGATCGTTTTTGCTGGTTCAGGAGGACAAGGTGTTTTGACGGTTGGCCTCATCATATCTCAGATCGCATCCTTCAAAGGGATGCATGCAACATGGATCCCGCAATATGGTTCTGCGATGCGTGGAGGAACTGCGAACTGTACCGTAAAATTCGGAGAAGAGTATATCTATAATCCTTCACAGGAGGAGCCGGACATTCTTCTTGCGATGAATACACCTTCTCTTAATAAATTTTTGCCGATCGTAAAACAGGGAGGGACCGTCGTATATAATGCAGATATGGTCGAGATAAAGGATGATATGCGGAAAGATGTTAAATATATTGGTGTTCCATGCGTTTCGATGGCAAAAGAAATAAATCATGATCTAGGAGCCAACATTGTGATGGCAGGCGTGATCATTAGAGAGTCTGACTATTTTACTGAAAAAGAGGGCTTGGATGGAATGCTTGATATGTTTGAAAAAAAAGGAAAGAGTAAATATGCCGAAATCAATACAAAGGCATTTAATCTAGGTTATGAATTTTCATAAATAGATTGGAGCAAGCTGGAGGCTGTCCCTTAGAGGAGAGCCTCTTTTTTATGTAGAAAGCAAATAGAATGTTTGTCTGGAAGAATTTTTGAGTTGTATGAGTAATCTTTTCGGGTGAAAAAGTTTTGCAACATAATGAATTTATATAGAAATGAAAGAAAGAATATGTTATGATTAAAGTAAGTTAGCAGTAGTTAACTTCTTGTGTGATTTTCAACAGAACGTAAATTCACACAGGAAGCGGATGAAAAACCTTTTAGAGTTATACCAAATCACAAGAGACGAAGAAGGAGGAGGAACGGTATGGGAATTTATAAAAGGTTGTTTGGTTATGCGCCGGAAAAGATAGGATATGCTTATCTGTCGGTTTTTTTATCCATTCTTTCGGCATTTTTGACGATCGCACCATTTTGGTATTTATGGAAGTTCTTGGAGGAGCTGATCATAAATCGTGATTTGGCGGGAAGTCGATCGTATGCAGTACTTATTGTTTTATTGATGCTCGTTTATGGGGTGACTTACTTTTTTGCAGTGGCGGCAACACATCTTGTCGCATTCCGATTGGAAACAAATTTGAGAAAGGCGGGGATCGATCATTTGATGAAGGCTTCCTTTGCTTTTTTCGATCTCAATCCTTCCGGGAAAGTGCGTAAGATCATCGATGATAATGCGGCAGAAACACATATGATCGTTGCTCACTTGATCCCAGATCTTGTGCTGGCGATATTGACTCCGATCATTATGATCATCACGACTTTTTTTGTGGATGTCAAATTAGGGATCCTTTTGGGGATCATGGTCATTGTGGCGATCATACAGGTCAAAGGAATGACAGGCAATGAAGAATTTATGAAAGGCTATATGGAAGCGCTCGAGCGAATGAATTCGGAAGCGGTGGAATATGTCCGAGGGATGCAGGTGCTAAAGATCTTTCGAACAACGATCTATTCTTTTAAATCATTCTATGATTCGATCATAAGATATTCAAAGTTCGCGCTGGATTATTCCAATAGCTGTCGGCGACCATTCGTCACTTTTCAAGTATTGCTGAATCTATTCGTCTGTGTTACGATCCCGGTCGGGATCGTGTTATTGGGCCGGGGGATGTCTTGGGAAGAATTGCTGGCGAAAGTCATCTTTTTTGCTTGCTTTGCCGGCACGATGTTTACCTGTATCATGCGGATCATGTACGTAGGGATGTATCAGTTTCAGGCAGCACAGGCAGTGAACAAATTGGAAGGACTTTTCGAGGAAATGAGCAAAGGGGCATTGTCTTATGGAACGGAAGAGAAATTTGATGATTTTTCGATCGAGTTCAAAAATGTATCTTTTGCCTATGAAGAAGAGGAAGTCCTTCAGAATGTAAGCTTTAAGCTGGACGGAAATAAGACCTATGCGCTGGTCGGATCCTCCGGCGGCGGAAAATCCACGATCGCTAAACTCACTTCCGGATTTTACAAGGTCGATCAGGGAGAGATCCTTATCGGCGGGAAAAATATCGAGAACTATTCCGAGCAGGCCTTGATGAAAAATATTGCCTTTGTATTTCAAAATACCAAATTATTTAAGATGAGTATCTATGACAATGTAAAGCTTGGTGATCCAAATGCAGAGGATGAGGCGATCCTTCGTGCGCTGGAACTGGCTCAATGCAATGAGATCTTGGATAAATTCAAGGATAGAGAACATACGATGATCGGGTCAAAGGGCGTCCATCTTTCAGGCGGCGAGACACAGCGGATCGCGATCGCTCGAGCGATCCTCAAAGATGCGAATATCATTATTTTGGACGAGGCTTCTGCAGCAGCGGATCCGGAAAATGAATATGAGCTTCAACAGGCATTTTCCAATCTGATGAAAGGGAAGACCGTACTGATGATCGCGCATCGTCTCAGCTCGATCCGCAATGTCGATGAGATCTTGGTAGTAGATCATGGAGATATCGTGGAAAGAGGAAGTGATGCCGAGTTGATGGCAAGGGGCGGACGATACCAAAAATTGCAGGATATGTTCTCTAGAGCAAATGATTGGAGGGTATATGATCAAGCGAATTAGAAATATGTATGCGCTGACCGAGCAAGGCGCAAAAGGAGTCTTTAGGGCAAGCTTGGCAACATTCTTCAAAAACTTTGCATATCTGATGCCGGCGATGCTCATCATGTTTTTTGTACAAGGATTATTGGAAGATCGTTTGAAGGGACCGGTATATTATGTTGTGATCATGGTCGTGCTGGGGGTCTTGATGTATCTTCTGATCCATATCGACTATAATACGACCTACACGAACACTTATGAAGAAAGTGCAAATTTGCGGATCGAGATCGCAACGCTGCTGAAAGAACTGCCGCTTTCTTACTTTACAAAGCATGATATTTCGGATCTTTCGCAGACGGTGATGAAGGATGTGGCGGATATTGAGCATGCGCTTTCCCACGCGATCCCGCAATACATCGGCTTTGTATCCTTCTTGGTGGTGATCTCGACCATGCTGCTTGCAGGGAATGTACTATTGGGACTTTGTGTATTGATTCCTGCAGCGATCAGCTTTTTCTTACTGTATTTCTCGAAAAAATTACAGATCCGCAACACGACCAAATATTATAATGTTTTGCGAGGCAATTCAGAGAGCTTTCAAGAAGCGATCGAGCTTCAGCAGGAGATCCGATCCTATGGACTATCCGAAAAGATCCAAGAAGATCTCATACGGCGAGTTGAGGACAGTGAAAATGTTCATATCAAGACGGAATTTTCGCAAGCGATCCCCGTTACGGGAAGTGGCTCGATCCTCAGATTTTCTTTGGGATTGACGATCATACTGGGGACGGCTCTTTATACAAGTGGACAGGTAGAGCTGATCTATCTACTCGGCTATATTGTGGCGTCGGCACGTATCGTCGACGGGATCAACGGACTGCTTTTGAATGCGGCGGAGATTTTATACATCGATGCAAGGATCCAGCGCATCAAGGCATTGCGCAATGAGCCGATACAATCCGGAGAAAAATCGGAGATCAATAGCTATGATATCGAGTTCAAAGAGGTTTCTTTCTCTTATGACGGCGAGAGAAATGTGATCGACGGGGTCTCGTTTTTGGCAAAACAAAATGAGGTCACAGCCCTTGTCGGCCCATCGGGATGCGGAAAAACTTCGGTGCTTCGTCTGATGTCAAGATTATATGATTATGACAAAGGGGCGATCATTATCGATGGAAAAGAGATCAAGCAAGTCGACACCGACGATCTTTTTGAAAAAGTATCGATCGTTTTCCAAAATGTGACCTTGTTCGATACAACTGCGATGGAGAATATCCGAATCGGAAATAAGAATGCAACGGATGAAGAGGTGATCGAGGCAGCTCGTTTGGCGAATTGCCATGATTTTATAGAAAAGCTCCCTCAGGGATATCAAACACGCATCGGAGAAAATGGGAGCAAGCTTTCCGGTGGCGAAAGACAGCGGATTTCGATCGCGCGAGCTTTTTTGAAAAATGCACCGATCATCCTGTTGGATGAGATCAGCGCATCGCTGGACGTGGAAAATGAAATGAAGATCCAGGAGAGTTTGAACCGATTGATCCAAGGGAAAACGGTGGTGATCATTTCGCATCGTCTCAAATCGATCGAAAATGCCAATAAGATCATTGTGATGAATAATGGAAAAATCGATAATATCGGAACGCATCAAGAGCTGATGAGCCATTCGGATCTCTATCGATCGATGGTGGAAAAGGCAAATGTAACAGCGGCATATCGTTACTAGATCAGAAGACCCGGCTTCCTGACCATTCGGGAAGACGGGTCTTTTCTTGATATTATTAACGAAGCAATGCCTATCCGATCAGGAATGGGATCGAAAAGTTTTCCGCCCCAAAAGAACTTAGAAGACTTGTTTGGTCCGTGGGGACTCCTGACCATTCCAATACATTACGGAGAGCTACAGTGCGCTCTGATTGCTGATCAATTCTTTGTTGTTTGCGATCAGTTTTGAAAGGGCGGCCTTGTCTGCAACGATCGTTACATCATTGTGTAGCTGCAATATGGTTGCAGGAACGGAAGGCTCGATCTTGCCGGTTGCGACCTGATAAATGATCTCCGCTTTGTCCTCACCGGACGCGACCATAACGATCTTACGAGCGCTCATAATATTTTTGATCCCCATCGTGATCGCTGTTTTCGGCACTTCGTCGATCGTTGCAAAAAATCTTGAATTTGCCTCAACGGTTTTTTGGGTAAGTTCGACAAGGTGAGTTTCCTTCGCAAAAGCATCTGCCGGTTCGTTGAAACCGATATGCCCATTATGTCCGACGCCCAGAAGCTGTACATCCACACCGCCCAGATCACGCATCACTTGATCATATCTTGCGCATTCAGCTTGAGGATCGCTTGCCAATCCATTCGGGACATTGGTGTTTTCTTTATTGATATTGATATGATCAAACAGATTATGATCCATAAAATAAGCATAGCTTTGATCATTGTCCTTCGACAGACCGAAATATTCATCGAGGTTTACGGTTTTGATATTGCTAAAATCCAAAACCCCGGCTTGATATCTTGCGATCAGTTCTTTGTACAGTCCGATCGGTGTAGATCCGGTAGCCAGACCAAGTACAGCATCGGGCTTTAGGATCACCTGTGCAGCAAGAATATCTGCTGCGCGTCGGCTCATTTCTTCATAGTTTTCGGTATAAATTATTCTCATAAATCCTCCTGCTAAAGTTATTTGTGATAGGGGACAAAGAGATCCGGGAGCTTTGTAAGTAAACGGCAGATCGATCCGTGATGATCTGCGAGCTGATACGGAAAAGACCGGGTCCTAGACCGCTATTTTACCACTTACTTAGTATACCAAAAAACAAAAAATGAAGCTAGAGGATTTTGTATAAAAAATCGGATGATTTGTGGTAGAAATGTAAAAAATAAATTTGAAAATCGTTTTTCAAGGCTACGTAAAAAACGAATTGAAAAAATAATGCGTAAAAGTGAAGTGAGAGGGTACAAACAAAATACAATTTGTATTTTATAGAGATGAAATCGGAATAAGAAAATGAGAAAATTAATTGGAAATATACAACTGATGATGGAATGTTGCGTTCTCTATTATGAGGAAGATCGAAATCAAAATGAGATCGCAGATCTATTGAAGATATCACGACCTACCGTATCGAAACTGTTGCAGGAAGCGAAAAAGATGGGGATGGTGAAGATCACGCTTGAAGATCCGATGGAAAAAGAGTATCGAGACCTTGAGGAAATGTTGGTTAGAAAACTGAATTTGGAGAAGGTGATATTGGTCGGCGATCGCATTGGCGAGGAAGAGCAACGCAAAGAAGTCGCAAAAAATGCGGCTCGCCATTTGAGCGAGATACTTAACGATGGGGATATCGTCGGCGTTTCGATGGGACGATCCGTCAAAGGAATGATCCCTTATGTCGATCGGGGAGCATCCAAAAAAATCGATTTTGTTCCTCTGCTTGGCGGAGCGCCTTGGGATGACAGCCAAAATGATGCAAATACAGTATTAACGCAGTTGGCTCAGGCATATCAGGCGAAGGCAAATCCACTGGTAGCGCCCGCATATATCAAAGATAAGAAGATGAGGGAAGAATTTTTGAATACGCCGGAAGCTTTGCGCACCATTCCATTGATCCGAAAGGCAAATGTTGCCCTCGTCGGCATCGGCATTCCGCTGGAGGAAGGTTCTACTCTGCGTTCGACCGGTTTTTTTACACCTAAGCATTTTGATGAAATGAGGGAAAAGAGAGCAGTCGGAAACATTTGTTTGCAATGTTATGATATCCAAGGGAAAGAAAATTCCTTTTTGTGCAACAAAAATGTGTTTGGGCTAAAATTGTCATCGATCAAAAAGATCCCGCAGGTGATAGGCACGGCACATCGTGCGGATCAGGCGGCGGCAGTGATCGGAGCGGCGAGAGGGGGATTTATAAAGACTCTCGTGCTCAATTATTCTTCAGCGATCGCAATATCAGATATGCTCAATACGGCATTAGACAAAAACTCAAAGAGGATAAAGGAGAAATAAAATGGGCAATATGATTTTGATCTTATTTTTTGTTTTGGCGATACAAGGCATCCTGGCTTTGTTTCAAATCAAAGATTTTCAAAAAAATGCAAGAGAACTTCAACATAAGGGGAAATTGGGGATCGGAAATGTAAGAAGGAAATTCAGTGCAGGGGCGATCGTCTTACTATGCGTTGATGCGAATAAGATCGTCGTGGAAGGTCGTCTGATGGAAGGCATCTCGATTTTTGCAAAATTCAGACCCTACACTGCCTATAATGGCAGTAAGCTCACAAATGTGCTCGTTGATGTTGAGAAGAAACTGGAAGAAGCCTCCGCAAAAGATATTCCGAGACTTCAGGCGACCTTGAAAGCGGCTCAGATGCTTTTGGAAAGCTATGAAAATACACCGGAGAGAGCTGAAGAGTTTACAGAGATCGCAGAAGAAGGTGAGATCGTGGATGCGGTGATCACGGCCGAATCATCAGAGATGACGGAAGAACTTTATGAGAAGCTCGAAGATTTTAACGAACAGGAAGAACCTCAGATCATTGACGTAGAAGAGATCAGGCAAGCCGATGAATAGAGATCGGAGCAAAACTTTCTTTTGACTCGTATGATAGCGAACCTCTTTACCGGACAAATATCCGGTAAAGAGGTTTTTTTATGCGAAAATTTCAGGTAGCGGACAGGTAAAACAAAAAAGAGCGGACGGCAGCCGGATCAGATGATCTTTACACAGGCTTCTCTGTACAACGGACATTCATAGTAAATGCTGAAACGACGAACACAGGATCATCTTTGATTATTGCACCGGATTTTATGATCAGAGCATTGTAAAAATAAAAAAATACTTGATTTTTATCGAAATTCGATATAGAATAGAAATGCGATTTATTGTTTTACGATAAATTTCTAAAGGAGGTAATAAAATGGATACTTTAGCGAGACTGGCCGAAGGATTTATCGGGCTGTTTCAAGCGGGGGGCGAGCAATTTACAAATCTTGTGAAAGGCATTTTGCCCACGCTGATCGTACTTATCACGGGAGTCAATGCGATCATTCAGATCGTCGGAGAGAAAAGGGTTGAGAGGCTGATTCGATGGACAAGCTCGAATTTTGTCACAAGATATACCCTGATGCCTGTATTGGCAATGTTTTTCCTAACCAATCCGATGGCATACACATTTGGTAAATTCTTACCGGAGAAATACAAACCGGCTTTCTATGATGCTGCCGTTTCCTTTTGTCATCCGATCACCGGTCTGTTTCCACATGCCAATCCCGGAGAAATATTTATCTATGCGGGCGTGGCGACGGGGATCACTCAGTTGGGACTCCCTTTAGGAGATCTGGCGGTGCGCTATTTCTTGGTCGGTGTCATCGTAATTTTTATTCGCGGGATCGTCACAGAGCGTATCACGGCGATCATGTGGCAGAAAAATGAAGGCTGATGAAGGAGAGATAGGATGGATAAGATGATAAAGATCAGTCGCGGGAAGAACGGATGGGGCGGACCGCTTTTGATCAAGCCCGAAGGGAAGAAAAACAAAGTGATCTCGGTGACCGGCGGAGGGATCGATCCGGTCGCACAGCGAATTGCAGATCTCTTGGAGATCGAGGCGATCGATGGATTTAGAACGGGAGTTCCTGAAGAAGAGATCTTGGTTGCGGTCATCGACTGTGGCGGTACGGCAAGGTCCGGAGTATATCCTCAAAAGGAAATTTTTACCGTGAATTTGACAGCGGTTGGAAAAACGGGACCGCTGGCGAAGTTTATCACAGAGGATCTTTATGTGTCGGATGTGACACCTGAAAATATAAAATTGGTAGGTTCTAACGAACGATCCCCGGAAGGATCGGAAGGAGATAAAAAAGAAAAGACCATCGGGGAATTGAAGTCGGAAGCGAAAGAGCGTGTTGCGGAGCTAAAGCTTCAGTCTCAGCCAACGAGGTTTTCGTTCCTTATTACGATCGGAAAAGCTGTGGGTAATGTGGTCAATAAGCTGTATCAGGCTGCGCGTGATACGATCGATATTGTCATGCGTAATGTGATCCCTTTTATGGCATTTGTCAGCTTGCTGATGGGGATCATTTTGAAATCGGGTGTAGGAAACTGGCTTGCAGAAACGATTGTACCTTTTGCAGGATCTCTTCCGGGTCTGTTGATCATTTCGGTGGTGTGCGCGATCCCGGTGCTTTCTCCTTTGCTTGGACCGGGAGCGGTGATCGCACAAGTCGTCGGTGTATTTATCGGAGCAGGGATCGCAGAGGGAAGTATTCCGCCACAGTATGCTTTGCCGGCATTGTTTGCGATCGATCCACAGGTGGGTGCAGACTTTATTCCTGTCGGACTTGCGCTGGGTGAAGCGGATGCGAAGACGATCGAGATCGGAGTGCCGGCGATTTTGATCTCTCGCTTGATCACGGGACCGTTGGCAGTGCTTATTGCATATTTTGCATCTTTTGGACTGTATTCATAATAAATTTCAAAGCCTGATGAAAAAGAATGTATTTATTGGACAAAAATATCTTTTTCAAAAGGCTTTTTTGTTTTATAATAGGAAAGATAGTTTTGAAAATGGATCCGTTTCAAAATTTTTGAGAAAACGGATCGTCGGAAGGGATCAAGGAGAAAGTGATGTATCGATCGAGAATAACGGATTATGGAATTCAAGCAATGGATTTTTTGCAGGAGAATATGCTGATATTGTTTCAGGAAGGAGCACCCGCAGAGCTTACGGAGATCGCATTTTTGCATATCGGCGATGAGCTGGTGGCGGATATTAAGGTCGGAGACCATATTTTTTTAGGAGAAGAAAGATATGATGTCACAGCGATCGGAGAAAAAGCGAACGAAACTTTTCGCACGATGGGGCATTGTACTCTACGATTTGACGGTGCGGACCGGCCGAGTTTGCCCGGATCGATCCATTTATGCGGGAAAAAACCATCCATTATAAATATTGATGATCGTTTGGAAATCATTCATAGATGATCGATCTGGCTGTACCAAATGATCACGAAGAGAAAGTGTTATAGGCCAAGATCGATTTGGCAAAGGAGATGTTTATGTGGGGAATGAACAAAAGGCTGATCGAGCTGGAAGAGCAAGGAAAACCGATCATGGTTGGAATTGTCGGTATCGGTCAGATGGGCAGGGGGATGGTTTCTCAAATGTCCGCAATGAAAGGGATGAAACCTGCTATTATTTCAGATATTGATATCGAAAGAGCGAAAAAAGCTTATCAAAATGCCAAGATATCAGAGCAAGCATATATTATTGCAAAAACGGTGGAAGAGGCGGATCGAGCATTGCTGGAAGGGAAGTATGTGATTGCCACAGACAGCAGCATCGTGTGTCGAGCGAAGGAGATCCAAGCAGTAGTTGATGCTACCGGTATTCCCGATGTGGGTGCGAGGATCGCTTTGGATGCGATCGAAAATAAAAAGCATATGATCATGCTGAATGTGGAGACAGATATTGTGATAGGGCCTTTGCTAAAGAAAAAAGCGGATGAGGCGGGCGTGATCTATACAGGATCGGCGGGTGATGAACCGGGCAGCGTGATGGAATTGTATGATTTCGCCACAGCACTTGGCTTTGAGGTAAAGGTTTTTGGAAAAGGGAAAAACAATCAGCTGGATCATCGTGCGAATCCGGATAATGTGCTGGAAGAAGCCAGGAAGAAGAATATGAATCCCAAGATGCTGGCATCCTTCAAAGATGGGACCAAAACGATGGTCGAATTGACAGCGATGTGCAATGCAACGGGCTTTTTGCCGGATGTAACGGGAGCGCATGGACCGACAGCCAATATCCGGGATCTCCCAAACATTTATCGTTTGAGATCCGAAGGGGGCATTTTGGAGAACTACCGAACGGTAGACTATGTCAACGGGATCGCACCGGGCGTTTTCGTGATCATATCGAGCGAGTATCCGGATATCAATGAAGAAATGAGATTTCTAAAGATGGGTGAGGGACCGAACTATGTGTTATATCGCCCTTATCATTTGACTTCTTTAGAGACTGCGTTGAGCGTAGCTCTCGCTGTGCTGGATCATCGACCTACGATCGTACCGCTCCATGGACCGATCGCTGAGACGATCGCGGTCGCAAAAACGGATCTGAAAGCAGGGCAAAGACTGGATGGGATCGGAGGATTTACGGTATATGGTGTGATCCAAAGCGCAGAAGAAGCAAGAAAGGGGAATTTTGTGCCGATCGGATTGATCGATCATCAGACCAAGCTCTTGAAAGATATTTCTGAAGGGGAATATATTACCTATGATATGATCCAACCGGATAAAAATTCTCTCGTATATCAACTTCGAAAAGAACAGGATAGATTTTTTGAAAGATAATACAAAAACTCGACGGGCAGTCGAGTTTTTATTATATCCGAAAGATCATTACCATTTTAGTCATTGTAATCATCGTAGCCGTCATCTTCATCATCGAAAGAATAGTAAATGACATCATCGTCATCTTCATAGTCATCGTCATCGTCGTTAAATTTCGGTTTGAATAATGAATATATCAGCAACAAAATAAAAGTAGGGATATTTCCTATAAAAACTTGGAGCCCATACCAACCCCACACCTGATAGCCTTCAAATCCATGATCGCCGATCAATTCTTTGAAATGGCTCATAACATATATACAAAATGCAAAGGTCAGGATCGGAAGGATCAACCCGAGGTAATGAAATTCTCTGGAAGAAAGAAATGCTTGCAAAATAAGCACTAGAACGACAGCGGCGACAGCAAAGATTATTGTGCTTGTTGAAAACATAAGAGACCTCCTGTTAGAACAGTTGGCGTAAGATCAATAGAATTTAATTAAGCCAACATTATTCTTCTATTGGTAAATATAACCAAAATGGAAGGGCTTGAAACGATATTTATTAAAATAAAAGGACAGGTTCAACTAACCGAATGAGAATAAGAGCACAAAAAAGCTGAGAGAGATGTCTCAGCTTTTATAAACCCTATTATCCGATCAGACGTACCCCATGTGATAATCTTGGGAAAGTAGAGATCGGTTGAATTCTTACGCTTTGTCCGGGAACCGGTGCATGAATATACTGTCCATTGCCAAGATAGATCCCAACATGACCGGGACCGTATAACAAGTCTCCGGACTTGATATTTGACAATGATACATATTGTCCGGCACGAGACTGTGATCCGGAAGTTCTCGGAAGGTTGATCCCTGCCTGTCTATAAACATACTGAGTAAATCCGGAGCAGTCAAATCCGCTTGGAGAAGTTCCTCCATATACATAAGGAGTACCCAGATATTTAAGTGCTATTCCTGCAACGCCGGATGCATCTCCGCTATAAACGATCTTTCCTTTCGTCGTGACAGGTCGAATTTTTGTACCGTAATATACCACTTTATCAACAGGCTTTTGAGTGACCTCTTGAGCCAATGTTTTCTTCTCAACGGTCGCGCCATTTACCAAAGTGACCTGTGTGTAGATCTCTCTTACACCCGGTTTTCCCTCAGATAGAAGTTTTGACTCCCCAACATAAAGATCTGAGTTCGGCACTTTTTTCAATCCCGGTGCTACTTCTTTTTTACTGAATTCCTGGTAAGTTGTTTTTACATCAAATAATCTGGCTTTTTTCAATGGTCCGGTTTGTAATGATCTTGTCGTGTTCGAACGAGAGACCGTTGTGGACGGATTTACAGCTGCAAGGGCTTCATGAGATTGAAGCACATTTGCTTCTGACACATGATCCAGCTTAACGATCTTTACATCTTGAACAAAATCCACAGAAACATTGCTGATAATATTGGATTTTTCTTTTTTGTAAGGGGACTTTGCAACTTCAAGAACTTGCTGTGCAGTTGCCTCATCGCGTACCGCCATTATAAACTCCTGATCTTTCTTTATAAGGTAAGCAGGAATTTTGATATCTAACGAATTTTCAAAGTTATATTGCATGACATTCGAATCGGTGAAATTCTTTTCGCCCATCTTACCCTTTACATAAGTAATATCAGCATCGAATGTCGCATTTGCACCTTTTTTTTCTAAAATCGAATTCTTCATCGAATCTACAGCTTGCTCCGCTTCGAGCATCGTTCTGGCATAGCCGACATGCTCTCCGTTAGAGATGATCTCATAACCTACACCCGGTTGGTAGTAGAACAGACCGCCGATCACTGCCGTCATAAGCAATGTCATAACTAAGAATGACTTGCTCTTTGTTGTTTTTTGTATTTTGTCGATCAAATGCTTCATCATTTGTAACCTCCATATTTTTTACCAATGCCATTATATCATAGTTTTTCCGATCTGCAAACAAAATTATTACAAAAAAGTTACAAAACGAAAATGTGGGATCATTAAGTCTTGATAAAGACATTGGAAATGAATGGTCTCAAGCGGAGATTGGACGAACTGTCCGGAAATATTCCGCAAAAAATTTACAATTTGTAACTATTCGCAGGAACTTCTGATCCAAAATGAGTAAAATAGATCAGCGAAGTTACAACTTTTTTTTCGCGATCATGCAATTAGATCGATATAAAATTCGTGGAACAAAAAATGCAAGAGATGATCCGATAGGGCGAACTATTGACCATCACTTCCTTTTGTGTTATTCTTGAAATTGTGGATTTGTTTTATTGGGCAATCGTTTATAGCGGTTTGTACAAATCTAAAAGATCCCAAAACAAAGGGACGATAGGATCATCTTTGAGGGATCTCATCCGAATCGCTATTATGAAAAGTTTAGGGAAGCGAAACTTTGTAAATTCCTACAAATAAAATTATCAATTGTAACTATGTTGTCACACTTTCGTTACAAATTTTTGGTATAATGACAAAGAGAGTAGTAACAAATAGGACCATGGAGGATATAATAATGAAGAAATTTTTGAGCATACTTATGGCAGGAGCTTTGAGTATAGGGAGCGTGGTACCGGTCTATGCGGCTTCAAAGGATAATATCACTGTAAATGTGGATGGCAATAAAATGCAGATCGTGGGTCATCCGGCGGTGCTGGATACGAAAACGGGAAGGGTAATGATCCCTTTTAAGTCTCTGTTTCTTGCACTGGGAGTTCCCGAGAAAGATATCAAATGGGATGCAGCGACCAGCACAGCGAAGGGGACAAAAGACGGTACGGTGGTCGAACTGACCAAGAACAGTAAAAATGCTAAGGTCGATGGAGCTGCGATCCAAATGGATAATGCACCGATCATCATGGGAAGCTCGATGATGGTCCCGCTTTCTTTTGTAGCAAAACATATGGGTGGAGAGACGCAATGGATCGGCGCACCAAGCTACACCGTTGAGATCTCGATGTCGAGCGGATTGTTTCCG
>JAUNKR010000083.1 GCA_030532705.1 Peptostreptococcaceae bacterium
ATCGGAGGCTTAAAAATGAGTTTGTTTTGAGTCGCGGTTAATGAGCAGACACTACATAGAGAATATTTTCGGGATGTTGGCTTGGTGGTTCGTCAACGTCTCTACAGAATTAGGAGGGATCATTATGAAAAAGAAATTGGAATTTTATGGTGGAGAATGGATCTCCTTTATTCCGTTTCTCGTATTCCTTGTGCTGATCATCACAACGACCTTTGTATTTGGTTCGATAAGTGATGGTGCACTTTGGATACCGGCTTTTATGGCGATCGTTGTCGGATTCTTTTTTGCAAAGGGAAAATCGTATTATGCCGAAGCGATCATTGAGGGAATGGCAAGTCGAGAAGCGATCATTCCGATCGTCTGCTGGATCTTTGCCGGTGTATTTTCCAGAATACTTAGGACATCCGGTTTTGCTTCGGGGATCGCGGGAGTCGCTGCAAACATGGGTGTTAACGGAACGATTTTTGCGATCATTTCTTTTGTGGCATCCGCAATTTTTGCGACTGCTTCCGGGACAGGATTTGGTACGATCGCAGCAGGCATGGGTGTATTATATCCGGCAGGGGTTGCACTTGGAGTCAATCCGGCATTGATGGCAGGTGTGATCATTTCGGGAGGTGCTTTCGGAGATAATCTGGCTCCGGTTTCCGATACTACGATCTGTTCAGCAACATCTCAAGGCGTGGATGTTCCCGGTGTGGTGCGTTCTCGTTTGAAATATGCGCTCTGCGCAGGAGCAATAACCATTGTTGCGATCATAGTGGTAGGAATGATGACTGCAGGAGAGAGCTTGGCGGCATCATCGGACTACGCATACAATAAAGCGACCTTGTTTATGTTTATTCCTGTTGTGATCACGATCATTGTAGCGATCAAAACAGGGGACATCATTATTGCAACAACGATCGGATCGGTGCTCGCAGGAGCGACGGCCGTACTGGCGGGATTGATGGATCTTGTACAGATCAATCCGCCGGAAGATGCGATTCCTGCTCTTTTTAGAGTAGTGACATCGCCGGATGGAGGAGTCGTGGACGGAGTGGTATATACGGGGATCGCAAGTATGCTTCAAGTGAGTATATTGGCATTGCTTTTATTCGGCTCGATCTCGATCATGAGAAAAGGGCAGGGGGATGTTAAACTGCTCAATGTACTCGGAAAAATCGCAAAAACTCGACGAAGTACGGAGTTTGTGATCTCGTTTATGGTCATTATACTTTCAGCGCTGATGGGACTGAATGCACCGGCTATTTTGGCGGTGGGAGCATCTTTTGCCAAACCTCTGGGAGATAAATTCCAAATCAGCCCATATCGAGTAGCCAATCTTTTGGACGCTCAATCAAATACATTGGTATATTCACTTCCGTGGACACCTGCAATGGTATTTACGGTCAGTTTTGCAACGGATTCATCCGCACCGTTGATCGCATCTCAGGTGACTCCTTATGTATTTTATGCATATGCGATGCTGTTTGTGATGTTTATGAGTATCGTTTTGGGGATCGGTTCCTATGATAATATGAAAGAGAATAAGTAATGTTATGCCCGGTCTTCGATCAGATTTTGCAAATAGCATCGTTCGGTGAGTATAATTTTCTGTGGACCGAGTTCTGATCGTATCATGTCGAAAGGTGAGATGAAGCAGAAGAAACAGGCTACAATAATAAGTTGCAATACGACGGATCTTATTAGTGGAAATAGTTTGATAATTTGGATAAAGTGTGGTAAAATTAAAATGATATTAGGTAACAACTTGTTTGATTTTAAGGAGGTTCTCATGAAAAAACTGAGTGTTTTTATGACGATGGTACTTATTTCGACAACATTGTTCACATCATTTGCATTTGCGGATAAAAATGCAGTAGACTATGCGAAGGAGATCCAGACCAATCAATATCGGGCACATGGAGGCGATCGGGCAGAAGTTACAGAGATGCTGAATGCTCTACTTAAAGACCTTAAAGATCCGAACAAATATGCAAAATACATTGCAAAGGGAGCGGATGCAAAGGAGATCAAAGCTTATTTTGCTGATTTGGCAAAAAATAAGGATCTTAGTCTTTCTAATCAAAACTTTGAGCGTTTTTATCAAGTGAAAGGTTATGACGAATTTACGAGTTTTAGAGGGATCTTGCGATTTAAATATATCGTCAAAACAGCTGACGGAAGATCCATTGAGCATATCGATCTACTTGGAGTAGCAAAACTTGGAAAAGAATCGACCGATTGGAAGGTCTGGAAAGTATTTTGGAGAGATCCGGGGATCGATGTGACCGATGTGCGTCTGTTCCAATTGGAAAAGCCACTAAAAGGCGAGGAGATCTGTGAGATGACTACAAATGCCGGAGTGATCAAGCTTCGATTGTTCCCTGAAAAAGCACCTCTTTCGGTAAAGAACTTTAAGGAGTTGGCTGAAAAAGGCTTCTATGACAACATGATGTACTCAAGAGTGATCAAGGACTTTGTCATCCAGATCGGAGATCCGGATCATCCGGAAAAAGAAGAAGTATCGATCTATGACGGTAGATTCAAAGATGAATTCAACAGGGATCTGTTCAACTTCAGAGGTGCATTGTGTATGGCGAACGAAGGGCCGAATACAAATACCAATGTATTCTACATCGTGCAAAACCCTAAAGCAAAAGATGAACATTTGGATCTGACAAGTCTTCCGCTCAATGCAGAAGCGAAGTATAAAGAGATCGGAGGACTTCCTCATTTAGATAACCGCTATACTGTCTTTGGACAAGTTTTCGAAGGGCTGGATATCGTAGATAAGATCGCTTCTCAGAAAACAAATGAAGAAGATAAGCCGGTCAAAGATCCGATCAAAGTTCTAAAAATTGAATTTAAGAAATATCAAGGATAATCTATCGATCTGCTGGAGAACTTTCTTCAGCAGATTTTTTGTGGGATTTATTAAGTTTTGCTTTGAAATTTTTCAGATAAAAATGAGTGGTACTCCAAATTGAAGTTCTTGGTGCGGTAGAGGGATTTTTATGTTTTTATCATATCACATAATAAGAATATCAGAATGTAGGTCTTCAAATTTTGAAATGGAGGAATTCTGTTTCAAAAGTATATTTTATGATTTTAGGTTTACAATATAAGTGCAACACTAAATAAAATAAAATGACTCATAAGC
>JAUNKR010000028.1 GCA_030532705.1 Peptostreptococcaceae bacterium
TGGTTGTAAAATGAATCTTTATCTCTACTTTTTATTCCTTGTGAGCAGACACTAAGTTAATCATAGTTTGATGTTGTTTCGACCTATTCTCTAAATCAATTTTTAGTGACACCAATTTAGAACGACTTACTTTCCTAACAATATAAGTGTCATAATAGTAGTAATCGTGACTATTGCTCCCTCCTACATAAGGAGTCATCTGATCCGATTCAGCAAATGAAAACTGAGAAAAACATAGCATCAATAAAACTGAAATTATAGCAAAAGATTTTTTTAACATATCAACCTCCCGAAAATCATTCTATCAATACAGTATAAAAATTAATCTTATCATAACTACTTATGATCTTTATCTTCTTTAAATGCGAATTCCAAAACATCGCCAATTCACGTTCAGAAAATTCTTCCATGCTCTTGAGTCTGATGAAAGGACCCTTAAAAGTTGCTATTATCTTCGGTTCTTCTTTTGTAAAAAGATCAAAAGACCATTTTTCAATTTCATTCAGATCGGTATATAGATAACCAATTTCCTCAACTCTAACTGAAAGCATCCCATCCTGATAGCGAACATTCACCTTTCCGTCTTCCGAATATAAAATTTTGTACTCTACAGTTTTGTAGTGAAGAGGAATCATTGTGGTAAAGAGAAGACCTAACAACACTATTATGATCCCTTCTTTTGATTTTAAAAATTTGATCCATGATTCTAATCGCCCTTTCATAATTCCACCTCAGCATTTTTTTAGTATATCGTTTTTCCTGACAGAAGGTAATTAATGTGATGTAACTTATCACACCATAGTATCATTTAATATTCCTACTATTTTAGAAAAAGTGATTCTTCAGTTCAAAATATTGTTTAAGCAAATTGTAATTTTACTTCATTAACATTATTTTCAAAAGACAGTCGCTCCAAACCACAATGGATAATGCTTATTATTAAAAATTTACTTCGTATGTATCGGCGGAAATTGAACCGCCATTGTTATTTTTTCTCAGATCCCATAGCATCATTTACTTGATCCTGAATGGTAAAGATCTTGCCTTTGTATTCGACTTGATCGTTTCCTACGAATTTGATGCTGTCTTCCAAACCATCTGCTGTAATTTCTTTTGTAAACGGATTGTATTTTGGATTTAGGTATTCCAATGAGATCGTGTCGTAGTTACCCGATTGCAAGATCTGTGCTCCACCTTTGGTTTTTATTTCTTTACGCATCTCCTCAAGATCTCTTACTTCAACGATCACGATTTCATTCTTTCCAAAACCTATCACATCTCCGAGCATATTCGTATCCAAATAAGCATCATCCGTCTTCGTGTACTGCTCGTTCAAATACATGCTCTTAGAAAACTTTCCTTGATAGGTATTTTGGTACCCGATAAAAACCAAAGCTAAGACAACAACTGCTAATACGATTATTCTTGACTTTTTCATAGTCCCACCACCTCTCTTGACCTCCTTGTGTGAATTAGAGAAATATTTTAAGAAATAGCCTATTAAAAAACTTTATCAGGCAACACGCTATTACGAAAGCATATCGCCTGAATTTTGGTAGTATTTTTTAGCTTTTTTGTGTGTCGATTTGCTTCCAAACTCCCACTTTAATCTAAATAAACACATTAGTCCTACACTTAATTACAATTACCTACTTCTAAATCCAGTAAAACTTTGCATTAAAGAACCCAAAGTTTATTTCTGTGTATCATTTATAGCAAACGGAGAAGGATACGCACCTTTATACACATATCCTCCATAAGTAATGTAGATAGTGTTTTTCGTCTTTTCTATAGGTAGATCTTCTGTGTGAGAAATGTACCCTCTATACAATCCATCATCATAATAAACAGTCATTGGATATATTTTTGAATCATCTGTTCTCCAATTATAAGGATATGCTATAGTTTTTGTCACATACTTGGATTGAGAATTGATTACTTTATCATTAAAAACAGTATCATTTATTTTTGTAGGAGCAGGTATATTTTTTACTGAAGAATGATATAAAGTTCCGCCATAAGTAGCCCACCCAAAGTCATGCTCTCTTAACTTAGAAATATATCCTCTATATCCGTTTATTTCTATAAAAATTATGTCCGGGTCAGTACTTGGTCTCTGACCCTCCCACCAGTAACTTCTTACATATTGAGGACTTTCAACCATTGAAGTAGAGTTAGCTTCCGCAAATGATACTATGTCTACAGACAAGAATGCTGCTAGTACAAAAATAAGCGCCAAAAAATTTAATTTGTGTTTCATGATCTACTCTCCTTATCATTTTTTTATTTTTTATTTCTTATGAAAAAATCAGCCATAGTTTTGATATCAGGTGGACTATCCATAAAATCTCCTTCCCCAAGCATAATACTTGTATTTTATTTCAGCTACTGATTAGTAGCTAGCTGTCGTACTGTCCAAAATTGTATAATAGCTACTTCCTTCATAAATTTTTGCAATGACACGGAGTCTATATGATCCTGATTTTGCAGATGTATTTTTTGTTATGTTCAATTTACGTGAACTTGAGGAAGCTGACCAACTCCTAATTTCCCTATAGCTTCCCCCTTCATTTTTTTCCAAAATAATTTCAGCTTCAATTCTTGTTGTTTTAGAACTCCCCCTTATATCCGCTTCACAATATATTGTCCTACCTTTGAAAATCAATATAGCTTCTACATCTCCGCTATCATTCCAGAAAGGTGATATGACACCCCCTCTAAAAAAATTCTGTTGACTGTGATCTGCAAAAGTCTGAGATGTGTTCATGCTTAATAATATAAATGCTATTCCCATTGCCAAAATTTGTTTAGTTTTTTTCATTTTTGTTTCCCTCCATAGTATCAAGTTTTTTCTATTATACTAACGAGTGGAAAACAGACTTCACTTCAAAAAAATAAAAAATTATAAAAATATTTTTTCATCTGTTGTATTTGCTATTTGCTAGTGATGTGATCTATTCTATGCTGCATTTTTTGTCGCAAAAAAATATCACCCGTCTTCAAGTGATATTTTTCTTGTTTTATTTTCGATGTTTTTGGATATTCTCCAATATCTTAATTACGGTTTCTTTGTCTAAATCAGCAGTTACTTTTAATATGATCTGATCATCCACTAAAAATCCTACCGTAAACAATTCGTCATCATTGGAATATGCTATTATTCCCTCCATGTTATTTATCACAATATCCTCATGTATCATATGTTCATTATCTATACTAAGTTGTCTACCTTGCCCGCCTCTATAGCTGAAATCCAAAGCATACCCCTCTGAATTTTCATAAATAAGAATATACCCTGTGACCTTTTCAATTTCTTCCACCAGTTCAAATCCTTCGGGGATATATCCGAGAGTATAGTCATCTTTGTGGACCTCGACCTCTTGGGTTCCAAATCGGTAAGAGTTGTGGTCGGGATAGATCAAACGAATGATGTTTTGCATCATAGCTCTTGCGGTCGGTGAGAAGACATAAGTGATGCTGAGGGTGGCAACGATCACGACCAAAATGATGGCAGCTTTTGATAGGATACGAAGCATCTGCTCTCGTCGATCGAACATCTTGCCGTCTCGGATCGATCGTCTCATCCGTCGGTCAAATTTTTTGGATAAAGTGAGCGGTTCTGCCGATAATTCGGAGATCTCTTGTTTTTCTGCATCTTGCAACATTTTTTGGATCAGGTCATCCCATCTTTTTTCGATCATTCGCTCACCTCCTTTTTGATCTTTTCGATCAGTAATTTGCGTGCGCGATAGATTCGGCTGTTGACATTTTTCTCGCTGAGTCCCAGCGTTTCAGCGATCTGTTTTTCACTGAGTCCGTGCAATAGTTTAAGCTGGATCGGCAGGAGATATTTTTCGTCAAGCTGTCGGATCGCCCGGAGGATCCGCTCATATCCATCTTGTGAGATGACCAGTGCCGAAGGATCACCAAAATCAGACGCCTTGTTCTGAAAGTCTTCCCCTTCAAAAAGGATGGCATCATAAGAGATCTCATCATGTGTTTTTTGCGCGCGCAGATGATCGAGACATAGATTCTTTACTATAATAACGAAATAGCCGGTCGTTTTACTGCACAGATCGATGTCTTTTTCTTCCAACTGGCGAATAATTTTAATAAATGCCTGCTGAACGATGTCTTCGGCAATGCTTTGCTCTTTGACATATTTTTTTGCGGTCTGAAGAAGAACCTTCACATCACGCTCATAGATCTGCTCGATCCATCTTCTCTGATCATCGCTCAATGCCAAAAGCAATATCGGCGAAATCATTCCTACCATTCGTTCTCCTCATCATTGATCATCTAAAATCTAAATACGATCCTTAAACTAAAGGCGTTTTTCGCCATCAACAAAAAACGCCTTATCGGTAAAAGTCTGTCATAAATTCGGTCTAAGGCAAGCCTTTTGGTCCCCTGATCAAATTTTCAGGTCTCGATTTATGAAATAAAATACTTTTTTGCGAACTGATCTTAACCTGAATTGATCTTTTGTCTGTTTAGAATGGGATCCTTTTGTCGCCAACACGTTTCGTGATCTTCACACGGTCAAAGTATTCGAGCAATGCGATCGCAAATTTTCGGCTGAGCTCATATTTGTCACGAATATCAGCCATCTGGAGTTCTTTTTTCTCTTGAAGGATCGATCGCACTTCTTCTTCAAGCATCCGAACGGTCTCTTTGTCATAGATCAATTCTTCGGAAACTTTGGTGACCTGTTCTTCTTCGATCAGACCATCCATGACCGCCTGTTTTTGCGGTGTATCGATGTAGTCCTTGACAAGGCTTGGGGTGAGTGCTTCTCTTTTGAGTCGGGATAAAATATCGTCCTTGATCTTTTGTTGCTCCGGTGTATAGGTGATCTCAAAATCCGCCTGCTTGATCAAGGTCTTGTTCGCAAGGATATTTTTCTCACCTGTCAAATATTCCAAAAATACATCATAGTCCTTCGGCTTGAGGTTGAGCTGCATCTTGGAGCGAAATTCTTCACGGCTCATGCCTTTTTTTAATGGGTTTTGTTTGTGGTAGTTGCCCAGCAATGTCTCTGATTTGTCAAAAAGATCCGAAAGGACATTTTTGTGTATAAAGAAGTTGCCGATGGCTATGATCTTTTGGTCAGCGACAAGCTCACTCGTCAGTTCCTTGAGCGTATTTTCAGCGATCGAAAGCTTTTCGATGATCTCTTTGGGCTCGACGAAGGTTTTGCAGTGGAGCAGATGGGTCGCGACAATATCCTTCGGATCGCCGGCTTCTTTGATCTTGAAGGTCTCGACCAGCTGTTCGTCGGCAGAGGAATGTTTTTTTGAATTGGCATCCAGCACGGTGCCTCCTCCGATCGTCTCCATCGGGGAATAAGAGCGCAGGATGATCTTATCTCCGGCTTTGCAGGCAAATTTTTCTTCCAGACGGATCTGAGCATAGCCTTCATGCCCACGCGGAATGATCTTGCCTTCGAGCGGTACGATCCTTCCGAGGATCTCTCTTGCACCATGGTACATTCGGATACGGTCCCAATGCTCGATGTCTTTGGTTGCCGTTTCGAGCACCCGGATCTTGCAGTCGAGCATCATGGTCGGTGTCATCGTGCCGCCTTCCGCAAGGGTGTCGCCACGCTCGATCTTGTCTTTGTCAATGCCGGCAAGGTTGATCGCTACACGTTGTCCGGCGTAGGCTTTGTCCGCCTTTTCGGAATGCACCTGTATTCCTCGCACTTTGACTCGCTGTTCGTCGGGATAGAGCATCAGCTCATCTTCGATCTTGATCGTTCCCTCGATCAATGTGCCCGTCACGACATTCCCAAATCCTTTGACGCTAAAAATACGGTCGATATACATTCTCGCCGGTGCAGTCTCGTTTCGTCCTTCGATCTCATCGCTCATTCGACGGATCGTTTCGATAAGCTCCGGGATCCCTCTTTTAGAGATGGAGTCTACCAATACACAAGGGGCATTCTCTAAGAAAGTTCCTTTGATGGAGTCTTTGATGTCTTCTTCGACAAGCGGAAGAAAGTCTTCTTCAACATTATCGATCTTAGTGATGACGACCATTCCTTTTCGGAGACCGATCAGCTGAAGGATGTCCAAATGTTCTCTGGTCTGTGGCATCACGCCTTCATCGGCGGATACGATCAGCATCACGAAGTCCATGCCGGCAACACCGGCAAGCATATTTTTCAGGAATTTTTCATGTCCCGGCACGTCGATGATCCCGATCCGTTCACTGTCGGAAAGGTCAAAATGTGAAAATCCCAGATCGATCGAGATCCCTCTTTTTTGTTCTTCTTTCAAACGGTCGGTGTTGATCCCTGTCAGAGATTTGATCAATGTGGTCTTGCCATGATCGATATGTCCCGCCGTTCCGATGATGATATGTTTCATAAATTGATCCTCGTATTCTATATCTTTTTCTCAAATCGTAACTATACAGCTTGGCTGTTATCGCGTCTCATTCATACTTTGGGGATGCAAAGCATTTGCTACTTTGGTCGCAACGATGTCGAGTTCTTCTTCAAATATCGTGCGTACATCAAGGTAGTAATGGTCTTCTTCGACTCGACCGACCAAATGCGGTTCTTGGATGCGAAGCTGTTGTTCCAGCTTGCTTGTGCTCTGATCTTTCGGGCTGATCCTGATCCCATAGCTTGACATGAGCTGGGTCGGAAGCGAACCGCCTCCCACCATAGACTGACAAGGCACGCATTCGATCTGATCCTCCGAGCCCGATTTTTCCCGGATCAACTCATAAAGGTGCTGTGCTTTTGTTTTGAGCTGTTCCTCTCCTTGACTGAGCATCTGAAGGACGGGGATATTTTTTTCGATATTTTCGCTATCCAGATACATGCTCAAGGTTGCCGTCAGTGCCGTGATCGTCATTTTGTCCACACGAAGTGCGCGGAGCAGATTGTTCTTTTTCATTTGGGCGATATATTTTGCCTTTCCGACGATGACACCGCATTGTGCAGCACCCATCAATTTATCTCCGCTGAAGGTCACGATGTCCGCTCCTGCCGCCAACGAATCCATGACGGTCGGCTCGTAATCGAGTCCGTATTTTCGCAGATCCAAAAATACGCCGCTGCCGAGATCGTCGATGATCGGCAGATCGTATTTTTCTGCAAGCGGTTTGAGGTCTTTGATCGATACGCTGTCCGTAAAGCCCATGATCTTGAAGTTGCTCGTATGAACCTTCATCAATGCCGCCGTATTTTCACCGATCACTTCTTCGTAGTCATGCAGATGGGTCTTGTTGGTACTGCCCACTTCTTTGAGGATCGCTCCACTATGCTCCATCACTTTCGGAATACGGAAGGATCCGCCGATCTCGACCAATTCCCCACGGGATACGACGACCTCTCGCCCCTTTGCCATCGTCGAAAGCACGAGCATCACTGCCGCCGCATTATTATTGACAACGATCACGTCTTCCGCTCCTGTCAGTTTTTGGATCAGTCCTTTGAGATGGTCATGTCGAGAGCCTCGAACCCCTTTATCGATCTCATATTCCAGATTACAATATCCATAAAGGATGTCGTCAAAGGCACTTTGGACTGCACGAGGCATCGGCGCTCGTCCCAGATTGGTATGAAGAACGACGCCTGTCCCATTGATGACCTTCTTGAGCCCGAAATTAAATTCACGCCGGAGTCTGCTTCGGATGTCTTCGATCATCGTATCGATACAGATGTGGTCTCCTTCAAAGGTCTGTTTTAGGATCGAGGAGCGCACTTTTTCGATCTCCTCTCGAATGATCTCGACGAGATATTCCTGATCGAGCTTTTGGCTCAAGTCTTGCAATTTGTTATTTTGGAGAAGCTCGTCCACTTTCGGCAGGCTTCGTAGCAATTCTTTTGACATAATCCCTCTTTCCGAATGGTTTTGTGATCTTGGTACCATCCAACACTTTTCAAAAGATCGGTAAATGGTGAACATCTTCGCTCGATTCTTTGGTCCGGTAAAAGCTCTCGTTGTTACAAAAGATCTCCATCTTTCTCGCCTTCGGAGAGCCTCTTTTCGACCGATCTATTTATTTTTTCTTACACGCAAAGCATGATCGCCTTTTTCGACCGCTTGACCGATGATCGCATAGCACATCGCTTTGCTTTTTTTAAGTTCTTCAATAAGCTCCTCCGCCTTGGATGCTTCAACGGAGATGAGCAATCCGCCGGAAGTTTGCGGATCATATAGCACATCCAGTACGGACTGTTCTACATCGATGATCTCTACACGTTTGCCGAAATAGTCCATATTGCTGTATGTCCCTGCTGGAACGATCCCCATCGATGCGAAGTTTTGTGCGTTTTTGAGCATCGGCACAACATCAGCAAAAAGCTCGATCGTAACGCCGGAGCCTTCTGCCATCTCAATGGTATGTCCGATCAGACCAAAGCCGGTTACATCTGTCACGCCATGTACTTCGACTTTTTTGAGCGCTTCTGCCGGATATTTGTTCAGATATTCCATCACGGCGACCGCCTCTTCATAATCTTCTTGGCTTGAGATCTCCCCTTTGATCGCCGTGTTGATGATCCCGGTCCCGATCGGCTTGGTCAGGATCAGAACATCGCCTACCTTGACATCCGCATTGGCACGGACTTTGGACGGATGAACGATCCCGGTGACTGACAGCCCATACTTCGGCTCATTGTCATCGACCGTATGACCGCCGACCAAAATAGCGCCCGACTCCATCACTTTTTCCGCTCCGCCACGCATGATCTCCTTCAGAATGTTCATATCCAAACATTTTGGGAAGCATACGATATTCATCGCAACGGTCGGTTCTCCCCCCATCGCATAAATGTCCGATAACGAGTTTGCTGCCGCGATCTTCCCGAAGGTGTAGGGGTCATCCACCACCGGTGTAAAGAAATCCAATGTCAAAATGATCGCCTTTTCATCCGAAATACGATACACTGCCGCATCATCGGAAGTTTCCAGACCGACGATCAGATCTTCCGAATACATTTTGGGGATCGCTGTCAACGCTGTCGCCAAATCCTTTGGCGAAATTTTTGCCGCTCAGCCGGATGATCTTGTCATCTGCGTAAGGCGAATTTCTTTTTTGTTCTCTATCAAATTTTCCATAACTCCTCTTTCTTCAAAAATGCATAAAAACACTATTATAGATTATAACGGATTGCGCTGACTTTTACAATCATATTGACTGAACGGATGATCAATTTTTTATATGACCAAAAGCAGGATATTCTATATCAAGCAACGCGAACCGTATCCTCTTCATCTCAATTTTGATTAATTCTTGCCCAAGTTGATTTTTTGCTTATGTTGTAGAATTTTGTTCAGGGGGTTTGTTCACTGCTCTTTCGGGTTATAAACTGATTAAGAAAACTTCGCATTTGCGTTATATAAGGAGAATGAATATGAAAATTTACACCAAGACCGGTGACAAGGGAGAGACTTCCCTATACGATGGAACTCGGGTCCGTAAGGATTCTGTCCGTGTAGAATCTTATGGTACTGTCGATGAGCTGAATTCACATCTGGGATTTGCATCCCATTTTGTAGAGGACGAGGATGTTCGCGAAAAGCTGTTCCGTGTGCAGAAGAAATTATTTTTTGTAGCAGGAGAGCTGGCAACCAAAGAGGAAGGTAAATTCAAAAACGGGGTGACCGATGAAGATATCCAAGCGCTGGAACGATGGATCGACGAATACCTTACCAAGATCGAAAAGGTCGATTCCTTTATCATCCCCGGCTCATCCAAAGGCTCTGCAGCACTTCATGTTGCACGTACCGTGTGCCGACGTGCTGAGCGACGGATCTTGGCTCTGGCGAGAGAAGATGATGTCCGACCGGCAGTGATCAAATTTGTCAATCGACTTTCCGACACCATCTATGCCTTCGCAAGATTCCTCGAGACCGATATGACCAAGGTCGATTTCAACGAGATGGGTAAGGAAGCATTGTAATCTAAAAACCTAAATTTAATTTAAAGAAATCAAAAAGAAGCATATTATTTCACCTGTGGGAATAATATGCTTTTTGTTTTACTTCTTGTATAACTCTTGTTTAAATTCTTGAATTTAAACAAGAGTTCTTGATAATTTAGTTCCTTTTTGCTTGAGTAGGTGTTGTATAAACTCTTGTTTTAAAACAAGGATTTATACAAGCTTACTTTTTTAATACCCAAAACGATTTTTGTTGATTGGGCGAATCCGGTTCAATAGTGCCTTTTTTCTTCATTGATGAAAGCAGATTTCTGATTTTATTTTCCTTTTGAGTATCATTCAGAGCATTTGGCAACTTATCCCACAAGAGATCCCTAATATCTTTCTTCTTTGCCCTTTCATATTGCCTCAAATACTCCAGAATCAAATCTTTATAATATTTATCATCAAATCCCTTGTTTTTAATATAATTCGCACTCTCATCAATACACTTCGCTGCAGAAGCAGATAAATACAAGCTGTTCAGTCTTCCCTCCACCAATTTAAAAGAACGAAGCTTATCTGCATCAGCTTTCTCAATGGGAAGTCCCTTCTGAACTCTATCCAACAAAAATACCGTCTGCAAATCCAAGTCTTGATGATCATACAGAATATGCATATAATTGTCATTTAACGATTTGCCATATATGGTAACTTCCACCTGTGTACCGGTCGATACATTATAATCTGGCATCGGAAAATACTTTGCCTTTTGGATATTATAGGCTCTTCGGATACCAAGTGTTGCTGTATCAATCATGTGGAACGAAGCCATCGCCTCTGCCAAGAGCTGATTACGATAGAATGGTGGATTGTAACTTGCCTCCAACACGTTTTCTATCTTCTGTGGAATGAAATCACCCGGGTTCGTAAACTTGATCTTGTCTTCGAACTCATTTACATAGATCCTTCCGCCAAGCTGATAATTCGTATGAGCAATACAGTTGTTCAACAGCTCTCGCATAAGCCAACTATTATACTGCTCTGTCTCCATCGGAAACAAAGTCAACTGATTTGGCATATAACGATAGGTCAGGTTTCGTACCTTCGCAAACACCTTATCAACCACATCGATAAATGGAATTTTGAAAATTGCATAATCCTTATCCGAACCATCCGCACCATACAAACGCCACATAATACTTGGTGCAGAATAAAATAAATAATCATAGTCCGAATTCCCTAGCAAAAGCATTCCCGCATGAGTGATTTTTCCTTCGATCATCAGTTTAATTTTTGTAAGAAACTGTTCATCACTCATTTCATCAACTTCTTCAGCAATATGCCCTTGATTCATTTTTTCCTTATACTTCTTACGAGCCAAAGAGATCGCATCGTTATCCAAGTGCTCTATCGTTGCTTTCTCTATAATTTGCTTCGACCAGTCTTTTCGTTCCTGTGAGCGAATGGCATCAATCTTATATTGTTTCAGCGGTACAAGACTTTCGCCGGCTCTTTCGTAATAATTTGTTTTCCAGTCAGTCGGAATTCCGGTTGCAGCTGCCGGAATCTTAAACATAAGAACTCTCTTCTCTACTCCATCAACCATAGGAAAAATTTCAATAATATCATAGAAAGTCATCCCATTCGTAATATTTCTTGAAATTTCATACTTGAATCTTTCAAGTAAAATTTTCTCGCCCTTTTTATACGCACTTCCCACTACATGTCTGACTTTTCCTTTTTCGCTCACGCCAAAAACAAGCCAGCCATATTGCTGTTGACGTAAATTCGCCTCATTACTTATTGCAGAAAAATATCTGCCAATTTTATCCGTATCATAATTACTTTTTGCTTCTTTGAATTCTACACTTTCGTATTCCCAACGATCCATTAAATTTTCAAGTATTTCATAATACTCCACATCTTGTACTGACTTGTCATAATCAAAATACGGCATATTCTCACCAGCTTTCCGTTTTACTGTATCCTTATTTTACCAATACCCAAATTACGTGTCAATCTCAGACGAATCCGTGGGCCTTAAAATACTGCAGATCAATACATTCCCCTTCGCCTGTACATTCATCCAGCACATACATTTGATCAAATGATTTGATGGGATCAAGTGAAAGTGAGCTCTAATCTGCTAAAGCGTTCCATTTTCTATTGTAATTTAAGTTAAAGAGATTATAGTACAAAGTAAACTCTAGGTTTTGCTGATTCTTGCAATACTTTATTTCTTTTTTAAAACAACGATCTGACCGCCGAGATCTTCTCTCTTGAAGTCTCTTCGATCGTATATTCGTCCTCTGCGCTCGCAGAGCCCATGCTTACATTGGGATTTTGGTACTGCATTTTGCTTTTTACTTTGATCTTTCCGGAGAGGTGGATCTCTTTAGCACCGATCATTTCGAAATCTTTTGCATTGCTTGCATCCACACCGGAGCCCGACATGATGGTGATATCGGAATTTTGTTCGATGAGCTTTTTGATGTTTTCGATCCCCTGTGGCGCTTTGTTGTATCCCCCGGCGGTGAGCACTCTGGTGACACCGAGCTTTTTGAGATCTTCAAAAGCCTCGAACAGATCTCTTGTCATATCGAATGCTCGATGGCACACGACCTCCATCCCCGCAGCTTCTTCCATCACTTTCTGCATCCGAGGCATATCGATGCGTCCATCGGGTGTCAGGATCCCTACGACGATCCCTTCGACTTTGAGCTCTTTCATCAAGCGAATATCTTCGATCATACATTCGAATTCATGCTCGTCATAGCAAAAATCCCCACCTCGCGGACGGATCATCGCCATGATCGGCAGATCGACCGCTTTTTGTGTTTGAATGACCAATCCTTTGGAGGGCGTCGTTCCGCCCAGCGCAAGATCCTGGCAAAGCTCCAATCGATCTGCTCCGCCTTCCTTGGCATTGATCGCCGACTGTACTCGGTCCACACAAACTTCAATCAACATCTTGTCCTCCTTTGTTTTCAGCGGATCTTTCGGATCTGCTTTCTCCTACAAAAAAGACTGCCGGTCTTCCCCACAGTCTTTTTACAAACATTCTTTGCCTTATAACATATCTGTCAATTGTTGTACTTACTATAAAAAGTACCCGATCAACAATTTCGATATCCCATCCTACTTCAAGTTTTCCAAAACAGATACGATCCCTTTAAGCGCTTCTTCCTGATCTTCTCCTTCGCAGACGATCTCGATCGTATCCCCGCATTTCCCTTCCATGACCATCACGGACATGATACTCTTTGCATTGTAACTTGTCCCGTTTTTGATAAAAGTGATATCTGATTTGTACTTTTTGCTTTCTGCAACCACAAGGCTTGCCGGTCTTGCATGAAGTCCGGTCTCATTTTTGATCGTAAATTTCATAAAATCCTCCTGTAAATCTTCATCTATTAAAGTTTGTGATTTTCAAAAACTCGATCCGCTTTTTCACTCTTTCAAAGCGGATCAGCTTTTCTTTCTCCCTAAAAACGCTATTTCTTTTCCACACTGAAAAGAAGATCCCCCGCTTTGACTTGACCTTCTTGCCCCACCAGATTTTCAAAATCTTGGAAATTCGTGATGACGATCGGTGTGACAAGGTCCTTTCCCTTCGATGCGATCAGCTCCAGATCCATTTCCGCGATCAGATCTCCCTTTTGGACCGTGGCACCGGACTCCTTGTGCGCGACAAAACCCTCTCCACCAAGCTCTACCGTATCGATCCCGCAATGGATCAACAATTCCAATCCGCTTTCGGTATTGATCGCATAAGCATGTTTTGTCCCGAACACTTTCACCAAAACACCGTCAATCGGTGCGTAGATCTTTCCAGAACTTGGAATGACTGCAACACCATCTCCCAACATTTTTTCTGAGAATACCGCATCCTTCACTTTTGTGATATTGACCGCTTCCCCATCCAGTGGTGAAAAAACTTCCAGCTTATTTGCTTTTTTCTTAAGAAAACCAAACATTAACAAGTATCTCCTTTATAGCAATTTTGTTTTCCTGTTCAAAATTTTGGCGAACAGGATCGCCTTGAAACCTTTTCAATGGTCCTCCAATGATCAGATCCCCCTTCCTTTCAACATCCCGGGATGGATGCTCAAAGCAAAAGAGATCTTGAAGGGGAGATGAACTCCCCCTCGTTTCAATCATTACATCAATTTCTTAACTTCTTCAAAAACAAATTGTACCTGTGGTCCAACAACGACCTGAACATTGTTCTTTGACGGTCTGATCACGCCGGCAACTTTTGCCTTTTTGATCTTCGCCTCATCCACTTGAGTATATTCTTTTACATTGACCCGAAGTCTTGTGATACAGTATTCCATCGATTCGATATTGTCTTTTCCGCCAAGACCGTCCAAGATCACTTTCGCCATCTGTGTGAAGTCTGTTCCCTGCTCGAATACTTTTCCTTCGCTCTCGTCGATATCATCTTCTCTTCCAGGTGTTTTAAGATTAAACTTCTGGATCGCAAATCTAAAGATCGCAAAGTATAGACCGAAGAATAGAGCACCTTGCGGTAGAAGCATCAATACATTGGTCGCTACCGGATTTTTCAAGCTGAGGAAGTAGTCGATCAGTCCCGCACTAAATCCGAATCCTGCCATCCATCCCATAGAAGCTGAAATGAATACGGAAAGACCTGTCAACAATGCATGCACAAGGTATAGTCCCGGTGCAAGGAACATAAATGCAAACTCGATCGGCTCTGTAACACCTGTTAGGAATGCAGCTACTGAACCCGCCATCAATAGAGATGCCGCCATTTTCTTTTTGTCGCTCTTTGCTGTTGTGTACATCGCAAGCGCCGCTCCCGGAAGACCGAACATCATTACCGGGAAGAATCCTGCCTGATACATTCCTGTTGTCACTCCGGCAAATGTTGCAGGTTGTGCATTTAGGAAGTTCGGAATATCGTTGATCCCGATCGTATCCCACCAGAATACCGCGTTCAGTGCGTGATGCAATCCTGTCGGGATAAGCAATCGGTTGAAGAATGCGTAGATCCCTGCTCCAAATGCACCGAGCCCGGCGATATATGTTCCAAATGCTACCAATCCGCTATACATGATCGGCCATGCAAAGTACATCACTCCTGTTGTGATCAACATAAAAAATACCGTCATGATCGGAGTAAGTCTTCTTCCACTGAAGAATGCCAATGCATCCGGCAACTTGACTTGATAGAACTTGTTATATGCAAAAGCCGCAACGCATCCTGTCAAAATACCGATAAATGCATTTCCATTATTTACCTTTGCAAAACCTTCTGTTGCAAGGATCTCTTCGACCGGCACCCCTCTAAGCTGAGCAACCGCTCCCGGTGACAACAAAGTCGTGATCACCAAAAAACCTACCAGACCGCTCAGTGCCGCCGCACCATCCTTGTCTTTTGACATACCATATGCCACCCCGACCGCAAAAAGCAGACCTAAGTTATCGAGCACTGCCGCTCCCGCTTTTATGAAAAATGCCGCAGCAGGGCTTCCGCCTCCCCAGCCAGCCGGGTCAATGTAGTAACCGATCCCCATGAGGATCGCCGCAACAGGAAGTACAGCAACAGGCTGCATCAATGATCTTCCCAATTTTTGCAATTGCTTCATCATAATAGAAAACCTCCTAAAAATAATAATGTCTATTACAATGCCATCATCTTCAATCGATAAAGATGAGCGGCAATATAACCGATCTCACTCTCCGAGACCATCTTCCCCGTCCCCTCTTCAAAGATCTCTGCCAAACGCTCGGCAGCATCAAACTCTTTAGGCAACTTTAACTTGGTCTCGGTCAACAGCGGATTTTTTGTTTCGATCCGATCTTCGACACGCTCCAACACCCCGCGAAAATGATCCATCAGCTGACGATATGCGATATTCTTTTCCAGCCGGATATCGAGCAACATTTCCGTCCGATCCACAAGGCTTCGTAACAGATTCGTCCTGCGCAGAGATTCCTTGACATCCTGGCTCGTCCTTGCCGCATGCAGATGCAGTGCGATATACCCGGCCTCTTCATCGCAGATCGACATCTTCAGCCTCTTTTCAAGCAGCTTTTTCCCTTCGATCGCGACCGCATATTCCTTCGGATACAGGATCTCGATCTCCTCCATCAGCGGATTTTCGATCTGAATGTTTTCTTTGATCCGCTTGATCGCAAAATCGATGTGAACGCTCAAGACAACAAAGATGTTCGGCTGAAGCTCCCCAAGATTTTCACTCGCTTTTAAAACGATCTCCGAGCAGGCGGACAAAATATTTTCATCGACCCGCTGGATCAGATCCAAATAAGCATCGGTCAATTGGTTGGAAAGCGGAATAAATGTCTTCTCCACATCCATATCCGAAATGATGCACTCGCTCTCCCCTTTTCCGCAACGAAATCCGATGCCCTTGCCCATCAGTATGACTTCCTGATCATCCGACTTCTTTGCAAGGACTGCGTTATTATTCAATACTCTCAAAAAATGATACATAACCTTCTCCTACTATCGAATCGATCGGCTGCCGTTTTTTCACGGCATATAAAAAGGCATAAACCTACCCCCAATTCTTTTAGGGAAGTTTATGCCTGATCGAACAGTAACACACTTCTTTGTACTTGCGATTATACCCTATGCAAACGTATTCTGTCAAGAGAAAATCTAAACGTTTTCAGAAGTATCGTTTCAAATCCGTTTTATTTGCGTGAGCCCTATATCTCTCTAACAATCCAATTGACTGAGGACTTATACCGATCCGCTAAGAGTCTCCTACAATTTGTGATCGATCATCAGTCAAAAATCCGATCTATCAAGATCGCATAACCTCATATTACAAATGATCTCCTATTCTACGACTCGACGTTTTTTGGCGAAGTAGATCCCCAGCACGAAGAATAACAAACCAAACAGAATCTGGATAGAGAGATTGCGGATCATAAAGCTGCTATCGGGCATCGTTTTGTTGTTGATCAATACATAGTAGTACGCGGGGAAGAGTTTAGCAACGGTAAGCACTTTGTCACTGAGCACTTCTTGCGGGATGAAGACTCCTGAAATAAACGCTGAGCCTAGCGATAGGGTCGTAGAGAGCGCATTTTTTGCACTGTCGTTATTGGTCATGTTGTTGATCATAAAAGTCAGCGCCATGATCGATAGTGAGAAAACGAAAATATTGAGCAGATATTTTTTGATATCCTGCTCCCACACCCCTTTACCGAGAGAAAAGAATACACATATTACCACGATCGAAGTAATTACAATTCCTATAAGAATTTGTCCCAGATAGATATGTGCTTGATAGCTCCGGAATTTTTTGGATGATACTGCCACACGCTGTTTGTTCTGAAGCTCGTTAAAGTCGCTCATGCTCTTTCCGATCACGGCAACATAGACTGCGATCAAAATATACGCCGCTATATTAAAGAAAGTGCGGATCCAGACCTCATTTCTTTCCTTGCTCGGCACGATCCTCTGATCGAGAAGCGAGACCTTGCTCTTGGTGCTCAGGATCTCTTTTGCTTTATCGAATCGATACTGCCCATTTTCTTTTGTCGCATTGACAAAGGTCAAAAATCCTTGGACACGGCTTTCGACCAAGCGACCGCTATAGCCGAGGGTACTATAAAAAATATCGATCGATTCCTCCCCTCTCTCATAACGTTGCACAAAATCCTCCGGAATACGTACGATCGCATCGTAGGTTCCCATAAAGATCAGCTCCTTGGCCTTTGCCGGATCATCCGGTAGGTAAGTCAGCTCCTTTTCCGCACCGACATGCTCCTTCAGATAGGCTTGCAATTCCGTTGCCAGAATATCATCGCTTAGAGAGATCACACCGATCCTCGCCTTGCTTTCCTCAAAGACAGATTGCTCATTTTTTACGGCTCCCATCGTATTGATCATTAGCAAGGTGGCAAAAATACAAATATATATGACGAACATCGTCTTGTTGGCCCAAGCATTTTTGAAAAAATATTTTATGATGTTCATATCGCACCCCTTTCAATAATTTTCTATCATCATAAAAATAATATGTTCCTACAGAGAGTATCGTAAAATCCGATATTCCACGATCTCTTCGATCACTATTTCAATGAATTCGTTCCATCCTTTCGACCTGTCCATAAGAGACTTCATTCTATCAAAACCCTTTAGAGAATTTTGTCTCACAACTCTGATCGATCGTTAGTCACATTCACATTTTCTAGATTTAAGGAGCACGATCCCCACGATCAGAAAGATCGCCGTCTGCAAAAGAAGAATTGCGATCCCCTGCATATAAGTGTTTGTGCTGTCCAGCATATTGACTCGCATCAAGTTGTTTGATATCACGGCGATCGGATTGAGTTTTTCGATCCCCGGCATCGTTCTTGAAAGCAGACGCGGGATCTCCCGACCTGTCATGCCTGCAAAAAATGCCGCAAATCCGGATATTGAGGTTGCGATCCCGATCTTTGCCCCATCGGAGAGCTTGCGAGGCAATCCGATCAGGATGCCGAGCGCGATCCCAAAAAGGCTGCCGCAGGAAATGAGTACAAAACTTTGCCAAAGTTTTGGAAACAGATCCAGCTTCAATATATAGTCGATATAGAATACCAAGAAGATATTGACCAGCAGATTGATCAGTGTCGACAGCAAGAAGAAGAATACAATGCGTGTTGATTTCTTTAGCGGACTGACGGCGATCCTAGCAGAAGTGGAATTCGGTGTGGAGAGTGCAATTCCGCCATACATACTGTACACGGAGCACATCGCCACGGTCGAATAATAGGTCAGTTTCCAAAAATCTTCACTTTGTTGCAATGTTTTGACATGCATCCGATCCATCCGAAGTTTCTCGATAGAGGCGCCACTCTCGATCAGGGCATGGACCTGTGCGATCCAGTCGGTCACCTCTTTGACTAAGGTTTGAGAGATCCCGGATTTCAAAAGGATCAGCTCCCCATCTTCTCGAATATATGCAGCGATCTCTTCTTTACGAAGCATCTCCTCTCCCCGCTCTTTTTCCATTGCCTGTGTTTTTAGAATGTCGACCATCTCAAATATCCTGATGTATTTATAATCCGGATCGATCCCGACTTCGACCGGTTTGAATTGCCGATCCATCAGACCCGAAAATCCGAAATAAAAAATACTCACCAGGATCACCGGATAAAGCATCGTCCAGAAAAATGCTCCTCTGTTACGCAGACGCTCTTTTAGAAGATATAGGAATAGCACGAAATTTCTTTTCATCAGTCTCTCAGCTCCTTTCCGGTAAGTGCAAGGAATACATCGTTGAGCGATGGTTTGTCACCATAGAGTTTGTTGTAGGTCAAATTATGCTTTTCGATAAAATCGATCAATGGGATCAGATTGTTTCTTCTCTTTTCAAACTGCATCTGATACTCGTCCCCGACTTTTTCCATCGTCATCAGACCGCTCATATTCCGAAGCTCCGCTTCCTGCTCTTTCGATAGATGAACGAATTCCACCACAATCTTTTCACCCGATGCCACACTGTCCTTAAGCTCATCCAATGTGCCCGAGGCGATATTACGCCCATTGTCGATGATCGTGATCCGACTACAGATCTCCTCGACCTCCTCCAGATAGTGACTGGTATATACGATCGTGCTTCCTTGTTGGTTCAACTTCTTGATCCCGTCCAAAATAAAATTTCGGCTTTGAGCATCGACAGCCACTGTCGGCTCATCAAAGAAGATCAGTTTCGGTTTATGAGCGATCCCGCATGCAATATTGAGACGACGCTTCAAACCGCCGCTCAACTTCTGAGGAACAAACTTTCGGTACTCATTGAGCCCTACAAAATCGATGGCTTCTTCCACATACTGTCTTCTGATTTTGCTGTCCGAAATATACAAGCTACAGAAAAAATCAATATTCTCCTGCACATTAAAATTCGTAAACAATGCCAGATCCTGAGGTACCAAACCGATCTGTCTTTTGATATGATCGCTGTTTTGTGTAAATTTTTCGCCCATCACCAAGATCTCTCCCTTGTCATAGCTCAGAAGTGATAGGATGCAGTGGATCAGTGTCGTCTTCCCTGAGCCATTTGGTCCGAGCAGCCCCAGGATCTCACCATCGCGTACCTCCAAACTGATATGGTCGAGTGCGACCAGCTCCTTGTAACGTTTTACCAAATTATTTACCGTGATCATAAAAACTCTCCCTTCCCTACTCTTTGTTTTGATCGGTCATTTGTCCAAAAAGATTTTCTTAAGTACATTATAAAATATTTCTTAAAATGTCACCAGTGAGCCTGATCACAAATTGATATGACATTTGTCACAAGATAGTGTATAATGAAATTGGAATACTTTCGAATGGGGCGAGTACCCAAAACCCGCCTCAAAAGGAATATAAATATTTGAAAATACGACATAAAGGATATGTGCTGAACACAGCAGCCGAGAAACTGCTCCGATCAGCGATATAAACGAGGGATATTATGTTGATCATCACCAAATTACTGTTGCTTGCGTTATGTATCATCCCGATCGGGATCGATCGGCCGGAGCATCTTTTTGCGCTTTTGGGTGCCGGCATCCTTTCTTTGCTCACCGACATCGTGAAACCGAAATTACGGATCGTCTGCACCCTTTTACTGATCGGTCTATGCATCATTTATCCGAGCTTCCTCTATTTTTTACCGGTACTGGTCTACGATCTGTATTTCTTTTATGGGGATCGCTCGGTCATCGCTCTGCTACCGATCTTCTTCGTTAAAGATCACCGGATCTATTTTTTCGCCTTGACATTTTTTGCGCTGTATCTCTCTTATATGGAAAAGACGGACCAACAGCAGATCAAGGTCTATCAACAGCAAATCGATTCTCTTCGCGAAAAACTTCTCGTAAGGGAGGAAAAACTACAATTTCGTAATCGTGAAATGAATACTCAGATCGAGATCGCCATTTTGAGCGAACGAAATCGGATCGCCCGCGAGATCCATGATTCAGTCGGACATGCCCTGAGTAGCTGTATTTTGCAGACCGAGGTCCTCAAGCTCCGATCGACCGATGATGATCAGACCCAAAAGATCCAAAATCTGCAACATACATTACAAAACGGGATGCAGGATATTCGTGCGAGCCTACATGATCTACACGATTCATCGTTGGATCTGAGACAGGAAATGGAAAATCTGATCGTCAATTTCCCGCTTGATGTAGTCTTCAATTTCTTCTCCGGCGAGCAGATGGACTATACCCTGAAGCTCGGCATCCTTTCAATCACCAAAGAATTGCTGACCAATGTTGCAAAGCATTCGAATGCAAAAAAGGTTCAGGTACAATTTATGGAACATAAGGCATATTACAGCCTGTCGGTAAAGAATGATGGCGCACGAACCACGACCCTTCCAAAAAATCCGCAGGGGATCGGCTTGGTAGCGGTCGAAGATTTTACCAGAAAATATAACGGGCATGCGAATTATGGGTATCGTGACAATGGATTTTTTGTTCACCTGACGATTCAAAAAGCAAACTGTGCAAAAGATCACGCATCAAATTCATAAAATGCCCCACAGAAAATATTTTATCATTAAAAAAGATCGAATATAGCTCACAAGGAGGAACGAATGAAGATCGTAATCGTTGATGATGACGCTCTTGTACGCGAATCATTAAAAAACATTTTGGAATTGCGCGGGATCGAGATCTTAGCAGTAGGATGTAGCGGACGGGAAGCGGTCGAGCTTTATGAAATGCATCGGCCCGATATTCTCCTGATGGATATCCGAATGGATGATATGAACGGATTGGATGCAACACGAAGTATCATGAAGGATTTTCCTCAGGCAAAGATCCTTCTGATCACCACCTTTCAGGACGAGGAGTACATCAACGATGCGATCTCCCTCGGCTGTTCCGGCTATATCCTGAAACAAAACATCGGCGGGATCCTTCCTGCGCTTGATGCGGTCGCGAGCAACCAGCTTGTCTACGATTCCAAGATCGTCAAGCGATTTGCCCCTCGACCTCACCATCTGCCAAATTTTTTATCTGAACGCGAAAAAGATATCCTCACCTTAGTGGCGGATGGGCTAAATAACCGAGAGATCGCCGAAAAACTTTTTCTCAGCGTTGGCACCGTGCGAAACTATATTTCCAATCTACTTGAAAAATTGGAGCTTCGCGACCGGACCCAGCTGGCGATCTACTACTATCGCGGATCTGAAGAACACTGAAATAATCAGCTGTATTAAAATCTTCTTTTTCTTAGCGCAAAGAGAGCCAAGGAACCCTGCTTGAGATTGCGATCAGATCGTCTTTTATGAGCGCTCGGATATTTCTCGAACCGAACGATCGAGCGAGGGATCGAGTAAACGGATCCCAAAATACCATCGGATCACCCGTAAGCAGCGGTACACATCGATCCTTTGACAGATCGATCTGCAACCATAAATATGCCAGTGTGATATAAATGATCAAAAACAAATTAATTTCAAAAGGAGGAAGTTATGATCAAAAAGATCCAGCAAGAATTGCGTGATGCGCTCAATGAACTATTGAGCGTAGCCGATCTTCAAGAGGAAGATATTTTTATCCTCGGCTGCAGCACCAGCGAGATCCTCGGTGAACATATCGGAAAAGGCACCAGCATCGAGATCGGTGAGGTCGTCATCCAAACGATCAGATCCATATTGGACGATCAAAAGATCTTCTTTGCCGTTCAATGCTGTGAACATGTGAACCGTGCGATCGTTGTGGAACGCAGGGCTGCCGAAAAATACGATCTGGAGCAGGTCAATGTCATTCCCCAAAAACATGCAGGCGGTGGAGCTGCAACCTCTGCTTATGCGATTTTTGAAGATCCGGTCGTTGTCGAACATATCGTTGCAAAAGCAGGACTTGATATTGGAGACACCTCCATCGGAATGCATATCAAGCATGTTCAGGTTCCCGTTCGACTTCAAACAAAATCGATCGGACAAGCCCATCTTTGCGCTTTGCGCTCAAGACTCAAGATGATCGGCGGAGATCGAGCTGTCTACAAAAAATAAATGATTTTTATAATGAAATTAAAAAGCTGAGAAACCCTAAACAAGAGCTCTCAGCTTTTTCCTATTGGTCTACAAATTCCGCACCGCGTTCTTTTTTTATCTCCAAGCTGGTGACATTGAGATACAGCTGTATATAAAGGTCTGTCTGTACGATCTCCGGTTTTCCTTTCACAAGGATCCATTCATCGATCGCCGGATACTCGCCGTCATAATGAAGCAAAAATCCTGCCCAACCGTCATTGCCACAACAGCCCGGTCCATTTCGGAACACTACCGGGATATCCGGTTGTCCATCCACGCCGGGGAATATGCGAAACATCCCTTCGACCGCGATGGTCTTATCCTTATACTCGTCGATATTGTAGAATATATCATTGATCTGTGTAATAAACATCTTTTCACGGATATAAAGTTCATCCGCATTCATGTCCGTTGAATCTTTCGGATCACCGGGGATCGTTCCTTTTGGAATGTCTTTTGCCGCCTCTTCATTCTTCTTGTCGATATCCGATGTTTCATTTTGGCTCCCCACGGGATATTTGCCGTCATCCGCACTATCTACAGAACTTGAGCAGCCCGTCAGTAGTAATACACCGATGATCAGCAGAATAAGCGTCAATGTCCTGCCCATTTTTTACCTCGCAATTTCCCAACCATAAAAAACACAGCAAACACTACAAGGTCGATCATCACCACACTGGCCCCTGCCGGCGTGGCGTATAAATAAGAGATCGTGATCCCGATCATAAAGCAAAAGATCGAGATGACTGCCGAGCTGATGACGACAGAACGAAATTGCTTAAACACACGCATCGAGCTCAGCGCCGGGAAGATGATCAGACTCGATATCAAAAGCGCTCCCATCATCCGCATACCAAGGACGATCGTCACCGCTGTCAGAAGAGCGATCAGCATATTATACCAATCCGCCTTTGTTCCGGTCGCTCGTGCAAAAGTTTCGTCAAAAGTAACCGCGAAGATCTTATTGTAAAATAGCACAAATAGTGCAAGGACCATTATACTGAGTGCAATGCTGAGATAAACATCGCTGGTCCGCATCGCCAAAATACTTCCGAACATAAAGTTACAAACATCGGTGCTGATCCCTGTCGTAAGCGACACCACCATGACTCCTCCGGCAAGAGAAGCTGTCGAAATGATCGCGATCGCCGCGTCCCCTTTGATCTTACTGCTCTCACTGATCTTAAGGAGCAAAAACGCCGCAAACACTACCACAGGAATAGATACCTTCAGTGGCGCCAGATTAAAAGCAAGCGCCACTGCCAGTGCACCAAAGCCAACATTTGACAATCCTTCACCGATCATGGAATAGCGTTTCAGCACAAGGCTCACACCGAGCAGTGACGCACAGACGGATACGAACAATCCGACGATCACTGCATGTACCATGAATTTGTAGGACATCATTTCTCCGAATAGATCGATCATAGTTCACCTTATTGCAAGGCTGCTTTTAGAGTCTCCGCATTCTTCTCCATCAATGATAGATAAGTCGCTCCTTCCTCGAGTTCAGCCTTTGTTACATTGTGGCATGTATGGAACATTGCGATCTGCGATCCTGTCGCTTCGGATACCGCATCTGCGATCTTATGCTCTGAAAGCTCAATAAAAAATACGGTCGGGATCTTTTCTTCCTTCACTTTATCGATCAGGAAAGCTACCGTTGCAGCACTTGCATCGCTCTGAGTGCTACATCCGACGAATGCTGCATAATAATCCAATCCGTATTCATTCGCAAAATATCGAAGCGGGAATCGATCCCCGAATACCATCGTCTTCAATGTAGCATGCTCTACGATCTCTTTGAATTGAGTATCCAGCGCTGTCAATTTTTCTTTGTATGCTTTGAAATTGTCCATATAGAAAGTCGCATTTTCAGGATCTGTGCCCGCAAGTTTCTCTGCGATCGCTTGCGAGATCTTGATCGCATTCTTTGGAGATGTCCAAACATGCTCATCCATTACGCCTTCATGAGTATGTGTTCCTTCATGATCATGGTCATGATCTTCTTCTTTATTTTTGTCCGCATCATGATCGTGGTCATCTTTCTTATCTTTGTCCGCATCATGATCGTGGTCGTGATCATGGTCATGCTCATCATGCTCCATTCCTTCCACCACTTCTTCTTCAAGAAGATTTACCGCATCCATCATCTTTAGTGTAGCCGGTGCATTTTCACCCATCGACTCTAGGATCTCATCGACCCATGCATCGCTATCTCCACCATTGTAGATGAAAAGATCCGCTTCTTGAACTTTGATAATGTCCTGAGGGCTCGGTTCAAACGAATGACTTTCCGCTCCCGGCGGCAACAACATACTTACTTCCGCCTTCTCTCCCCCGATCGTACGTGCAAAATCAAATGGCGGGAAGATCGTAGTTACGATAGATAGTTTTTGTGTATCCTGTGCAGGTGTCTCCGCTTTTTGTGCGCAAGCACCCAAGCTGCCCATCATCACGACAGCAGCAACCATTAATGTTAATATTTTTTTCATTTTTCCTCCTAAATTTTTATGCTTAAATTTCCTTTAAGATCTAGGAGGATCTAATCATCCAATCGCACCTTTTGAGTGATCAAAGTACGATGTTTGGGATAAATTACTTTAATATAAAATCCAACGAAAAGTACGACAGCAACTACACAAGCCGTTATATTCGGTCCGGTCGGCTTCGAAAAACTGAACATCCCTTTTGCTTGCTGGATCTCACTGCATGCCGAGCAATTCAATGTATTACAATAATGCATTGAATGACTGGAAACCATAAAACTGTAATGTAGCAGCACATAGATCAAAGTAACACATAAAATGATCGCCATCGTCTGTTTCAGTACTTTGCGCATCGTCCTCTCCTTTCGATCTTTTTTAATTAGTATAAGATAATTGAATAGCTACGTCAAGTATTCAACCCTTTTCGCCGGCTCCAAGAACTCCGCTCCATATCTATAAAGGGATTTTTTGATATCACAAAGCATCCATTTCTAATTTCTTGTCCCTTCAAGCTCCTACTTTCTCTTATACAATGTCTTGATCTGAGAAATCATCTAAAAAAGAGTGTTTTTTACCGTCTTTTTGCCATGCGATACATGCATCCAGATTTATATTCTCCAGCGCTTTGAAGATCGATTTTTCCACATTAGGATTTTTTTCTTTCAAGCTCTCGATCAGATCCTTGATCTCATAGCGTGTCGTTGCGATCTTTCCTGCCGCAACAGCACAACCGCAATTCATCGCCCAGATCCCGCTCGCTTTCGTATAACGGCGGATCGCCTCTTCTCTCACATAGTACAACGGTCGAATGATCTGCATCCCATTGTAATTCTGCGACTTCAGCTTCGGCATCATCGTTTTGATCGATCCGGCATAGAGCAGATTGAGCATTGTCGTTTCGATCACATCGTCATAATGGTGCCCAAGCGCCAGCTTATTACAACCTAAGCTTTCCGCCTTCCCGTATAGAGCGCCTCGGCGCATTTTTGCACACATATAGCAGGGTGCGTCCCCGGCGATCTTTCCCGCGACCTCAAAAATATTTGTATCAAACAGCTCGACAGGGATCTCCAAATGCTCACAATTTTTTAGGAGCTGCGTCTTATTTTGCTCATAAAACCCCGGATTCATTGCAATGAAACGAAGTTCAAAAGGCACCTCACTATATCTGTGAAGTTCCTTAAACAACATCGCCATCACCAAACTGTCCTTTCCCCCCGATACCGCCACCGCGATCCGATCATTCGGCTCGATCAGCTTATAGTCACGCACCGCCTTCATAAAAGGAGACCATAGGTGCTTTCGATATTTCTTTATAATGCTGCGCTCGATCTCCGCTAATGATTTCAGCTCCCCATCCGGAATCATCAATTCACAGCCACTGCCTTGTAGTATCATATTCTAGTCGTAAAGCCTCTTCCTCATCCATTGTTGTAGATCAGGATCGATCATGCAAAAGGCAAATGAAAAACATCCTCCCGTACATCCTCTTGCTTTACTATTCCTTTCTTATTGCAATTTGATACTATTATATATCAAAACTCCCCGAGTCGCAATCCAAGAGCAAAAGACGGTCGTGTCAAGTTGTTGTGGAGTTTTTCTATTGACAAGCTCCAAATCGTTTA
>JAUNKR010000029.1 GCA_030532705.1 Peptostreptococcaceae bacterium
TAAAAATATTGCTGTCGGATTTTCTGATCGTTTTTCAGGGCTGATCATGAAAAGGGTTTTTTGAGTGTGTACAAGGGGAGTTTTTTGTGCTATAGTAGTCGTGCAATAGTAAAAAGGAGCTTTTTTAGAAAACAAAGGAGGTACTATGGAACGTAAAGTTCAAAAAAGTAAAATGGGGCAACGGTTGTTGTCGCTGATTTTATCGATCGGGGGGGGGGGTACGCTAAATGCACATGCAGATAGCGAAACGCCTTTTACCCATATTTATGTAGACAAAAAACTGTACGAATTGGCAGATGAAAGTACGCCGTTGCCTGCCGGCTTAACTTGGGAAAAAAGTACAAGTACTCTTGTCATGAATGGATTTAACGGAGAAAGTATTCAAGGGGATAATGCATTTGGAAATCTCTTAAATGTTCGGGTAGAAGGTGAAAATACTTTGCGACGAGTCGAAAGAGAGGGTGATAAAGGAATTGTTGTGGATGGAAATCTCAACATCCGAGGGAATGGGACTCTGTCATTATATGATTTGGACATTCGAGCGAAAAAAACATCCATTGAGGATACGCAGATTCTCTGTAATATTTATGCAAATTTGCGCTTTAGTGAACTGAGCATAAATAATGCGACTATTCGTGCATATTTGGAAGGGGAGCCAAATCGTTCTGGTTCCTGGCAACAAATTATTTATGCGAGCAAGATTAGCATTGAGGGAAACTCTGTTTTGGAACTTGATTCCAAGACGGATATTATAAGTGTTGGAATCTATGCTTACGGCGGCATTACGGTAGATACTATAGGTATGATTCGGATAAACATGAATACAAATCGTGCATCTTTAGATTATGTTTACGGAATTTCCGGCGGAGAAGTTGATAGAACGAACAAGGGTGTTATTCTAAAAAATGGAACGATTGATATTCAGGTTCAATCACCGAAAACAAAAACAAGAGCCTTTCAATATGAACCGAAGTTGGAAGGTCAAATGAGACTGGAGAGCGGAAAGTGGTTTGAGAAAAGCGTAAGATATACTTCTGCTCCGCCGCCTGTTACTATCGAGCGTATCGAAGTAGCCCCACCATCGACAACAACTTACTACGAAGGTGATACTTTAAACCTTGACGATATGCAGGTTACTATTCACAAATCGGATGGTAACAACGAAGTTGTTTCGCCGGCTGATTTTGCAAGCAAAGGAATTACCATAAAACCGTCCGCAACGGATAAGCTCAAGGTAAGCGATAAAAAAATCGTCGTTACACATACTGCGAGCGGAAAAACGGCTGAGACACCGATCACCGTGAAGGCGCTTCATACTATCACGATCGTTAATGATGGCGGAGCAGAGGTTCAAACTCTTGTCGAGGGCAAAGTGGGAAATAAAGCAAAACTTGGTCAGACGATCACGGTGAATGTAAACAATATTCCGGAAGACAAAATACTTTCTGAAATAAAGGTTGTCGGTGGGATGCTTGACCGGACAATAAACAATGGAGAAACTTTCGCCATGCCGGAGGCGGATGTTACGATCACCGTTACGCTTGCAGAAAAACCGAAGCATACCGTCACTGTGAATAATGACGGAAACGGAGAGGCAACGGCAAATCCTACCGAGCAGTACGAAGGAAAAGAAGTTGTTTTGAACGCAGTACCAAATCCGGGATTCCATTTCAAAGAATGGAATGTAACTGCCGGAGGAGTAACCGTTCAAAATAATAAATTTACAATGGGGAATCAAGCAGTAACGATCGAAGCGATCTTTGAACAAAACGAAGCATCTGCCTATGCGATCGTTGTTGAGAATGATGGACACGGGACAGGAACTGCAAACGTAAATAGTGCAGCAAAAGATACAGAGATCACGCTAACATCACATCCGAATACCGGTTATCGCTTCAAAGAATGGCAGGTGATCGAGGGCGATGTGGAGATCTCGTCCGAAGGCAAATTTTTGATGCCGGATAAGGCTGTAAAAGTCAGAGCGGTGTTTGAAGAAATTCCATTTACCATTACCTTTAAAGCAAATGGCGGAACCGGCGCGGATAAAACAGAAACCGTTGCGCCGAATGCTCCGTTTACACTTCCGGCAAATCCTTTTACACCACCGGCAAACAAAGTATTTGACAAATGGATGATTGGAAATCAAACCTTTGATGCGGGTGCACAATATACTTTTACCCAAGATACCGAAGTTTTTGCAAGTTGGAAAGATAAGCCGTCAAGCGGAGGATCTTCCGGTGGAGGCCCATCTGGAGGCGGAATTACCGGAGGCGGTGGCGGTGGTGGTACACCATCTACACCGGCTAAAGATAAGAAACCGGTAACGGAGCAGAAAAGTGTCGTTACGGAGTTTGGTAAGGACGTTGTAGCAAAACTGCGTATTGCTAATAAGGAATACAAAGTTGTAGAAGATGGTAAAGTCGTAAGCAAAATGATGGATGCAACACCGGTGATCCATCAGGGAAGAACGATGCTACCTGCAAGAATGATCGCGGAACTTCTTGGGATCGAAGTGAAATTTGATACTGCAACAAAGACTGCAAAATTCACTTTTGTAAAAGAAGTTGATGGAAAGTCGAAAGAAAATATCGTAGAGCTGACTCTTGGACAAAAAATGATGAAAGTCAATGGAAAGAGCCAGATGCTCAGCGCAGACCTTCTTAATACCAATGGCAGGATCCTACTGCCGATGACAGATATCCAAAAAGCATTGAAAGAGCTCGGTCTTGCGATTGATGTAAAATGGGATCACGAGACAAAAGAGATCACCTTGTTGGATATGAAATAAATTATTGAAAAAGCTCCTTTGGATAGCTCTCAAGAAATTGGGAGCTATTTTTATTGATATGACAGCGTTTCATCCTTCTGAAAAAACTTTTTGAAAAAATTTATGAAAAAAGTATTGACAGTTGCACGGTCGTTCAACTATAATAAGCGTACGGTTGAATGATTGAACAGATGTTCAACTGAACAACAAAAAATAAAGTTAATAAACGGAGGAAAATAATATGGCAAGTTGTAATGAAATGAAAAAAGGTGATGTTTACGCATGTTCAGCATGTGGATTCGAGTTCGAAGTGAAGAATGAGTGTAACTGCACAGATATCGATGAGTGTGCTCCTCAAGCAGGACATGACTGCTGTGACTTCGAGTGCTGCGGAAAGACAATGGAGAAGAAGTAGTTTTTAGTGTGGCAGGACAGCTCCCATCAAAGCGAAGGCTTTGGCGGGAGCTTTTTGTATCTTTGAGAAACGAGTCGGAGGAGAAGCCGGTATCCATCTGTTCGAGAGTATAGGGACGCTCATCTCATTTTCTTCAGAGCAAGAGATCGATATTGGAAGAAAATTTTTAGAAAAACACTTGACAGTTGAATGTCTATTCAACTATAATGAGGATAGGAAGGCTGAATGACTGTTCAACTGTATGCGGTGATCAACAGGCGGATCCTCTCGGGTCAAAGCAAGGAGATGAGAGAAAGATCTTGCAAGAGATCATACCGATTGGAAAATGATTATAAAGGAAGTTGAGCGAAATTTTTCGCTTTCAAAATATTATTGGAGGAGATCGTATGAGAAGGAAAGTGGATCCGGAAGAAAAAATTACTTGCTGTGGTACGGAGAAGGTGCCGAGCGATTTGCTGGATCGAGTTGTTCAACATATGCCGAATGAGGTGCTGTTGGAGGAGCTGTCGGATTTTTTTAAGGTGTTTGGTGATCCGACACGCACGAAGATCCTATGGGCATTGGATGAATCGGAGCTGTGTGTATGCGATCTTGGCAGTGTGCTTGGAATGACGAAGTCGGCGGTATCTCACCAGCTCAGCACTTTGCGAAAGGCAAATCTCGTCAAATTTCGAAGGGTCGGAAAGAATGTGTTTTATTCGTTGAAGGACGATCATGTCAAGACTATTTTGGAGATCGGAATGGAGCATATCCAAGAATAGTTGGATAGGAGGGAGTTATGAGTAGGGATATTGAAGCGGAAAAGGTAACAAAGGCGATCGAGGGCTGTGGCTGAGGCGCCGGTGCATCGATGAGAAGTTTTCTCATAGAAAAAGAGTCTACGAAATCAACGCCACCTCACCCTGAGCATCATGATCACGAGCATCATGATCATTCGCATGACCATTCCCATGAGCATGGGCATGATCATGAACATGGGGCGGTGAATATTCGTTTGTTGTTGGTGGCTTTGGCGATTTTTGCTTTAGGGGTGATCGTCGGAAGGATGGAGCTGTCTGTCGGACCGCTCTCCGATACGATGCTCAAGTCGATTTTGTTTCTTGTCGCATATTTGCTTGCAGGGCATAAGACGATCCTGATCGCATTTAAAAATATGGGAAAGGGCGAGTTTTTTGACGAAAGCTTTTTGATGACGATCGCGACTTTCGGCGCGCTGGGACTGAGGGAGTTTCCGGAGGCGGCGGCGGTAATGCTCTTTTATCAGGTCGGAGAGTATTTCCAGGGGAGAGCGGTCGCACGTTCAAGACGTTCGATCTCGGATCTGATGGATATTCGTCCGGATTTTGCAAATATCGTCCGTGAAGATGGGACGAGTGAAGTGATCGATCCGGATGAGCTTGAGATCGGTGATATCATCTTGATCAAGAGCGGCGAGAAGATCCCGGTGGATGCGACGATCGTGGAAGGCTTTACGACGATCGATAATGCGGCACTTACCGGGGAGTCGATCCCGGTCGAAAAAGTGGTCGGGGATTCGATGATGAGCGGTGCGATCAATCTGACTGGTCTGGTCAAGGCACGTGTTGACAAGCGGTTTGAGGAGTCAACAGTAGGTAAGATCTTGGAGCTGGTGCAAAATGCGAGTGAGAAAAAGTCCAATCAGGAGCGTTTTATCACGAGATTTTCAAAGTTTTATACACCGATCGTCGTGGCACTTGCCGTATTGGTGGCGATCATTCCGCCATTGTTTTTTGCGGAGCCTTTTTCTAAATGGATCTCCAGAGCGCTGATCTTCTTAGTCGTTTCTTGCCCATGCGCGCTGGTGATCTCGGTGCCGCTCAGCTTTTTTGCAGGGATCGGCGGAGCATCTAAGCGAGGGATCTTGTTTAAGGGATCGAGCTATGTGGAGCAGTTGTCACAGGTCAAGACCGTGATGCTGGACAAAACGGGAACTTTGACAAAGGGTGAGTTTGAAGTGTCGGAGATCTTGCCTTTCAATGGTTTATCGGCGGATGAGCTTTTGGAGCTTGCGGCGTATGCGGAGCAAAGTTCGAATCATCCGATCGCAAAATCGATCGTTCGGGAATATCTGCAAAAGACAAAAAAAATCTTCGATCCGAACCGGGCATCTTCCGTGCAGGAGATGTCCGGCTTTGGTGTCAGTGCAAAGATCGATGGCAGGGAGATCCTTGCAGGAAATCAAAAACTGCTCGCTGAGCGTCAGGTAGAGCTCAAAGCGCCGAGCGCATCGACTGCGGTCTATGTGGCGGTGGATGGAAAATTTGTCGGCACGATCACGATCGAGGACAAGGTCAAGAGCGATGCAAAGGAAGCGATCGAATCGTTGAACAAAGAGGGGATCAAGACGGTCATCCTGACCGGCGATAATTCTCAGATCGCACAGCGTATCGCAGGCGAGCTGGGAGTGTCTCAGGTGCATGCGGAGCTCCTTCCGCAGGATAAGGTTCAAAAGGTGGAAGCGGAGCTGGAGATCATCGCTCGTGAGGAGAAGTCGAGAAAGGTCGCATTTGTCGGGGACGGCATCAATGATGCGCCGGTTCTGGCAAGAGCGGATCTTGGGATCGCGATGGGCGGGATCGGATCGGATGCCGCGATCGAAGCGGCGGATGTCGTACTGATGACGGATGAGCCGTCGAAGATCAGCGAAGCGATAAGGATCTCACAAAAGACCATGAGCGTTGCCAAGCAAAATATCCTTTTTGCATTGGGGATCAAGATCTTGGTAATGATCTTGGGGGTGCTCGGGATCGCGAATATGTGGCTTGCAGTCTTTGCTGATGTGGGGGTCACCATCTTGGCTGTCTTCAATGCAATGAGGGCTTACAATGTCAAATCACAAACTGTTTCATAAGCTGTGATGAGACGGATCATCTGAAATTAAGAGAAAAGGAGGTCGTTTGCATGTCTTCCGAAGGTTAGACCCAAAAATCTAACGATCGGAAGCAGTGCATCGGACCTCCTTTGTTGTATGGATCTGCAGTTGTCGGGAAAAATTTCGGCAGCTGCTTTTTTTGATCGGGATGGACGCTCGGTATTTTTTGCTATCCAAAATAGCTCAAAACCATCTGTCGTCTTGCTTTCTTCGGGGGAAGAAAAATTCAAAATTCGGTTGTCGCGAGACACTCTTTTGTGATATTCTATAAATAGGGTAACCTATTTAAATTTAAGGATAAGTAAGGAGAGAACTATGGGAGGCGGAATTTTTGCTTTGATCTTTGCAGCTGTTATCGTGTTATTTTTTATGTGGGTGGTGCGAGAGCAGCGCGTGCTTGTAAAAAGAGATGAACTGTGTAAAAATGCTTTGTCGCAGATCGGGGTCCAGCTCAACTCCCGATGGGATGCGCTGAATGCTTTGGCGGATCTTACAAAATCTTATGCGGAGCATGAGTACAATGCACTGAAGGATGTGATCGCTGCACGAAGCAGGATCACGCAGGATTCGACACCGCAGGATATCGTTCAGCAGGAAAATGCCATGGGCAATATGCTGGGCAGATTGTTGGCGATCTCGGAGGCATATCCGCAGCTTAAGGCAAGCCAAACCTATATGAACACGATGAATTCTGTGAAGGATTATGAAGAAAATGTTCGTATGGCGAGAGAGGTGTACAATGATACGGTGACTCGACTCAATTCGATGATCCGACAGTTTCCGACTTCGATGATCGCATCTCGATTAGGATTTGTGCAAAGAGAGTATCTTCAGGAGCCGGAAGGCAAGACCGAGATGCCGAATATGATGAGATAGATCGATCAACGAGATCGAGTCAAAAAATATGGAAGATACAAGCTGTACTCCGCTTGGAGTATGGCTTTGTGTTGTGAGCTTGAATAGGATCGAGGAAGAAGATGAAAAGACAAACACGCTGGATCGTCAGCATACTTTTGATAGGGATGTTTTGCTTAAGCACCGCATTTGCGTATGCTTCGGAGAAAATCAACTCCATCGATATCGATGTTCTTCTCAATGATGACGGGTCGGCAGATATCACGCAGGTCTGGGATATCGAGACGAATAAGGGAACGGAGTTTTATATCACGATGAGCCGCATGGGCGATATGCAGGTGCAGGATTTTCGGGTCACGGACGAGACCGGCAGAGAGTTCACCTTTGTAGGAGAGGATTGGGATATCGATGGCTCGCTGGAGGACAAGGCATATCTTTGCGGTTTCCATCCGATCGGCGACGGTTTTGAGATGTGCTGGGGCAAGGGGAGCTACGGCGAGCATACCTATACCCTTCAATATCGCTTGACCAATCTGGTCAAAAGCTATCCGGACTACGATGGTTTCAATACGAGATTTATCAACGATCAGATCAGTCCGGATGTGCAGTCTGCAACAGTGACCATTCGTTTTGCGGATGCATCCAGGAATGTTCATCTCAATGCGGATGAAGCAGGGATCTGGAGCTTTGGACATCAAGGGACGATTTTGTTTGAAGATGGCAAAGTGGTTGCGAGGACAAGTGAAGCGATCGGGAAGTATAACTATCTCAATATATTGATGCGAATTGAAAAAGGTCTGATCCGGCCGGTGTCTCAAGGACAGGGGACCTTTGCGGAGCTGGAGGATCGCGCAAAAGGGGGTAGCGATTACGAAGAGTCGAGTGCATCCGGGATCATCGTTCCGGTCGTGATTTTTTTTGTGCTGCTTGTTTTTGCTCTACCGTGGCTTCTGGTGATGTTCGGGATCTATAAGGTGGCAACTTCCGTAGGACAAAAGCCGGAAGACAAGAATATGAAGAAGGATTTTCGTCGGATGGGGGGCGATCTGAAGCGTGTGGAATATAGCCGGGCGCTACCGATGGATGGCTCTCTTGCGGCTACACAGTGGTCGATCGCAAAAGTCGGCGGAAAGATCAGAGAGAAAGATGTCCTGGGTGCTTATCTTCTGCGTCTTATCCGTCATAAAGCGATCATTCCGGTGATCTCGGAAAGACAGACCATTCTCGGCAATACGAGGGAGGAGTTCAGCCTTAAGATCCAAGACGGGATGTTGGAGGAAGATACATTGGAAAACTCGCTCCTTTCGATCCTACGCTCTGCATCGGGGCAGGATCGGATCCTTCAGGAAAAAGAGCTCAAAACATGGGCGAGAAAGAATTATACGAAGGTGCAAAACTGGTTGTTGAGGATCGATGCACGAGGAGAGGAGATCTTTCGAACGAAGCAAGGTTTTGAGATGAGGAAAAAGGGGACTTTTTTCAGAAAGTTGGTTCGAGAATTGACTCCGGCGGGTTTTGATATGATCGATCGATCGCTGGGTTTTCGCAAGATGCTGGAGGACTTTACGCTGATCTCCGAGCGACAGGTCAAAGAGGTGGAACTATGGGATGATTATCTGGTCTATGCCGCTTTGTTCGGCATGGCGGATGAAGTCTCTAAACAGATGAAAGATATCTATCCGGACTTTGAGAAGATCTCCGCTTTATCGGGCGGGGGATATTATTTCGGCTCAACGATGGGGATGATCTCCACGATGAACAATGCGATCTATTCGGGTTATAGCAGCGGATATTCGGCATCGACATCAAGAAGCTCCGGCGGTGGAGGATTTAGCTCCGGCGGTGGAGGCGGCGGATTTTCCGGCGGCGGATCCGGTGGCGGTTCCAGATAACGGATAGGGATTGGGGGATAATATGAAAAATAGTAAGATCGGAAGAATGTGTTGGATCACCGGTATTCTTTTTGTGTGGATGTTTTGTCTAAGCACGGCGGCTTATGCAACGGAAAAGATCGACTCCATCGATATCGACGTGCTCTTAAACGATGACGGATCGGCAGATATCACACAGGTCTGGGATATCGAGACGAATAAGGGCACGGAGTTTTATATCACGATGAGCCGTATGGGCGATATGCAGGTGCAGGATCTTCGGGTCACGGACGAAACGGGTAGAGAGTTCACCTTTGTAGGAAAGGACTGGGATGTCGAGGGTTCGCTGGAGGACAAGGCATATCTTTGCGGTTTTCATCCGATCAGTGACGGTTTTGAGATGTGCTGGGGCAAGGGGAGTTACGGCAGGCATACCTATACCCTTCAATATCGACTGACCGATCTGGTCAAAAGCTATCCGGACTACGACGGGTTCAACACAAGATTTGTGAACGATCAGATCAGTCCGGATGTGCAGTCTGCAACAGTGACCATTCGTTTTGCGGATGCGTCCAAGAATACCCGACTTCATGAAGAGGAAGTAGGGATCTGGGCATTTGGCTACGAAGGGACGATCCTGTTTGAAAACGGGAAAGTCGTTGCCAAGACCGATCGACCGATCGGATCCTCAAATTATCTCAATGTGATGATGCGTTTTTCGAAAGAATTGATCCGACCGATATCTCAAGGGCAAGGGACTTTTGAAGAACTCAAGGAGACCGCTTTCAAGGGAAGTGACTATAAAAAGAAAACCGGTCTGCGCAATGGGATCATCGGAGGACTCGTGGCGGCGACGGTTCTATATATCATCCTGGACGGAAAGAGCAAGGCTTTTTTGAAGCGACCGTTTCGAAGGATGGGCGGTAAGAGCCAAGGAGCCGGGTATAGCCGTGAATTGCCGATGAAATCGAATTTGGCGACGACGGTCTGGACGATGGAAAAGACAGGAGAAAAAGTTCATTTCGAGGATATATTTCATGCTTATTTGATGAAGCTGATCAAAGATCGAGCGCTCCAAATCGTTCCTTGCACGGATCCGGATAGCGGGGCAGAAAGCTTTGAGATACGATTTAACGCCGGTGTTCCGATCGAGGATGAGAATGCACGAAATCTTTTTGGCCTGCTGACCGATGGCATGGGGGCATACAACAAGATCACGGAACGTGAACTCAGGGAGCATCTTGAAAGAAGCTCGGCGATACAGGGTCGAGCGATCGGATCATGGATGAGTGAAGTCCAGATGAACGGGCATTCAAATTTTTTGATAGAGCATGATGGTTATGAGGGGGATGACCACAAGTTGTGGACGAGAATGAGGATCAAACTTCGACCGGGAGGATTTGAGGATCTTCAGCAGATGTTTGATTTTAGAAAATTCCTCAAGGACTTTACTTTGATCGAAGAACGGGAGGTCAAAGAGGTCGAGCTTTGGGACGATTATCTGGTCTTTGCGACTTTGTTCGGCATGGCGGATCGTGTGGCAAAACAGATGCGAAAGATCGATCCGAGCTTTGAACAAAGATCCGCTCTATTAAGCCAAAACTATGGCAGGGTCGATCGAGCCGTCCGCTCGATGAGCAAAATGTACCACTCCGCCAAAGATGCAAGCGAAGGCAAAGGAGGCAGAAGTTCCTCCGGTGGCGGTGACGGTTATTCCGGCGGCGGATCCGGTGGCGGTTCTCGCTAATTGTATTTTATAAAAGGAAGGCTATGATGATCGCGAAAGAGAGGACGTGCATGGACTTTTTGAGAAAGATCTTGACAGGGGCTCTATGTTTTGTGGCGATGTTTGGCATCAGCACGACTTTTTCTCATGCTCAGGAGCACATCCACAGCATCGATATCCAAGTGGTGCTGAACAAAGACGGATCGGCAGATGTCAAGCAAACTTGGGATGTCACGGGCGAAACGGGGAGTGAATACTATATCCCCTTGACCGATCTCAAAGGGGTTTGGATCGAGGATCTTCGCGTAAAGGATGAGAGCGGAAGGACATTCGATCGAGTGAAGGATTGGACGAAGGGCGGCAGCTTGGAAGACAAAGCCTACACCTGCGGGATCGTCAAAAAAGGTTCGGATACTCATCTGTGTTGGGGTAAGAGCGCTTATGGCCGTCACAGCTATGTGATACAATATAAAATGATCAATCTGGTCAAAAGCTACTCGGATGCGGACGGTCTGGTGTCCAGATTTGTTGATTCGGGGATGGATCTGCCGATCGACTTGATCTCACTTCGGATCAGCTATGGAAAAGAGGGGCAACGAAAAAACCTCACCGAAGAAAATACTTGGCTCTGGAGCTTCGGATATGCCGGCAATTCGGGCATCAGGGACGGGGTCGTTATGGTGGAAACACCGACGGGATTTATTTCGGGAAATCATATCACGGTCATATTGCGATTTGAAAAAGGGCTTTTTGCCCCAGCATCTCAAGCGGAAGGGAGTTTTGAGGATAAGATCTCTCACACCCTTAACGGTGGGGATCGGAAGAGCAGCATAAATGGCTATCTTGATACCTTGTGGGTCTTTATGAAGCGGATCGGTTTTCCGATCATAGCGCCGCTTTTGTTTGCAGTGATCATCTATACGAAGCGAAGATACGAAGCCCCTTTGGTCCGACAGTTTAAGCGTGCAGGCGGAAGTTTCAGAAATTCAGAGTATTGCAGGATCGTTCCCTTTCGGGGATTTATTGACCAGACCTCTTTTGCCTTGATGAATGGTGGCGAAGTGGTCAGTCGAAAAGACCTGATGCGTGCGTATATCTTACGGATGGTCAAGGAAGGGGCGCTTGTTTTGAAAAAAGAGATCGACTCCGATTTTTTCGGCGGAGATCGGGAACATGTGAATTTTCAGGTCAATCGCCATACAATGATGGAAGACCCTTGTGCAAGCGAGCTTTTTGATCTGATCGTCAGTGCCGCAGGAAAAGATAATATATTACAACCGGGGGAGCTTCGAAACTGGGCAATGCGTAATGCGGAGAAGATCGACTTTTGGTTTTCAACGGTGGAGATCCGCGGAGAGAAGGGTTTTCGATTTCGTGAAGGATACTATGTCAATCGGCTCAACACTTTTTTTGGAAGGACCCGAGGCTATGTTTTGACAGAGCGGGGAATCGAGATGATCCGTCAGGTACTGGGCTTCAAAAAGTTTTTGCTGGATTTTACATTGATCGCGGAACGTGAGACAAAGGAGATCGAGCTGTGGGACGATTATTTGGTATTTGCCGCGCTTTTCGGGATCGCCGATCGTGTAGCGGAAGAGATGAAGACGATCTATCCGGGATTTGTCGATGTGTCGAGGCTGTATAATCTGGAAGTTGATCTGCTTTCGACGATCTACCTTGCCAATTCGATGAACGATGCGATACAGGCGGGCTATATGGCATCCTCTTCTACAGCGAAGACTTTCCGATCGGGCGGAGGCAGCAGTTCATTGGGAGGCGGAAGCGGTTCGAGATAGTCGATGATTTGTCCGGAAGATGTTTTAGAACAGGCCCTAGGTGATGCAGAAGAGAGAATGTCGATTTTTGTGAAAAGGGCATAAGTTTTCTGAAAAATTCTAAATAAAAAAGATAACCCTATCGTAATAGGGAGGGTGATACGATATAGTAGTATGGATTTTGCCTAAAAATTAAAAAAATGGATCATAAAAAATTTTAGCAAAGATTTGGATGAGAAGGGAGGATGCTATGGACAAAAATAAATATCTGTCGCTTGAGCCGACAGAGCTATATAAGATACTGATCGCGGATATCATGGCATCTCCGGAGGAAGGCGACCGACTTCTTGAAGAGCTGATCCAAACGGAGCGCTATGCGGACGATCCGGCTTTTTGTGCTACGATCGATACGGCAAGAGGGATCCGTTTTTGGGGACGATCGCAGTACACAAAAATGATCAATCTCTGTAATGAGCTGCTCGAGCGGACAAGAGAGCTGGAGCTTTGGCAGCTATTGGCAAACAATCTAAATCTGCTGGGGAATTCCTACTATGTGATCGGGGTTTTTGAACGTGCGATGGAGTATTATTACAGGGCGATCAAGGTCGAAGAAGAACATGGTCTGATCGCGATCACATCGCTTGCTTACAACAATATTGCACTCATATACAATCATCTTTCGGATTATCAGGAGTCCTACCGATATTATAAACTGGCGATCGAAGCGCTGGAAAAAGGTGGACCGGACCAGCCGAGATATTATTCCAAGCTGGTTTATTGCCTGGGCGATATGATCATGCCGATGTGTTATATTGATCGATTGGACGAGGTCCCGGAGGTGCTGGAGCGTATTGAACGGATCGATATGGAGCTGATCAGTCCGGAGGCGAGGTATCCATACTATCTTGGGAAAATGTATTATCTCTTCTATACGGGCAGATATGATGAGGCGAAGGAGATCTATTATCATGCGATCAAACAGCTTGCGGAGACAAATATATCCGTTCGCGTTGCAATCCTTTCGGATTTTTTGACGATATGTCAGGAGCTGAAAATACCGCATCAGTTTTACCGGGAACAAGTTCTTGAGGTTGAGGAAATGGGTGAGTCAGCTTATGCATTTCCCAATGTCAGTCTTTATGTATTCTTGCGCGAGTATTATCAAATGCGGGAGAAAAAAGATCTTTTAGAGAAAACCAACAGAAAATATATCGAGCTTTTGGAAGAACATTCGGATTCCATCCGAAAACGGCAACTGAATTCGCTCCAGGTCGTTGAAGAACTGGTTCAAGAAAGCGGAGATCTCTCGATGATGGAGTCCAAAAATATAGAACTTCGTATAGCGGCGGAGGAAGCGATCCGCAACAAAAACGCATTGCAGGATGCTTATTATCGGATCGAGATGATCAATGAGCTCGGACAGAAGATCACTTCGTCGCTTGATCTGGATGAGGTCGTCGAGCTGATCTATCGAAATCTCAGCGAAAATCTGCCGATGCATACCTTCTGTTTGATGCGTGCGGACAAAGAGGAAGGAAAACTTCACTCCATCGTCTATTATGAAGATGGAAAACTCTTGCCGAATATTTCTCAGGATATATCGGATCAAAAATGTATTTTTGTCGATGCCTATAAAAATAATCGGACGATCCTTTCATCCAATATGTATAAGGACGATCGCTTCTTATGCGAAACTTATTTGAAAAAAAGGAATAAAGAAGATGCCCGATCCGTCATTCTTTTACCGCTCAATGTAGGTAATGAGGTCATCGGGGTGCTTTCGATCCAACATCAGCAGGAAGGGCTCTATACGGAAAAGGATCTGAAGTTTCTGGAAGAATTGGTGCCTTATCTTTCGATCGCGCTCAACAATGCGATCCGCTCGTGGATGCTTGAGCGGGAGATCCGATCACACTTGGAGACCCAGGTCGAGCTTCGGGCAGCCAATCAGCAGCTCAGTCGTCTGTCTTCGCTTGACGGATTGACCCAGATCAGCAACCGACGGGATTTTGAATTCCGGATCATCGATCTGCTGGATGCTGCCAAAGAAAATCATTGGCCATTGTCCGTTTTTATGTTCGATATCGATAATTTCAAGATCTATAACGATACCTATGGTCATCTGGAAGGCGATGAGGCGCTCAAAAAAGTGGCGCAGGTCATCCGATACAATCTGGATCAGGCGGATGGAATATCAGCACGCTTTGGCGGTGAAGAATTTATCGGCGCCTGCGTCGGATTGGATGCCAAGGAGGTCGAACAGCTTGCGGAAAATATTCGTCGCGATGTCTATGAGCTGGCGATCGAAAATCGATTTGCACCGCTTCGACAGCTTAGCGTAAGTGTCGGAGTTGCGATGGTACTGCCGAAGGAATCGACTCAAAAGTCCGGCATTATGCGCTGGGCGGATGCTTCGCTTTATCAGGCGAAAAATACCGGAAAGAACAAGGTGGTCATCAAATTCGTCCAAGAAGGAGAAGAACCGCCGATCAGTTTGGAATAGATTTAAGCGCGAAAGTACCGAATGAAAGTATTGGTCCCGATCTTAGCGATCGGGATTTTTGTAAAAAAGACGCGCTGTGATCGAAAATGTTGGATAACTTGAAGAAAAGCTCGTGATTTCGTTGTTTCATCTATTTATATTATAAAATTTATCCGATAAATAGATGGAAATCAAATCTTGATGTGCAGGTCATAAAGCTTTTAGATGGGGGTTAAGAAACAGGTATGGATATATCGAGATACCTTTCGATGAATAGAGAAGAATTATATAGGAAGTTTTTGAGCGATCTCATGAGCAATATCGAAGTGGGACAAGCCATTCTCGATGAGCTTGTGCTGTCTGAGCGTTATCTGGAGGATTACGAATTTCGTGCCTTTGTGGATACGGGTCAGTGTCTGATCTATTCGATCAAAGGGGATTTTTTGGCAATGCTCAAGAGTGCGAGCGAACTGGTGGAGCGTGCGACCTTGCTTGAGATCTGGGAACTTTTGTCCTTCAATCTCAATTTGATGGGGGGTGCATATTTTGCGCTGTCCTATCATGAGCGCGCGATGGAATATTATTGGAAGGTCATCAAGGTCGAAGAAAAATATGGGCTTAACAGCTCGACCGGAACAGCCTATTCCAATATAGCGATCATTTATCTGAGCCTGAATGATTATCAAAAGGCGTACGAATATTTTTGCTTGGTGGTCGATCTGCTGGAGAGCAGTCCGTCGGATCAAGCGAGACTCATATCCAAAAAAGTATTCGCCTATAGCTATATCATCCAGACTTTATGTGAATTGGGAAGGATCGACGAGATCCCGCCTGTACTCGAGAAGATCGAAAAGCTCGATCTTTTGGAGATCACCGATACGACACGATATTCCTATCATGCGGTTCGAATGGTATATTATTTTCATGCCGGCGATTTTGAGCAGGCTAAAGAAGAATATTATCGTTCAAGGACTTTTATCCAGGAATATAATCAGATCGTAAAAGGCGGCTTGCTGAGCGATTTCTTGGTTCTTTGCAGACGCTTTGGCCGTAGCGAAGAGTTCTACAAGGAAGAACTTATGGAGATCAAGGAAATTGAACAATCCGGAGCTGCATTTACCCATGTACAACTTTATTCTTATCTTCGAAAATACTATGAGAAGAACAAAGATATCGAGCATTATGATGATGTATCTGAAAAATATATTCAATATTTGGAGCAAAATATGGAAGATAGTCGTGTTCGTCAGCTGAGCTCGCTTCAGATCGTGGAGCATTTTGTCAGGGATGATATCGTCGATCCTACAGACGCTTCGAGAAATAAAGAGCTCCAACTGATCGCGGACGAAGCGATCCGCCATAAAAAAAGTCTGGAAAACACTTATCGCCAGCTGGAGATGATCAATGAGCTCGGTCAGAAGGTCACTTCTTCACTGGATATCGATGAAGTAGTGGGTCTGATCTATAAGTATTTTAATGAGAATGTTCCGGTGGATACCTTTATGTTGATGGTGGCGGAGCCGGAATTTGATCAGCTGCGTTCAGTCGTCTACTATGAAGGGGATGAAAAGCGACCGGATTTTCACATCGCATTTGATGATCCGAACAGCCTGTTTGCAGAATGTTATCGAAATAATCGGCTGGTCTGCTCTGTCGATTTTGAAAATGATCCGCAATTTGCAGGGCGAAAGCTGTTGAGTCGCAAAGGGAAAACTACGTCGAGATCGGCACTGTTCCTTCCGCTGAATTTGGGAAATCGGGTGATCGGAGCCTGCTCGATCCAGCATCAGGAGAAATATGCTTATACCGAAGCACATATCGCCTTCCTGCAAGCACTGACACCTTATCTGGCGATCGCGCTCAATAATGCGGTGCGCTCCTGGACGCTTGAAAAGGAGATCCAATCGCACAGAAAGGCACAGCAGGATCTGAGGGATGCCAATAAGCAGCTCAATCAGTTATCTTCGTTGGACAGCCTGACCCAGATCAACAATCGACGTGCTTTTGAAAAGAAAATTTTGGATATGATCCATCGATCCAAAGAGCAGGATGAGATGATCACCATCTTTATGATCGATATCGACAATTTTAAGCTGTACAATGATACCTATGGGCATTTGGAAGGGGATGAAGCGCTGAAGCAGGTCGCTTTGAAAGTACGGCAGCATATGGATGAGATCAATGGGATCTCGGCTCGATTTGGCGGAGAAGAGTTTATCGGCGCTTGCTTGGGACTGAATGCCGAGCAAAGCGAAAAACTGGCGGATCGGATGCGACAAGATGTCTATGATCTTGCGATCGAAAATCGCCTTGCGCCGAACAAAAATCTGAGCATCAGCATCGGTGTTGCCGTGGCGCAGAGCTTGGATATCTCTCAAAAATCCGACATCATGCGCTGGGCGGATGCTTCGCTTTATCATGCAAAACATACGGGACGTAATCGCGTGATCCTCAAAAAGATGGTCAGTGGAGAAACCTTGTTCGACGAATAAGCGAAAGAGACTTTGGGTACGATGATCGGATCAAAAAGTCAGCCGAGAAAAAGGGATGAGAAGATGATCTGCCGGCTCTTCAAAGATCATATGAGCAGAACATCTTAAGCTATCAGGGAGCTTTATCGGATCGGAGTCTTCAAATACCTCGCGGTCTATGATTTCTTTTTGGGGCCATAGGGATGTGATTTGATCGGAAACTCGGCATACAAATGATGGGATCGTGCAGGATCGGCTTTATCGTAGGATAGTGAATATAAAATTTAGCAGAATAAAAGATCAGGGGACAGCATTTGTTCCCTGATCTTTTGCGATCTATCGGATCCGCCGAGCGCTTTGATCGGAAATTGAAAAGCGCCGGGGGATCTTTTTTGTTGATCATTGACGTCGAACTGTTGCTTGCTTATGCTTATGATGCTCTATGTGATCGGTCGATCAGTGCTCAAAGCAACTTCCGCCGATAAATTCGCGTATGATCGAAGTGTTCGGGATGGCGCGCTCATCGCCGGCCTTGTTGAAAAACTGTAGCAAAGTGAGCAGTCTTTTTCCTTCTTCAAAGTAGGGGCTGTCGCTTGGGATCTCGGAAAGTACCGGGACTGCATGGCGCTTGAGGAAGGAGAGTTCATAGATCAGCGAGGAGTTGAACATGACATCCGCATTTTCTTGGTATGGGAAGATGTTGACATTTTCGCCTTTTACAACATTGGTCCACATTTCGAGTGTTTTTTCGGCATTGTATCCTCTGGTCTTGATGTCACGCACCATGCGGCGGATCAGTCGTAGATCGGTGGTCGCGATCCGATTGTGGTTATCCAGATTCAGCTGGGTGAGTGCGGAGATATAGATCTTGAATTTTTCATCCGCCGGGATCGAGCCGGTCAATGCATCATTGAGTCCATGGATGCCTTCGACGATGATATAGGTCTCTTTGTCGATCTGGATCGGCTCTTTTTTATATTCTCTTTTTCCGCTGATAAAGTTAAAGCTTGGGAGTCGGACTTTTTCGCCGCGGATGATCCGCTGCAGATCTTGGTTGAACTGGTCGATGTCCAATGCACCGATCGAGTCAAAATTCGGCTTCCCATCCTCGCCAAGCGGGGTTTGTTCACGATCGACAAAATAATCGTCCATCCCGATCGTGATATAGTGCTTTCCGAGTACGCGGAGCTGGATGCCCAATCGTTTGGCAAAGGTCGTTTTGCCCGAAGAGGACGGCCCTGCGACGAGGATCAGTCGGGCGGTCTTTTTGGTTTGGATCTGGTCCGCGATATAGGCGATCTTTTTCTCATGCAAAGCCTCACAGATCCGAACGATGTCGCTGATCTCTCCTTTTTGGATCGTAAGATTGAGATCGCCGGCATTATTGATCGCCATCAGCCTTGCCCAATCTTCGGACTCTCGGAAGATGCTGAAAAGTTTTTTCTGATTTTCATAATTCAGACCGTTTCCGACATGAGGAAATACGAGGATCAGTCCTCGAGAGATCGGAACGAGCGCAAAATTGGTGATCTCCTCCGTATTTTTGAAAACTCCGCCCAAAAAGCTGTATTGCATTTTGTCGATACGATACAGCGGAACGGTCGGGATCGTGCCGGTCGAAAGTACGCGAACCTTGTCCAACATACATTGTTTTTCAAAAACGGCGATCGCCTCTTCACGAGATACCTCTATTTTCTCGATCGCCTGCTTGCTCTCGATGATGTCCTCCATCGCCTTTCGGAGTTGTGCAACAAGCTCCGGCGTGAAAGTTTCGATGTCTTTGATCTCCGTATAAAGTCCTTTGTTCACTGAATACTCGATATAGACCGAAGTCTTGCCGAGCACTCGATAGGCCGCCTCGATGTAGATCATGGAGAGGGTATTGATATATTTTCGAAGTGTTGTTTTTGAACGATCCATAGTTCCTCCTGATTTTGTATTTTCTCTATTTCAAGATGATTATAGCATAAAAAAACCTTCTGTAAAAGAAAGTTGCTCGGACTCTCTGTTAAGAAGGTTTTTGGATTTAGAGATCGTCTATATCCTTTCAAAAAGTTCTTGAAAGCTGAGGACGATGGAAAAACGTGGCCAAATAAATTCTTCATAGAATTCCATCAGATCTTTTGACGCGATCAATTCATTTCCAAAGGTCGTCGTGCATCCTTCCGCTACATAGACTTTATAGCCGTGTTCAAAGGCAGCCTTGATCGATGCATCGACACAGTATTCTGCAACCATTCCACAGAGGATCAGCTCGTGGATATTATTTTTTTGAAGATGTTCTTTTAAGTTTGTTTGAAAAAAGATACTGTTGTAATACTTATCGAAGATCTGATCTTCCGGTTCAGGCTGTATCGAGGAGTGGATATCCCAGTCATGCGTATCTTTCTTAAATTCTTCATTATTATGTCTTATATAGATGATCGGGAGATTTTTATTACGACATTTTTCGATAAGATTCTGTATATTAGAAATAAAACGCTCAACCTGAAAAGGCTTTTCTTCAATCAGCATATTTTGAACATCGATGATAACGAGCGCAGTGTTTGACATAGAGTGCTCCTTTGACATGGAATTTAGATTTTAATGGTTTCATTTTTTGGTTTGTTATGCAAGATGATTTGCTCCGAGTCCGGATGAAGTCCGTCGTAAGAAGGCACTACCAACCCGATGTCAATTCTTTCTTTGTAAGCCGGATCCCATCTGAACTTAGTAGGTAAACTTTTTTAGAGGGATCGGATCGAAGGATCGAATACTCATCGTCGATCATAGCGATAGCAGTACCATTTTCAAGAGCGATCGTATCGGTGATTTGTGGTAAAAAGAAATCGTCGAAGCCCTCCTGCTCGAATCGCTCATTATAATGTGGACAATGTAGAAAGGGGAGAATGCCCAAGCCTTTGACCCACTTATATTGTGGGGAAGGTGAATCAGTGAAGAACTCCGAATCGCTATGACCTGCTATAAACCAGCAGATCGATCCGGCGCTGATCCCTGAAAGTACAATGTTTTTGCGATAGGCCTCTCGCAGATAGAGATCGACACGATGCTCTCGCCATTTGTTCATCATTCTTTCGGTATCGCCGCCACCGACATAAATGATGTCAGCACCCAGTATCATTTCCTGAATCACTTTATCGCTTGGCGGATCTTCCATAAGGCAAAGGGCAGAGACTTTGCAACCCAGTTCACCATAAATTTTTTTGACCGTTTCGATATAACCGGCTGCATCATAACTTGCGGTTGGAATGAAAAGAAGTTGAGGCGATGTTTTTTCGGAAAGTTTTACGATATATTCGTCGATCAGCCATGTTTCTTTGGCGGATATTTCTCCGCCGCCAATTGCTACGATTTTACCCATGATCGTCCTTTCTTTGACAAGTAAATATGTAAATGGAAGATGCAAAAGGCAAAACGCATCTTCCGAAAGTTTTTGGCAAGAGCCCATCGCAGGATCTAGAAACTGATAGATTTTCGTCCGTAAGGTATTAAAACGTAAATAATCATAAATCGTAAAACGTTTCCGTTCTTTTCCTTAGAGAATGCACGGAAAATGCATCAAAGATCCTGCTACCAAAATTTTTAGCCGGATTTATCGATCGACAATGATCGATCGGAGTTCGGCGATCTCTATTGCTCGCTGAGCAGTTTGACCTCGATCTCGATCGAAGCGTTGAGACTATCGATCTGCTCCGAGAGAATGTTCACTTCCTTTTCAAGTGCTTCGTACTTTTCCTTTAATAAACTTTCATTCAATGTGCCATATTGGACCACGCCGACACCGGTCTCCACCTTATTGAAACTGCGAGATAATGCATACTCAAAATTACTGAGCAGATTTCGCTTGAGGCGAACTTCTTCAAGTGCGCTGAAAAGTGTTTTTTTACCGATCTTGTGCTTGTTGTTTGCGACGCTGAGTGCATTTTTAAGCGTGACAAGATCCTGGGTGATGAGCTCGATCATCTGAAGGTCTTCTTTCATTTCGAGCGTTCTGTTTTTGTCCGTAACATCCTTGCCGTTCACGGAGATCGGCACAAAATATACGGAGTTCAGCGCGTTGATCAAACGAGCCTGTTTTTTTGAGAGGGTAGAGATCAAAAAGATACATTGTTGCAGCGTGATTTTCATAAAAACCTCCTTGCCTTATGGCTTAAAATCTTTTTTATAGTGAAGATAGATCCAATATTTTGCGATAAACATCCCTTCGATCACCAGTGCGCTGATGGAGATGCGACAACTTCCCCAAAAGAACAGATAGGGAAGAAGATTAAAGAGGATGCAAAGACGCAGTAAGGTCTGCTCCACTTTGTAGGGATATCTTTTTTTCGGAAAAAGCTGGGCCAGTGAGTAGCATAACGATCCGATCGAAAAAAGGAAGATGAGCATCGGAAAGATATTGCCGTATCCAAATGGTTTCAGCTCATAATAATTGTAAAAAGCGGGATAAAGAATATCCGGTCTGGGACTTGCAAAGAGCATGACGATGCTTTTGGCAGTCGTTTCGATCACTAAGATGAGGATCGAGAGCAAGAGGTCGATCAGAAGGATCTTTTGCAATGAGATTTTTGGGAACTTGATCATGCGTCCTCCTTATGCCGGAATTTGATCGATGCCATCTGTCATAGTTTGCAAGATGATCGGATGTTCTTATCGTTTTGTCCTTATGCTGACTTTGTAAAGCAAAGCTCGATTTTTTATAAGGAAATGGTGTGAACAATATAGTTTGTGGCCATCTGATCGTCGCAGGAGACAGAAAGGATCTTTTGATTTATTATAGCGCAAAAATAGTGGTTTGGAAAGAAAAATAGAGATAGGATCATTGCAGGAAAAATGAACATCATTGGAGGAGGAGCGTGTTGTAGAAAGAGGATAAAGGGTATTTTCGGAAGGCTACTGATTGCTTACAAAAAGGCTACCGATGAACAGATCATCGGTAGCCTTATCTAATTTAACTCTTATGACATTCTTTCCAAAACGACTTCTTTCGTTTCGTGTTTCCACTTGACATCGACCTTGAGTCCTAATTCTTTTAATGCTTTTTGAACATCGGTGATCGGCATCAGGATCCTTCCGTTGACATTTAGAATATCTGCACTCAGTGGCATATCCACGCCATTGACTTTCATATTCTTCTGTCCCAATGTCAACTGAATGATATTCTCATGCTCTTTGCCATTGTCAGTCGTCTTGTAGATGAATTTTGCGGATTTGGCTGCATTGTCGAATCGTACCTCGATGCCGAGCAGTTCAGCGATCAATCTTGCAGGGAGCATCGTTCTGGATCGATGAAGCATCGGCGGAACATCCATCATCTTCGGAACCATTTGGTTGTTCTCAAAGACTTGATATTGTTTTGAACCGATCTTCAAGATCGCGATGATCTGTGGAGCTCCTGCCAATGGAGTTTTCTGATCTTGGATCGTCGTTGTGGATTCTCCGGGACGTACAGAGGATTTTGAGCTGCCGGTGTTTCCACCGCCACCGCCGGAGTTGTTATTTGAGCTAGGAATTGCTTTCCATAGCGCAGTCACGATGCTGTCCTGTGTAAAGAGATGCTGGGCACCTGCATTTAGTTTAGTACCATTCACGGACCATCCATCGAAGGTATATCCTGACGGTGCGCTGAAGCTGTTGTTTGGCAGAGTCATCGATTGACCTTTGTTGACAGTTCTTGTGAATTCCGCCCCGCTTCCATTGCCCGGTCTGAAGGTGATGGTATAGACGACCTGTGCCTTCGGATCGGCTTCAAAGAGAGCGGTAAAAGTCATATTGTCATTGACCCGGAAAGTGCTGTCCGGAAGATTTGGGCTCCATCCTTTGAATTTGAAACCGGCATCCGCCTTAGGTCTTGGAGGAGTTAAGGTGGTTCCGAAGGAAGTACCTTTTGGAACATCAAATGTTGTTCTGCCCTCCAGTTTACCGTGCTCACCGGCTAGGAATGTGACCTTCACGGTGTTTGGAACAATATTCTCCTTCACAAAGTGTGCAGTGTAAGTTCTAGATTCTGTGATCTTGTCATTTGCCTGTGGAAGAGCCGGAGTCCATTTGTCGAACTTGTACCCTTGGTTTGGTTGAGGAGTCGGTACCTTGATACCGCTCCATAGAGTTCCTTTATCTACAGTATGGTTCGTGGTGCCTGTAAGCTTACCATTTGCATCCGAAGCAAAGGTAACAGTCACTTTTTCGGCCGGGATCTTCACAAAACTTGCAGTGTAAGTTCTAGATCCTGTGATCTGATCAGTAGCCTGTGGAAGAGCCGGAGTCCATTTGTCAAACTTGTATCCTTGGTTTGGCTGTGGAATCGGCACTGTGATACCGCTCCACGCACTTCCTTTATCTACCGTGAAGTTTGTATTGCCTGCAAGTTTACCATTTGCATCCGAAGCAAAGGTAACAGTGACTTTTTCAGCCGGGATCTTCACAAAGCTTGCGGTATAGGTTCTGGAGTTCGTGATCTTATCAGTAGCCTGTGGAAGAGTCGGAGTCCATTTATCAAATCGATATCCCGGATCTGCTTGTGGAGTCGGTACCTTGATACTGCTCCAGAGAGTTCCTTTGTCTACGGTAGCTGTTTTGTCGCCAAGCAATGAACCATTCGCGCCTGCTGTGAATGTAACGGTCACTTTTTCGACTGGGATCTTTTCAAAGTTAGCTACATAGTTTTGATTAGTTGTGATAGCCGTGTTTCCTGCCGGCAATGCAGGGCTCCAGCCGACAAAGCGGAAGCCTTGAGTCGGCTGTGGAGTCGGTACCTTGATACTGCTCCAGAGAGAGCCTTTGTCTACGGTAAAGGTCTTGTCACCAAGCAATGAACCATTCGCGCCTGCTGTGAATGTAACAGTGACTTTCTCAGCCGGGATCTTCACAAAGCTTGCGGTATAGGTTCTGGAGTTTGTAATTTTATCAGTAGCCTGTGGAAGAGAAGGTGTCCATTTGTCGAATCGATATCCCGGATTTGCTTGTGGAGTCGGTACTTTGATACCGCTCCACGCACTTCCTTTATCTACCGTGAAGTTTGTATTGCCTGCAAGTTTACCATTTGCATCCGAAGCAAAGGTAACGGTCACTTTTTCGACCGGGATCTTCACAAAGTTGGCTACATAGTTTTGATTAGCTGTAATCGCCGTGTTTCCTGCCGGTAATGCAGGACTCCAACCGACAAAGCGGAAGCCTTGAGTCGGCTGTGGAGTCGGTACCTTGATACTGCTCCAGAGAGAGCCTTTGTCTACGGTAAAGGTCTTGTCACCAAGCAATGAACCATTCGCGCCTGCTGTGAATGTAACAGTGACTTTCTCAGTCGGGATCTTTTCAAAGTTAGCTACATAGTTTTGATTAGCGGTGATCGCCGTATTGCCTGCCGGCAATGCAGGGCTCCAACCGACAAAGCGGAAGCCTTGAGTCGGCTGTGGAGTTGGTACCTTGATACCGCTCCAAAGAGAGCCTTTGTCTACGGTGAAGGTCTTGTCACCAAGCAATGAACCATTCGCGCCTGCTGTGAATGTAACAGTGACTTTCTCAGCCGGGATCTTTTCAAAGTTGGCTACATAGTTTTGATTAGCGGTGATCGCCGTATTGCCTGCCGGCAATGCAGGGTTCCAACCGACAAAGCGGAAGCCTTGAGTCGGCTGTGGAGTCGGTACCTTGATACCGCTCCAAAGAGAGCCTTTGTCTACGGTAAAGGTCTTGTCACCAACCAGTGAACCATTCGCGCCGGCAGTGAATGTAACAGTGACTTTTTCCGGAGCCGGAGCAGTTTTAGGTGTGTATCTTATGTTTTTATTATAATGATAAGGTTTTTGATCACCTCCATAATTTATGCCATTAAATGTTCCTGAAAAAGCCATCATATTCGATCCTAAAATAACTTCTTCCGGATCGCCGTCTTCTCTTGAATCGTTGATAATACCTATAGGTTGATATTGCTTTTTAGAGACATTGGTTTGTATATCTACGATACCTTTTTTTATGTTGATCAAGTCTCCGTCATCGTGCATAATGATCCCGTAGACCGGGGCACCGCTACTAGTAGCTTTTATAGATATTTGTCCATTGGTATCGACAGTCAGATGATTTGTTAATATTCCGCGTGCTTTTCTCGGGTATAGGTCTTGGTTTATATGAACATCTATAAATATGCTTGCATTATCAACGATAGAACCATTTGGCCAAACATTGATTCCTCCGACATAGTCGGTACCGACACGGTTCTGGATCTGCATCGTAAGGTGGCCACCAATAACGGCATTCCCTTGGAGATAAACGCAATCGGTAGCTGCTTGATTTTGTGCATTAACAATTACTTTAGATCCAACTTCTCCGGTAAGCTTAACATTTGCTTCAGCGTACAGCGGAGTGTAATACATTTTGAAATATTTTCCGTTGATCCTATTTTCTCCAATAAAATGGATGGTAATAAGGCTTTCGTCATCATCGGGCTGTTCGAGATGAAGATTATCCATTGTGTAATTGTTTACGGTAAGGACCTGTTTACCTTTGTCCCAAGTAACTTTTTTTGGAATGATATCTTGTGTACCGCTTCCTTTTTCCAATTTGTATTCTTTTCCGTTTATATTCAGGGTTAGAACATCCACGAATGCTGCGTAGGAGATCTGAGTATTTCCAAATATAGTTGAAAGCATAATGAGCGAAAAAATCAATGACAATAGTCTTTTGATCCGTAACTTTTTCGGAGATTTTAGTTTCATAACTTTACCTCTTTTCGTAAAAATTTTTAGCTATGATTCTTTTGTCGTCCTAAGTCGTCGAAATGATTTGTTTAGTTCATTTTTTTATGGGTGATCCATTAGGTTGTTTTTTCTAAGATCACTTCTTTCGTTTCGTGTTTCCACTTGACATCGACCCTGAGTCCTAATTCTTTTAATGCTTTTTGAACATCGGTGATCGGCATCAGGATCCT
>JAUNKR010000084.1 GCA_030532705.1 Peptostreptococcaceae bacterium
AATTTTTCATGAGATATTTATGTTGTTGTTTTTTAGTTGAAGATCTTCATCGATCGGACTTAAAACATTATAAACCATATCTTTTTAAAGATAAAGGGTTTTTTTGAAAATATATTTTTTATTTTATAATATCAGTTGATATAGTGTACTATTTCATCTTTGATTCCAAACTTTTCATATAATTTATAGGATACTTCTCAAAAATCGATATCTATAACAATTATTAATTAGGTCTATCTATATATCGTGTATCCTTTCATTTTTTTAAGAGAATCCATTCATTTCTTTGCACAAAAAAATCCTAACGGTTATAAAACAGCTAAGTTTCATATCCTATTAGGATTCAAATGTTTTTGATTTTCAAAGTATCATATCCGAATAAAAACATTCAAGATAAATGATATTACTTTTTCTCATCGATCCCAAAAATGCTCTACACTATCCTAGAATTCCGCTGTGCCGACTGTTCTAGGGAAAGGGATCACATCACGGATATTGGTCATACCGGTGACATACATCAGTAATCTCTCAAAGCCCAGACCATATCCTGCATGTTTTACTCCACCAAATTTTCTAAGCTCAAGATACCACCAGTAATCCTCGGTTTTCATCCCTAGCTCCTGCATCCTCCGGATAAGTTTATCATAGTCTTCTTCTCTTTGAGAACCACCAATAAGTTCACCAACTCCCGGAACCAGAAGATCCGCTGCCGCCACAGTTTTTCCGTCCTCATTTTGCTTCATATAAAACGCCTTGATCTCTTTGGGATAGTCTGTTACAAAAACCGGTTTTTTGAATACTTTCTCTGCCAAATATCGTTCATGCTCCGTTTGAAGATCCGCTCCCCACTCCACCGGATATTCAAATTTTTCTCCGGATCCTTGCAGAAGTTTGACCGCTTCGGTATAAGTAATTCGCCCAAATTCCGAGTTCACAACATTGTCGAGTTTATCAAAAAGACCTTTTTCTACGATGGAATCAAAAAATTCCATTTCTTCCGGAGCATTCTCCCGAATATATCGAATGACAAATTTCAGCATCGCTTCCGCATTATCCAAATAATCCGTAAGATCTGCAAAAGCAAGTTCCGGCTCCATCATCCAAAACTCCGCCGCATGTCGAGCCGTATTTGAGTTTTCCGAACGGAAAGTCGGCCCGAAGGTATAAATATTTTTATATGCCAATGCAAAAGCTTCTCCATTCAGCTGCCCACTCACCGTTAAGTTGGTGTCCTTTTTGAAGAAATCCTGAGTGTAGTCTACACTTCCATCCACTAAAGGTACATTGAGTAGATCCAGAGTGGTCACTCTGAACATCTCCCCCGCCCCCTCCGCATCGGAGCCTGTAATGATCGGCGTATTGACATAAACAAAGCCGTTTTCTTGGAAAAACTTGTGGATCGCAAAAGCTGCAAGTGATCTTATCCTAAAAACTGCATTGAATGCATTCGCTCTCGGACGTAAGTGGGCGATCGTTCTCAAATATTCAAAAGTATGTCTCTTCTTTTGTAATGGGAAGCTGGGGTCGGATGTAGCTTCTACTTTGATCTCTGTAGCTTTGATCTCAAAAGGCTGTTTCGCTCCCGGCGTCGCAACCAGTTCTCCTCTTACATATATTGCTGTCGCAATCGGTAGCTTGGCAACTTCTTTGAAATTATCGATACCGCCATCTTCAAAGACGATCTGGAGATTTTTGAAAAAAGTTCCATCGTTCAACTCAATAAAACCAAAGTTTTTTTGATCTCTTAGTGTGCGGATCCAACCGACCACTTCCACTTCTTTCCCTATATATTCTTTTTCATTTCTAAATAGTTTTTTGATATCTGTTGTTCTCATAGTTATTTCATCCTTCATCTTATTTGTAATAGCCCATCGGATTTACAGTCTGCCCATTGATCCTCACCTCAAAATGCAAGTGATTTCCTGTAGAGTAGCCTGTTGAGCCAACTTTTGCGATCGCCTGTCCTTTGACCACCGAAACACCTTCCGCAACCAAAAGGGATGAGTTGTGGGCATATACTGTAGCAATTCCGCCACCATGGTCTATCGTTACAACATTTCCATAACTTCGCTGATATCTTGAAGTAACAACGACTCCATTCGCAACAGCCATTACAGTGGTCCCATACGGAGCTGCGATATCTTGTCCCTGATGGAAGCTTTTATGCCCTGATATCGGGTCGGAGCGATATCCATATCCCGAGGTCAGTGTTCCTCTGACCGGAAGAGGCCAAATAAACGCACCACCGGCATAAGGAACATTTCTGCTCCCGCTCGCTCGAGCAGCCGCATCCAAACGCTGCTGGATAGCATTTGATTCTTTGGTCAACTCCTCTTCACGACGTTTCAAAAGCTGGATATCTTTTGCCATATTATTTTTGGCAGCCAACTGGATCGAACGATGTCCTTCCAATGCGGCTTCTTCTTGTTGGATCTTTTGTTGTACTGCCGTCATCCGATCTTTTTCTGCCAAGAGTTTCGTTTTTTGATCTTCCAGATTTTTTCGGTTTGCTTCAAGCTCTTCGAGCATATCTCGATCCGCATTGACGATCTTTTGTACATTATATGCATTCGAAACAAGATCCGGTATGCTTTTTGATTCCAAAAGTAATTGCATATAAGTCATATCCGATGTTTTATACATCGCTCGAATACGTTCTTTGAGCAAAGCTTCATTGGTTTCGATCTGATTCTCCGTTTCTTCGATCTTCGCTTTAGTGGCCTTTATATTGATATTCAGCTCCCTCATCTGTTGCTGGAGCAAATTCAGTCTTTCCTCTGCAGAAGCGATCTTTGCATCAAGCTCGAAGATCTGATTGGAAAGAGCTCTCATCTCTTTATCTTTTTCAGTGATCTCTTGTCGGATTTGTCTTTTTTCCGCTTTTTTCTCCTTGAGCAGATCCTTGTCTTTTTTTGAAGCAAAGGATATCGAAGTCATCATCAAAAGAAGAGCGGACAAACACACCAATAGCTTTTTCATACGCATATTACACCT
>JAUNKR010000030.1 GCA_030532705.1 Peptostreptococcaceae bacterium
CTTTCATATATTTGCCGACCGTTCGTGTTGCAATACAAGTTCCCTCCTTTCGCAGCTCTTCAGCAATTTTGGGTGCGCCATAGTTTTGCTTGGACTGATCATAGATCTGCCGAATTTCTTTCTTCAATTGTTCCTTACGTTGCTGCATTGTAGAAGGCTTTCGACGAAGAAATGAACGATACCCACTACGAGAGACACCCAGATACTTCAGCATTCCGGAAGTGGAAACGCGGCGTCCACTTACTTTAGACGCTTCCACCTTAGCAGAGAGCTCTATATAGATTACCTCTGTTAGTCTTGCCCCAGAATGCTGATGGCCTTTTTTAAAACATCCAGCGCATCTTGTGCATCACGAAGTTCCCGCTTCAGACGAGCGATCTCCTTCTGCTCCTCCGAAGAATAATTACCGGAGCCACGAACAGGGATGTCGCCATCATGATCACGGAATTGCTCTAACCATTTAGAGAGAGTGCTTACTCCGATCCCGAGATTTTTTGTACATTGCTCTAAAGTTAATTCAGGGTGCTCCTTGCGGTATTTAACCACATCCAGTTTAAACTGCTTATCATGTTGTTTGCCATGAGACATAACGAGCTCCTCTTGTACTTTTAATATAAATATCATAACATAATCTAGAAGGATTCTCTTTTTAGTTTGATCTATTTTTATTCTAACATCACAGGGATATTATCGTAGCCCATGAATTTTTATAGGTATCAAATTCCGGAGGGGATCTAGGATCAAAGGATTCAATTATTTTTCATATTGTGATTTGCTTATCGATGGAACGAGGAGATGTGTCGTGAATGAAAAGCTGAGAGAAATTTTTTTAAGGGGCTGTAATGAGATAGCCACTCCGTTGCTTTCACAAGGATTTAAGGGAAAGCAAAAAGGACAAACCATATCAAAAAAAGCGAGTAAGGATCTTACTTTAGAGATTTATTTTCAATCTTCATATCGAAACAGTGAAAGTAATATAACCATAATTCCGCATATCAACGTGTTTTCAAAGGCGGTAAAAGAGTTTGATATCAAGGCATACCATAATGAGCATTGCAGCGGAAGGGTCTATGGGGAACAGCTTTGCTATATTTTAGGTGAGGAATACAGGACTTGGGATTTGGCGAAAAGTAATTTCTCCGATACGGTTTTACAATTACAAAATGCGATCGTGGACAGTGTTTTGCCGATATTTGAAGTATTTTACCGTTCTCCCGAGGAGATCATGCAACATTGCATCGAAGGGAAATTGGATATTTCACTATCTTATTTTCTCGTCTTTGGAGATAAGGGATTGGCTAATTTAGCATTACAAAAGAAAATTGAAAAGAGCTCTTATAAAAAACGTCTCGTCCATTTTTTTAATGGTTTATCGCAGATGGATCCGAAGGATATCGACCCGAATTACAATGAATTTGTAGATGCCGGTTGGTTGAAAATGGCGTATTTGCAAGGACTTAGGTTGAAATTATAGAAAATTGAGTGTGGAATGAATACAGGGTCTGATCGATTGGTGATGAAATACGGATACAAAAGAGATCGTGATATGGCATTAAACGATCGTCCATTATGGATAGTGCTTATAAAAAATCTGATGAAAGTTGATGTTATAAGAATGGCGGGACTTACCACCAATGTAATGGCACAGATGGGAAGGGATAAGCCGACCATATTCAAGGACTTTGAGTGAATATGTAAAGCACAAGATCGTACTCCGAATGATGTGATCGGCATTGAAGAGGATTATAGAAGAGGTAGATTTCATGAAAACTGACAAAATGAAAAAAGTTATAATGGTCTTTATAGTGTCTTTGGTAACTTTCGCTTTTATTACTTTTTATTACCCTATAACGAATAGATTATCGTCAAATTTTAATGTTCAAATAAATAATCTTGCCAATATGGAATTAAATCAAATAGCTATAAAGAGTTCTGCCGATAAGGAGGATATACTGAAATTCGGCTTGGCAAAGGGAGAAATAAACGAATACAAGGTTGCTAAAAATAAACTTGTCAAAAATACCTCCTACATTATACAATGCGAAGTCGATCATAAGGTATATGAGTCTGAGATCATTTCATATGGCGAGAAATACGAATGTAGTAATATCATGGTATTGATAAAGAGCGTAGAAGACGGACAAATTGAATTTACGGTTTATAAAAGCAACGGATAGCTAAAATACGGAGAAATCATTAAAGGCTGAGCATTTAACTTTTAGCTAAAGAGATAGCAGAAATGTCATCTCTTTTTTGCCAAGAAAAGAGAACGAGCTGGCGGAAACGAAAAAGCGAAGATCCATTGAGGAAAAGATCGTAAGCCGGGAAGAAATGGCGCAGAAGCATAGCAATGAACTGAAAGTCTTAAGACGAAAGCTAAGCGAGTAGAAAAGAAAAAGCGAAGATCCATTGAGGAAAAGATCGTAAGCCGGGAAGAAATGGCGCAGAAGCATAGCAATGAACTGAAAGTCTTAAAAAGAAAATTAAGCGAACAGAAGCAAAAGATCGAGATTGGAGTTTTATGAAAAGAGATCGTCTTTGACAGCACGATCAAGAATGCGAAACGGGGCTTGAGAAATACCGGATGAAATTTGCCGGATATTTGTAGTATAATAAATCAAGTTCATGATCAGATGGCGCTCAATATTATGAGCTTAATGCAGAAGAAGATTCGATCCGATTTTGGAGATCCTTGGGATTTGTTGAAAATGGGAAGGATGAGTATGATATGTTGCTACTGATAAAGAAGTGAATTAGAAGCTGTTGGAGAAAATAATAATGATTTTTAGAGAGATTGATAAATCAAACTATTGGGACTGTATGGAATTGACAATTGATGATAGTCAAGAAGGATTTGTTGCGGACAACAAACAGTCATTAGTTGAAGCGTCTTATGAGGAAGGGCTTTATACGTTGGGAATCTACCATAAAGATATAATGGTTGGTTTTGTCTTGTATGATTACGATGAAAATTTTCCCGGATGGGCTATGAGTCGTTTGATGATAGGAAAGCAATTTCAAGGCAAAGGATATGGTAAACAGGCTGTAGTGGCATTTTTTGATTATTTTAGAAAAAAACACAAAGCAGATAAACTATATATAAGTGTATCTTTGGAAAATATTGTTGCATATAAAATGTATATTTCTCTTGGTTTTAGGGAGTTAAAAGAAGTAGAGTATACATTTTGTGGTAAATACTTTAGAGAAATGCAGATGGTAAAAAACCTATAATGGAGATTCAGATCTCATTGTATCGATGAGTTTCTGAAACAATGTGCAGAATTTCAAAAGATGATCGTTCTCTTGGAAAGCGGTGAGACTGACATGGAGATCGTGCAGGATAAGTTGGACGAGATAGTCTTTGTTATCAATGACTTTCGAGAATAGTTTGATGAAAATGACGGTGAGACCAAAAGGGTAGTTTGTGAATGTATTGGATAAACGATCATTTATATTTTGGAATGGTTTGACACTTTGATCGATATAGAGGAAGCCATTTGAAAAAGATATTGCTAATGGACTGACTACCGCTGTGTGAGAGACACAAAAAATGGAATTTGGGGTGATAAGAAATGATCAAATACTATTTAATAAACAAGAAGATCCTTGTTAAGGGTGAAACATTCAACGAAGCAAATGCATTAGGATTGGTTCAAAAGGTTTTTGCTTTTAGAGATGGCGTTTGGCAGGAGATAAACCCGAATGGGATAAATGATAGAATAATGGGATTTGATCCATTTGAAGACAGTGTTTATGGTATTGGGAATATGGATATCATGGACGAACTGCAACAAATCACTGAGAAGGAAGCCGATCGTTTTATCGAAAGTTACCATGATCATAAACCGTAGATCCCAGCTGTCGAAGTAAAACAGTTAATAGGGTCATTAAGGGGAAGTAAAAGCAGTAGCCGAGACTTCCTTTTTTGTTGTCAGAATAAGGAGTAAGAGATCAAAATAACAAACAGATCGGTGCTTCAAAGAAAGAAACGCGGGAGGATCCTTTTGATTTGATCCATTTCTAATCGAACGCCAATGTGTGATCAAAAAATGGTCAACTAGGTTAGAATGGAGCAAGTAACTCTTGTATAAATTTTGATTTGATGATATTGTAATGGAGAGCAAATGAAGAAATGCTGAGGAATAGGGAGAATGTCGGATGGAGAAAAGGATAAAGGATCTGAATAACTTTGCATTACCGCTGCTCACTCAGTTTGTGGCAAATTATTTGATCCGGTTGACGGACAAGGGGATCGTCGGAAGGATTTCAGTACCGGCTTTTAATGCGGTGAATTTGGCGTCATCGACTTTATATATTGTTGCAGGGATTTTGGGAGTGATTACGATCATCTTGAATGTGCGTGGCGGACAAAAACTTGGAGAAGGGGATCGGGAAGGCTTTGACTTTGAATTTGAAACATCGATCTTTTTAAGCATATTGATCGGGATCGTATTATTTGGGATCATTTTGATCTCACAGCGATGGATCTTGTCGAGATTTTATGCGCTGGAAGGGGAATCGTTAGAACAGGGGATCCTCTTTTTTACGCCGATGAGTCTATATGTCCTGTTGCAATTATTATTATTTGCTTTTTCGACTTATTTTAAGCTTCATGGACAGACGAAATGGATCTTGATCGGCTCGACAGTATCTTCGCTGATCAATGTGGGGTTGGATTATCTGTTTGCGCTTGGGTCTTTCGGTTTGCCAAAGCTCGGGATAAAAATGGTCGGGTGGTCAACGATTTTGGCACTGGCGATCAATTTGGGATCTTATATCTATATTTTGCGCAATGAGATGGGATTTTGTTTGCATCGGTATAAGGCATATTTTAGTAATGCGATGGTGCATTTGAAAATGTCGCTTGAGATCATGGCGCAGGAGCTATTGGACGGCACATTGATCGTGCTTGCTGTGAATGCACTCATCATTCGTTTGGGAGAAGTAAGTTATGCAGGCTACTTGATCATTATGGAGCTGCTGGGCTTTTTGTTTTTATTTAAATATATCTATGGTTCGGCGGTGCTCAGTTTGACGAGTATCGGTCGGGGAAAAGCATGTAAGGAAGATCTGCTGGGATATCCGAGATCAGCAACCGTTATAACGACGATCCTATATATCGTAGCAGGTGCAGGGCTGTATCTTTTTCGGGAGCAACTGCCGGCGATTATCAGTAATGATCCGGCGGTGCGGCAGATGGCAAGTGATTTCTTGCGATATTTTATTCTTGCTTATCTGATATCACAGGGGAGCTATATTTATCGGAGCGCATTGCAGGCGATGGAGGAGTATCGTTTTGTTCTTTATGTTACGGCGCCGATCGATCTCTTGACATTGCTTTTGATCGTCATACTGTCATACAAAGGATATTCTCTTGCGGGGGTGGCAGTCGCTCAATTTGTAGGGGAAGTGCTGATGTTTATGAGTTATCATAGAAAATACATAGGATCGGTGCGATCGATATGATCGCCGGAGAAGAAGGAGTTGGAGGGGAATGGATACATCAACGAAGAATTACTTGAAGATCGCTCTGGCGGGAGCGTTTTGGGGAACGCTGGGGCTTTTCGGAAAAACTTTGGAAAGTTACGGTTTGAGTCCCGAAATGATCGCGCTTGCTCGTCTTGTATCGGGAACGGTCATTCTCGTGATCTTCTTTTTGTTCAAAAAACCTTCGGTCCTTAAGATCGACGGACGCGGTCTATTTGAATGTGCGGTGATCGGGGTGATCTCGCAGGGATTTTTTAATCTGGCCTATTTTTCCTCGATCAAGCTGGTGGGTGCTTTCACTGCCGTGGTACTGCTTTATTTTTCGATCGTGATCATGTTTTTGCTTGGAACGATCGTGTATCGGGAGAAACCTTCCCACAAAAAAGTCGTGGCGGTCATCATCTGTTTGATCGGATCGATCTTAGGCGCGACAGGCGGGGATCTTTCGTCCCTTCAAAGCGATACGGTGGGGATCATCATGGGACTGTTGGCTTCGCTTGCCTACTCGTTGATGCCGACGATCAGCAAGAAGACGGCTGCAAAATACGATCCATTTACGATCATCATCTATAGTTTCTTGTTCGGTGCACTCTTTTTGATCCCTTTTGCAAAGCCTTGGATCTGGTGGGCCCAGCCGAAAGCTCCGTCGATGTATGTGGTGATCCTGCTTTTTGGGCTGATCGCATCGACGATCCCATATGGGTTGTATATCCCGTCGCTCCACAATATCCAGATCTCAAAGCTCGGTGTGATCACGTCGATCGAATTGGTGGTGTCGATACTGATCGCAGCATTTGTGCTAAGGGAAGATGCCGGGATCGGAAAATTTTTCGGGGCGGTGCTGATCATGCTTTCGATCCTCGTGATGAATACGAATATAGAGGAGTTGTTTGCTAAAAAGGGACGCTCGTAAACTTTCCGCGCGATTCGGCTCAAAAATTAAACATTTTAGGCGCTCACTCCAAGCTAAAAAATTGACTTCGAGACCTAACCAAGTGAAACGAGTTCAAAAACGAAGTTGAACTTAAGGTAGGTCCTATGCAAAGGTTGGCGAAAAATGGAACGAGCGAAAGAGAAGTTCTATTTCCGCAACCTACTGCCGCTCTCAAACAGAATTTTTTTAACGAGCTTGTTCGTTGTGCGCAAAATGTTGGAAATTTTATCATAAGATCGCTCTTCAAGCATACTCGCTAACGAAGACGGAAGGAAGGAATGCCTAAGAGCATTCCGGAGTTATAAAAAGGGACGCTCGTAAACTTTCCGCGCGATCTCCAAGCACACTCGCTAACGAAGATCGACAGGCAGGAGTTTTTGGAGCTGTTTTTCGCTTAGTACGCGGATATGGTTTTCTAAGAGCAAACGCGTAGTAAAGCCCTGTCCGTCGATCAAGGTTTTGGAAAAACTTCCATCATAGATCATACCGGAGGCGCAGGAAGGGCTGTTTTCTTTTAATATCGCGATCGTACAGTTGTTTTCCCGAGCGATCGCTAGGGTCTTTTGCGCGCCGAGTAAAAATTGCTCGGTCACGTCTTCGCCCTCTTTTGTGATGACCCGTTCGCCTTGGATCTCGGCGGGAGGTCTGGGAGTAGGCAGTCCGCCCAGTTCTTCGGGGCAGACCGGGATGAGATCGAAGTGCTCTGCAAGTTGTAGGATCTCTTCACTTTTGTTGTTTGAGCCGGAATACTTGCAGTTGATGCCGAGCAAGCAAGCGCTGACGAGCAATTTCATAAAAATCCTCTTTTCTAAAGATATGTAAAGAGCCTGAGCGATGCTCAAGCTCTATTTTTGTTCAAAATTTCGGATCGGTCCGAAGACGGATCACATAGGATGGTAGCTTCGAGGTCTATTCAAATCGAGGAGCTGCATTTTTGTAGGCATCTTTTGCATCCTGCACGATCTTTTGGATGATGTCGTTCACGCTGTCGATCGATCGGATCACGGAGAGACTTTGTCCGGCTTGGACCATTCCCCATTCCACATCGCCTTCGTAAGGTGCTTTTCTGCTGCTGCCGACCACAAGCTTTGTGAGTTCTTCGCGCGGTGCACGTTCTTTTTCGAGTTCCTTATATTTTTCAGTAAGTGCATTTTTCAGTCCGCGAACCATATTGTTTACCATGTAACCGGTGATGGCGGTATCGGTGTCGCCCGCATTGACGATCGCATTTTTTGCATTCTCATGCGCCTTACATTCTTTGGATGCGTAGAATCTGGTTCCCATCTGGACTCCGGAAGCGCCCATCAACAGAGCTGCCGCCAATCCGCGACCGTCGGCAAAACCGCCTGCGGTGATCACGGGGATGTCGATCTCGCTGATGACCTGAGTCATCAAAGCCATCGTTGTCAGAACGCCGATGTGACCGCCGGCTTCCATTCCTTCGATCACGAGCGCATCTGCACCATGATCCTGAACTCTTTTTGCGAGCTTAAGGTTTGGAACGACCGGAACGACTTTGATCCCTGCCGCTTTGAGACTTTCCATATACGGTACGGGATTTCCTGCGCCCAAAGTAACGACGGCAGGTTTTTCCTTTAGGATCACTTCGACGATCTCGTCTTTATTGTCCGCCATCAATACGATGTTGACGGCAAAAGGTTTGTCGGTCAATGATTTTGCTTTTCGGATCTCATTTTCGACCCATTCAGCGCTATGTCCTGCGGTAGCGATCGTTCCGAGGCCTCCGGCATTCGATACGGCTGCGGCAAGCTCGGCTTCGGATACCCAAGCCATCGCGCCCTGTATGATCGGATATTTGATACCCAACGATTCGGTCAGTTTTGTTTTCATATCGTACTCCTTGTTTTTGATCTATTATATCATACCCCGGATCACATAGGAGTTTCTCAAGAAGATTTTCTGAGATAAATTTTTTGCCGATCTGTTTAAGATCGTTTGAGCCTTGACTCAAAAATCCGTATCCAATAATGGTGCTGCCTTGATAGGCATGGGATGAAAAAATCGTGCCAAAAATCGTAGAATGCAAATAAGCATATTTATAACAAGAAGTATTCGGATTAAAAGGAAATCGCTGTTCTTTATAATTTTACATTAAGACTTCATTTTGAGTGTTAAGCTTTCATCATTCTTGAGAATTTGTGAAGAATTTGTTCGTTGATAAATATTGTAGGGGTGTGATATAATACTGGCTATGGCAAAAAATGGAGTAGGATGAAACATAGGAGTTTTGAGGAGGTGAAAGGATAACTTAGTTTTTGGAGGGCGCTGTACTTACTTAGGAGTTTGATTCGGAAGACATAATTTAGGTGAAAGAAACGAGGTTACTATGGAAATAAGAAAGAAAGATATTCTGGTTTGCGGTTTTGCTCTTTTTGCGATATTTTTCGGTGCAGGAAATCTGATCTTCCCGCCATACTTGGGTGTGATGTCGGGGGATCGATGGTATATCGCGATGGGCGCATTCATCTTATCGGATCCGGTATTGCCGATCCTCGGAGTCATCGTATCGGCGAGTTTGGGCGGAAAAGCGGATGATCTCGGGAAAAGAGTAAGTCCGGTCTTTGCGACTCTTTTGGGAATGTTGTCGATTTTGATCATCGGACCATTGTATGCGATCCCAAGAACAGGTGCGACCACGCATGAGATCTTCATTCGTCCGTTGTTTCCGGCTGTTCCGAGCTGGATCTCCTGTCTGGTCTTCTTTGCTGTGACTTTATACATAACCTTAAAGCCGGGAAAGGTGATCGATTTTATCGGGAAATATCTCACCCCCGCATTGCTGTTGATCCTCGGAGCGATCATAGCGATCTCGATCATCGATCCGCCATACGCAAAAGAAACGACCGAAGCGACAAATCTTTTTACAAAAGGATTTTTGGAAGGATATCAAACGATGGATGCACTTTGTGCGTCACTGATCGCCGGGATCATGATCGCGGATCTGTCCAGACGAGGCTATACGGACAAAAAAATTCAATTTAAGGCGAGCATACAGGTCGGTATGGTAGCATTTGTGTTGCTTGCACTCGTATATGGCGGGCTGACCTATGCCGGTGCGACGGTAGGAGCTCATTTTGATACCGATGTGGAAAGAACGGCACTGTTGATCGGGATGGTGGAATTGATCCTGGGGAATACAGGCAAGGTTTTTATGGGGATCGCCACAGCGCTTGCATGCCTAACGACTTCGACAGGGCTTGTTTCGATCTGTGGAAACTATTTTGAGTCGATCTCCGGCGGGAAATTAAAGTATAAGCCGATCGTCTATGTCTGTGTTGCGATCTCATTCGTACTTTCGCAGATCGGAGTAGACGGTTTGATATCGGTAGCAGGACCGGTATTGCTTGCGATCTATCCGGTGGTGATCGTGCTGATCTTTATGTCGATCTTTGATAAGAAGATCAAGTATAATTGGACTTATACCGGTGCCGTGGTGGGTGCTTTTGCGGTATCGATCGTGCAGAGCGTGAGTTTGATCGTCGGTGCGAAACAGGGCGATGCGATATTCTATTGGGCGGAGAAAACAAAACTTTTGCCTTTATCGCAATTCGGTTTTGGATGGGTCATCCCGGCGGTGATCGGAGGCTGTCTATTCACGCTGATCAGTATGGTCACGCAAAAAGGAGCGATCCACAGCGAAACATTGGATCAGGCTGAATAAATAGGATCCGTTGGTCTTTTTAAGATCAGCGGATTTTTTTATGCGATCCGAGCGGACCATAGACGAAATGGCGGAACGAAGATCCGCTATGTATGTGGAGGGAGGAAATATTGCCGATGAAGGATAAGCTCGTGTAGGCTTTGATGATCTTCATAAGTTCTTTATTGAGAACATGCGGAGCAAAGGGCGGTTTTTGAAAGAACGGAGGAAAAAATTGGGTTCAAAATTTGAAGATATTTTATCAAAAATTTTAATTTTTAGGACGGAATGTGATATAATAGTAAGGAAAGCGTTTTGTTTTGTTCGCCGTGCTTGTTGAAAGATGGGTAGGATATGAGGCAAAAGATCAGTCTAAAGACGGGGATCAATATTTTTGTGATCACCTTTTCGATCCTTTCGGTCGCATTGAGCGGCTTGGTCGTTCGTAATATGGCTCGAGAAAAGATCGTTTCAACTTCGATCCAAAAGAATGGATATATCTCAAAATCGATCGCGGAAAATCTGGATCTGTATCTCAGCAATGCGATGGAGACGGTGGAGACGGCGGCGGCTTTTTCGTCGGAGTCGGACGGGGATTTTGAGTCGATCCAAAATGAAATATTCCGGATCTATGATAACTTTTCATATTTTGATCTGATCTTTTTTATGGATAAACAGGGGAAGATCCTTTTTTCAAAACCGACGAATACAGAGGTCACGGATGTTTCGTACTATATCCATCGAGATTATTATAATGCAGTAAGACAGAATAAAGAGAGCACGATCAGTGAGCTTTTTATGAGTACCATATTAAATCAACCTCATTTTGTGCTTGCGGCTCCGGTCTTTGCGAACGGGGAGTGGATCGGGCTGATCGGTTGCGGGATCCCGATCGAAAATATCGAAAAGATCATCCGGACCAGCAAGCATAATTTTGACGGGGATGTCTGGGTGCTCGATACGAGCGGGAATGTCGTGATCGATCCTTCGACCGATAAGTTGATCCGGATCGGCAAGCTGGAACAGCCGATGCTGCGATCGGTATCGGGCGAAGACTATGATTATCGGACCCTGCTCAAAGAGCGTAAGGAGTTTGACGGTACAAGGTTTTATGATGGAGAGAGCTACACTTCCTCGGTCAGGCTGTTGGATCAATTCGGATGGATGATCATGGTCGAACAGACCGAAAGCTCGATGCAGCTTGAGGCGGTATTATTCAATCAACAGATCATGAATGCATTGTTTTTGATCGTTGCATCGGCGGTGATCTTTGCGGTGTTTTTTTCCTCTTCCATCACCAATCCCATTCAGCGATTGGTTCACGATACGGAGAATGTGGGGAGCGAGAATTACCATATGCCCCAATATCGCAACAATTTTTTGGAAGTGGAAGAGTTGACCAATGCTTTTGTGAAGATGGGGGACCGGATCGATCGTAAGATCAAGGATGTCGAGCGGGCAAATCTCGAGATCTTGACACTTCGCCAGCGTTTGATGGATATTTTTGAGAATTTGACGCTGGGCGTGATCGTTTGTGATAATGAAGGAAAGATCAATTTTATAAACCGAAAGATCGTAACGTTGACGATGTTTTCGGATGAAGAGATCCTGGGACGATCGATCGACGATCTCTACCATCAGCTCGGGATCGAGCCGAACAGTACGAGGATCAATCGATCGCAGTACAATGATTCTCTCAATCAGGTGGAGATCGAGATCAAGACGAAGGAAGGGCAACGAGTGCCTGTGATGATCCATGTCAATCCGCTGACAACGAGCGAGGGGGAGCGGGACGGAAGGCTGATCACGATGAACGACCTGACCGAGCTCAAATTCCTAGAAGAAGAGGTCATGCGGGAAGACCGTATTCGATTGCTGGGCGAACTGTCCGCTTCGATCATCCATGATATCGGAAATCCGATCGCGGGCATTTCGAATCTGATCGAAGTATTGCAGAGCGGCAAGCTGACGGAAGAAGAACAGGAGGAAGCATTTTCGATCATCCATACGGAAGTGGCGGATCTCAATAAGATGGTCCGTGATTTCCTGGCTTATACCAAGAGCAAGGGGATCGAAAAAGATCAGATCAATCTGGGGGATTTTATCCGGGAGATCGTTTCACTGTTCCGATTGGAAGCAAAAAAACGTAATATCTCGATCGAAATGATGATCGACAAGGAGGATATTTTTTTGCTGATCAATCGAATGGAAGTCAAACAGGCATTGATCAATATCCTCAAAAACTCGATCTATGCGGTCAGCGAAGGCGGAGTGATCAGTATTTCCGCATCAAAGAACAATGGTCGGATCGACATCGTGATCTCGGATGATGGAGTGGGGATCAAGGAGGAAAACATCCGTCGAATATTCGATCCGTTTTTTACAACAAAAAAATCCGGAACAGGCCTCGGTTTGCCGATCGCGTACAAGTCGATCCAGGCAAATGGAGGGCATATCTCGGTAGGAAGTGTTGAAGGGGAGGGCACGAATTTTATTATTACCTTTTTGGAGTAGGTGGCTGTAAGGGAGGTTGCTATGAAGGTATTGGTTATAGATGATGAAAAAGGGATCCGAACGTCCTTGAAATTTTTTCTCAAGGGTGAAGGATTTGATATACAGACAGCGGAAACAGGAGAAGAGGGGCTTGAAAAATTCGACCGATTTCGACCGGATGTGGTGATATTGGATATCAACTTGCCGGGCATCGACGGATTGGACGTGCTCTGTGAGATCAAAAAGAAGGATCGCGATGCGATCGTGATCATGATCACCTATCGCAGTGAGGTGAAACTTGCGGTGAGTGCGATGAAGCTGGGCGCTTATGATTATTTTATGAAGCCATTTGCGATCGCGGAGATCAAAAAATCCTTGCTGGATTCGGTGGACTACCTTTCGCTCAAGAGATCGATCGAAGAAAAATCGGTCGAAGGTTCTTTCATCGGAAAGCATCCGAAAATTTTGGAGCTCAAAAAGAAAATTCAAAAACTGTTGGATATGAAGATGGATACGACGATCCTGATCAGCGGAAACTCCGGGACAGGCAAGGAGATCTTGGGCAAATATATCCATGAAGTCAAGACCAATGGCGAAAAGCCTTTTATCGCGATCAACTGCGCGGCGATCCCTCACAGTTTGCAGGAAAGTGAGTTTTTCGGCTACGAAAAGGGCGCTTTTACGGAAGCGAAGGCACGCAAGGTCGGTCTGATCGAGCAGGCAAATGGCGGGACCCTATTCCTCGATGAAGTGGCGGATATGGATCTGGAATTGCAGGCGAAGATGCTTCGGGTATTGCAGGAGAAAAAATTTCGTCGGGTGGGCGGTCTGGACGAGATCGATTTTTCGACGACGATCATTTCAGCGACCAATAAGGATCTGCGCAAGGAGATCGCCGAAGGAAGATTTCGGGAAGATCTCTTCTATCGACTGAATGTCGTACCGTTGCGGTTGCCGGATCTTTCGGAAAGAAGATCGGATATTCCGCTGCTTGTAGAATATTTTATCGAGGAATACAATCGCAAGCTGAACAAAAACGTGACGGGGATCGAGCCGGATGCGATGAATATCCTGGAGAATTTTTCGTGGAACGGAAATATCCGAGAGCTCAAAAATATGGTGGAAAGGGTGATGATCTTCCAGGAGAACGGTAAGATCTCCAAGGATGATCTGCCGGAGGAAATGATGCTGGATGCGAGTGCCGACTTTTTTGGCGGGAAGCCGATCAATCACGAACGCTTGGATCAGGCGCAGGCGGACATCATCGAAAAAGCGCTGGAAGAAAATGACTGGAACATTACAAGGACGGCAGAGGCGCTTGGGATCTCACGATTGACGCTTCGAAAAAAAATACAAAAATATTCATTGGAGAAATAGTTTCCGGTGGGCTGGTAAGAATGTTACCGGCTCACCGGTCATTTTTTTACCGATTTTCAGATCGGAGTGCGAAAAATTTGAAACGATGAAGAACAAAAAACGATTTCTTTCTAGTTTTTTGAAAAAAGAATGCAAGGAAAAATATTTTTGCAAGAAAAGGTTTGCCCGTGAAAAGATTGGATTTAGGACTTGTTGAATATCTCTTTTTGATTTACAATCATTTTGTACGGTTTTTTATTTTTGTTAGCGACATTTTTGGCACGGAATTTGCCTATATTTTTTAGTGAGTATCAATACAAAAAAATATGGTAAAGGAGTAGGATTATGAACGCAACAAATTGGAACGATTATTTGCCCGTAATTCTTATCGTGGTTGCAATGATAAGTCTGATGGGGGCGTTTACGGTCAATTTCAGAAAACAGGCAAAGATAGGAGTATCTTTGATCGCGATTTCTGCAGTTCTTGTGATCGTAGCGGTGAGCACACTGCTCAAGATGGATGAAGAACTGTTAAAGACTGTAAAGCCGGTACTTATTTCAACAGTTTCGTTATTGACACTCGTGCTTGCGATCTATGTCGGTTTTAGGAAGGGAGTCAACACAGGACTTGTTTCGATCGCATTTGCTTTCTTGTTGGGATTCTTGGTGCTTGACAAGATCAAGGTCGGAGATGCGGAGGTTTTGGTTCCGCTTTCTTCTCACAACGCAAAGGCTGCGACCTTGGTCAAAGGCTGGCCGAGCTCATTGTTCTTTATGCTTCTGGGGATGACATTGCTTTTCAGTATCGCCCGAGCGAACAAGACCTTGGAACTTTTTGCACGAAAGACGGCATATCTCAGCAAAGGAAATAGAAAGCTCTTGCCGATCATATTCTTTTTCCTGGCAGCCGGATTGGCGGCGGTGGGACCGGGAAATATCGCAGTCTGTGCATTGCTTTTGCCGATCGCTATGGCGGTATCTAAGGAAGAGGAGATCAATCCGCTTCTGATGGCGGGCGTGACGATCGCCGGAGCAAATGGCGGAGGTCTTTCACCGATCGCACCGACAGGGGTCGTGGCGGCGAGGCTTTCGACAGAGATCGGGTTTGAGATCGGAACTTATGTATTCAAACAGATGATGATCGCACAGATCATCGTTGCAGCGGTATTATATCTTGGACTGGGCGGACTTAAGCTGAAAAAAGGGCAGGTCCACGAAGATCAGAAACCGGCACCTTTTGAAGCGAAGCAAAAATTGACTTTGCTGGTGATCGCATTCGTTGTTCTTACGATCATGATCCCTATCAAAGTGGGAACGATCAATTATGGTCAGTGGAATATCGGATTTTCCGCATTTATCGGAGCGACTTTCCTTCTGCTGTGTAAAGCGGCGGATGAAAAACAGGCGATCGCCGGAGTACCATGGTCCACTTTGATCCTGATCTGCGGTGTCGGAGTGTTGGTGAATGTTGTAAAGATCGGCGGAGGGATCGATCTGTTGACCAATACGCTCAAGCTCTTTATGAACGAAAAAACAGCCGGCGGTATCATCACCTTGATCGGCGGTCTGATGTCAGCGGTATCTTCCGCATCGGGCGTGGTAATGCCTACCTTGATCCCGACGGTACCGGGCTTGGTGGATTCTTTGGGAGTCAGCGGGCTTACCCTGATCACCGGAGTCGTGCTTGGAGCACACTTTGTAACAAATTCTCCGCTCTCTACTTTGGGTGCGCTTGCAATGGCATCTGCGGATGAGAGCATCGATAAAGCAAAATTTTTCAATAAGCTGCTTGCGCTCGGTTTCGGCGGGGTGGCATTCGGATCACTTTTAGTTTTATTTGGTATCGTAGGATAATGATAGGAGGAGATTATGGACAATTCAAGATTGAGATGTAAACAGCTTGAGTCAAAAGTGATGTCGGCGGAAGAGGCGGCAAAACTTATCACGGACGGGATGGTCGTGGGGACTTCCGGATTCACCCCTGCAGGCTATCCGAAAGCAGTACCGCTCGCATTGGCACAAAGAGCGGAGTCCGGCGACAAAGTCGGCATTACACTGATCACCGGAGCGTCGGTAGGACCGGAGCTGGATGGCGCACTTGCGAAGGCGGGCGTTATCAAAAGACGTTTCCCATATCAGACCAATTCGGATATCCGAAATATGATCAACGATGGAAGCATCAAATATCAGGATATGCATCTGAGCCATGTGCCGCAGTATGTAGAATATGGATTTATGGGCAAGATGGATATCGCTTTGGTGGAAGCGGTCGCGATCAATGAAGACGGGGGGATCGTCCCATCGACTTCCGTAGGGAATGCGGCAACTTTCGTACAGTATGCGGATCGGGTGATCGTCGAGATCAACTCGTCACAGCCGCTCGCATTGGAAGGCGTGCATGATATCTATCTGCCAAAGAAACCGCCACACAGAGATCCTTTGCCGCTCGTGGAATGTTCACAGCGCATCGGAACGACTTATATCCCTTGCGACCCAAGCAAGATCGCAGCGGTCGTATTCACCGATATGTCGGATGCGACAAGGCCGGTGGCGGCGATCGACGAAGTATCCAAAAAGATGGCGGCGAATTTGATCGGATTTTTGGAAAAAGAAGTCGAAGCAGGCAGATTGCCGAAGAACCTGTTGCCTCTACAATCAGGGGTCGGTTCCGTCGCAAATGCGGTGCTCGGCGGTTTGAATGATTCAAAATTTGAAGATCTGGAAGTGTTCTCCGAGGTGCTTCAGGATTCCGCACTGGACCTGCTCGCATCCGGAAAGGTGAAATTTGCATCGGGAACATCGATCACATTGTCACCGGAAGCATTGCCAAAATTCTATGAGGAATTTGAAAAATATAAAGACAAGATCGTTCTCCGTTCGCAAGAGATCTCTAACAGCCCTGAGCTGGCAAGAAGATTAGGAGTGATCAGCTTGAATACAGCGATCGAATGCGATATTTACGGAAACGTAAACTCTACACATATCATGGGTTCGAGAATGATGAACGGGATCGGAGGATCCGGCGATTTCACAAGAAATGCGTATCTTTCCGTGTTCACAACAGAATCGATCGCAAAGGGAGGGGCGATCTCTTCTATCGTACCGATGGTATCACATCACGACCATACAGAGCATGACGTCATGGTCATCGTAACAGAGCAGGGAGTAGCGGATCTTAGAGGGCTGAACCCACAGGAGCGCGCAGAAGCGATCATCGAGAACTGCGCACATCCGGACTATAAGGATCAGCTGAGAGACTATTTTGAAAGAGCAAAAGCGGGCAAGTTCCAACATACACCGCACTTGCTCAGTGAAGCGTTGTCATGGCATCAGCGCTTTGTTGAAACAGGAAGCATGAAGTAAATAAATTAGCATAATTGAAAGGAAGGGAAATATGTTTGAAAAAGACGTTGTAAACCAAGTGAAAAATGCGGTACAGGAATGGGAAGATGGCAAGCTGAAAAAATCGCTGGAAAAATTTCCGGAGAGAAGAAGCGAGTTCATCAACTCATCCGGCATACCGATAAAAAGACTCTATACGCCGGCAGATGTCGTAGATATGGACTATACACATGACCTTGGGATCCCGGCAGAGTTTCCGTTCACCCGCGGGGTGCAGGATACGATGTATCGTGGACGTTTCTGGACCATGAGGATGTATGCGGGATTCGCAACTGCGGAAGAGTCCAATCAGCGTTACAAATATCTGATCGAGCAAGGAACGATGGGTCTGTCCGTTGCATTCGACCTACCGACTCAGATGGGTTATGACTCAGATGATGAGATCGCACAGGGCGAGGTCGGAAAGGTCGGTGTTGCGATCGACTCACTTGCGGATATGGAGATCCTTTTTGACGGCATTCCGTTGGGAGAGGTCTCGACTTCGATGACCATCAATGCGCCGGCATCGGTACTGCTTTCAATGTATATCGCAGTAGCAGAAAAGCAGGGCGTTTCCGCAGATCAGCTCAAGGGAACGATCCAAAACGATATTTTGAAGGAATACGTAGCAAGGGGGACCTATATCTTCCCGGTAAATCCTTCGATGAGATTGATCACCAATATATTTGAATACTGCTCAAAGAATGTTCCGAAGTGGAATACGATCTCCATTTCAGGATACCATATTCGTGAAGCGGGATCTACAGCGGCTCAGGAGATCGCATTTACATTGTCAAACGGTATCGCCTATGTCAATGCGGCGATCGAGGCAGGGCTTGATGTAGACAGTTTTGCACCGAGACTTTCCTTCTTCTTCAATGCGCACAATGACCTTTTCGAAGAAGTTGCAAAATATCGTGCGGCTCGAAGGATCTGGGCGAAGATCATGAAAGAGCGCTTCGGTGCGAAAAAAGAAAAATCAATGATGCTAAAGTTCCACACCCAGACCGGTGGATCGACACTGACTGCACAACAGCCGGAAAACAACATCGTGCGTGTTGCGATCCAAACACTTGCGGCAGTAATGGGTGGAACACAATCCCTACACACAAACTCTAAGGACGAGGCATTGGCGCTTCCGACAGAAGAGTCTGTAAGAACAGCACTTCGAACACAGCAGATCGTTGCATACGAGTCAGGCGTTACCGACACGATCGACCCGTTGGCAGGATCTTACTATGTAGAATCGATGACAAGTTCACTGGAAGAAGAAGCGATGAAGCTGATCTACAAGATCGACGAATTGGGCGGTTCGCCATCAGCGATCGAAAAAGGATACATGCAGCAGGAGATCATGGATGCGGCATACAGCTATCAAAAAGATATTGAGACCGGTAAGCGCATCATCGTCGGTATGAACAAATTCCATGTGGATGAACCGAAGCCGACAGGACTTCTGAAAGTGGATCCATCCGTTGGAGAAAGACAGGCAGCGAAGATCGCGGCACTAAAAGAGAAGCGTGATAATGAGCTTGTAGCAAAAAGACTTTCGGATCTGAGAGAAGCTTGCGGCACGGATCAAAATCTAATGCCTTTCATATTGGATGCGGTAAGAGCTTATGCAACGCTTGGCGAGATCTGTAATGTGATGAGAGAAGAATTTGGTGAGTATAAACAAACCGTATTGCTATAGAAAGTGGAGGGGAAAATGGATAGAATAATAAGAGTATTGATCGCGAAGCCGGGTTTGGACGGACATGACCGAGGAGCAAAAGTTGTAGCGAGAGCACTTCGTGATGAAGGGATGGAGGTCATTTACACAGGGCTTCGACAAACGCCGGAGCAGATCGTAGAAACTGCGATCCAAGAGGACGTTGACGTGGTAGCGATGAGCATCCTTTCCGGAGCTCACAGCCATATTTTGCCGAAGGTCGTTGAACTTTTGAAGGCGAATGGGGTATATGATGATATGCTTGTCATCGGCGGAGGCGTTATTCCGGATGACGATATCCCGTTCCTGAAAGAGAAAGGGATCGCCGAAGTATTTACACCGGGCACACCGACCAGTGCAACGGCTGACTTTATTCGAGCGAATTTGAAAAGATCATAGGAGTTGATTATGGAACAACTGATCGAAAGACTGATACAAGGCGACAAAGTTGCTTGTGCAAGGCTCATCAGTATTGTAGAAAACGGTCGTGACCCCGATTATGATGTGTTGAAAAAAGTCTATCGAAAAACACAGGGGGCATATATCGTTGGCGTAACCGGACCTCCGGGTGCGGGGAAATCAACGCTTACAGATAAATTGGTCAAAGAGTTGAGAAAAAAAGACATGAAGATCGGCATCATTGCCATCGACCCAAGCAGCCCCTTCAGCAAAGGGGCGATCCTTGGGGATCGGATCCGAATGTCGGATCTCTACCTCGACCCGATGGTATTTATACGATCGATGGGATCACGCGGGCAGCTTGGCGGGATATCGAAAGCAACGCAAGGGGCGATCAAAGTGCTCGATGCCTACGGCTGTGATTTTATCTTTGTTGAGACAGTCGGCGTCGGACAATCCGAAGTAGAGATCGTCAAGACGGCAGACACCACGCTGATGATCATGGTTCCCGGACTGGGGGATGATATCCAGGCGATCAAGGCGGGCGTCATGGAAGTCGGCGATGTCTTCGTTATCAATAAGGCAGATAAAGACGGTGCGAAGAAGACCTTCCGAGAGATCGATATGATGCTCGATTTCAAGAAGGACTGGGATTTCAGACCGCCGATCTCGATGACGGTCGGAGAGACCGGCGAAGGCGTCGAGGTCGTGGTCGAAAATATCCTGACGCACAAAAAATATTTGGAAGAAACGGGAAATCTGGCGATCAAACAGCTCAACCGAAACAAAACGGAGATCCGAGAGATCGTTTATGAACATGTTGAGGAAAAGATCGCAACGCTCACTTCACAGGGCAAGATCGAGGAGATGCTTCTCGAGATGGCAAGCAAAGAGAGCGACCCGTACTCCGTAGCACAGGAGATCATAAAAAATATATAGATAGAGAATGGAGGATACAAAATGAATGTTACTAGAGTAGACCATATCGGTATTGCGGTAAACAATTTGGACGAGACCATCCGATTTTATGAGGATGTACTCGGGATCAAATGCCATGGAACAGAGATCGTAGAGGAGCAGAAAGTAAAGGTTGCTTTCTTCCCGGTCGGCGATACGGAGCTTGAGTTTTTGGAATCCACTTCACCGGACGGACCGATCGCAAGATATATCGAGAAAAACGGCGGACGTGCAGGGATCCAGCATGTGGCACTGAGAGTGGACGATATCGAAGGAGCGATCGCTGAAATGAAAGAAAAAGGATACCAGATGATCGACGAGTCTCCAAGATATGGAGCAGGTGGAGCAAGGATCGCATTTATGCACCCGAAAACAACCGGTGGGATATTGCTTGAACTAAGTGAGAGAAAATAAGGAGGAGCAATGGCTGATAAATTACAACAGCTTATCGAAAAACGTCAAAAGATCGAAGAAGCGGGTGGAGCAAAAAGAGTTCAGAAACAGCATGACTCTGGAAAATTGACCGCTCGCGAAAGAATGAATATCCTTTTTGACGAAAATACATTTGTGGAACTTGACGCATTTGTTAAACATCGCTGCACAAACTTTGACATGGCAACGATGGAAGCACCTGCGGAAGGAGTTATCACAGGCTATGGAAAAGTGGACGGCAGATTAGTATATGCTTTTGCACAGGACTTTACGGTAGTGGGCGGTTCACTGGGCGAGATGCATGCGGCAAAGATCGTCAAAGTGATGGACCTTGCGCTGAAGATGGGCGCGCCATGCGTTGGAATGAACGACTCCGGAGGAGCAAGGATCCAAGAGGCAGTCGATGCCCTCAAAGGATACGGATCGATCTTCTACAGAAATACGATCTCTTCCGGCGTCATCCCGCAGATCTCGATCATCATGGGACCATGTGCGGGAGGAGCGGTATATTCTCCGGCGATCACAGACTTTATCTTCATGGTGGAGAATACCAGCCAGATGTTCATCACGGGACCTCAGGTCATCAAGGCGGTCACAGGAGAAGTGGTGACTGCCGAAGCACTCGGTGGAGCGATCACGCACAATACCGTATCCGGCGTTGCGCATTACAGATCATCCGATGATGCAGCGGCGATATTGGAGGTCAGAAGACTGCTGAGCTTCCTACCATCGAATAATATGGAAAAACCGCCGGTCTATGAGACGAATGATGACCCGAACCGAATGATCGAAGAGCTCAACTCGATCATTCCGGACAGCCCGAATAAGGCATATGATGTAAAAGACATTATCCGTTCTCTTGTGGATGACGGAGATTTTATGGAATATCAGGAGCTGTTTGCACCAAATATCGTAACAGGATATGCAAGACTCAACGGACAGACGATCGGTATCGTGGCAAACCAGCCGAGAGTGATGGCGGGATCGCTCGATATCAACGCTTCGGACAAGGCGGGAAGATTTATCAGAACATGTGATGCATACAATATCCCATTGCTCAGCATCGAAGACGTTCCGGGTTTCCTTCCGGGAACATCTCAGGAATATGGCGGGATCATCCGTCACGGAGCGAAGATGCTCTATGCATTCTCCGAGGCGACCGTGCCGAAGATCACATTGATCACAAGAAAGGCATACGGCGGATCCTATATCGCAATGTGCTCGAAAGAGCTTGGCGCAGATATGGTCCTTGCATGGCCGACGGCGGAGATCGCGGTCATGGGACCGGACGGCGCGGCAAATATCATCTTTAGAAAAGATATCGATGCTTCCGACGATCCGGCAAAGACACGCACCGAAAAGATCGAGGAGTACAAGGACGAATTTGCGACACCGTACAAGGCGGCGGAGCGCGGCTATGTGGATGATGTCATCGAGCCTTCGCATTCGAGGATCCGATTGATCGATGCACTCGATATGCTCAGAAACAAAAAAGAGCAAAGACCTTCTAAAAAACATGGAAATATTCCGTTATAGGATCTTCATAGCGAAGGGAGAAAAGAATGTACGAATTGATAAAAAAATTGGCAGCGAATGAGAGCATGTCGATCGGAGAAAAATTGATCGCCTGTCTGGGTGTCACGCTGCTGGCGATGGCGATCGTATTCTGCGTTCTGGTCATCTTGATGTTCGTTATCAAAGGACTCAAGATCATCAGTGACGATAAGAAGACGAGACCGTCAGCTGCGGTCCCTGCACCGGCTCCGGCTGTTCCGGCGCCTGCGGCGGTGGAGAATTCATCTCAGACCGATGAAAGCGAAGTGATCGCGGCGGTGATGGCGGCAGTGAACTGTATGAGTTCCGGAGAAGGCAGCAAGATCATCATAAGAAATATCGTGAAGAAAAATGAAAGCTGGGCAAGCGCCGGCTTACTTGAGCAAATGAATAGTAGATTATAGTCGGAGGGGAAAATGATTAGAAAGTTTAATGTAAATGTAAATGGTACGCAATACCAGGTAGAAGTAGAAGAAGTGAAGGATGGAGCAGTTTCTGCACCAAGACCGGCAGCGGCACCTGCACCGGCAGCTGCTCCGAAGGCAGCGCCTGCTCCTGCAGCGGCACCTGCTGCACCTGCTGCACCGGCAGCGAAAGCCGGAGCCGGAGAATCGGCGGTATCTTCACCGATGCCGGGAACGATCCTAAACGTAGCGGTAAATGTTGGCGATCAGGTAAAATCCGGACAGCTGGCAGTCGTACTTGAGGCGATGAAGATGGAAAATGAATTGCCTTGCCCGGTAGATGGCGTGGTAAAAGCGATCAACGTAAGCAAGGGCTCTTCAGTGAATACAGGAGATGTATTGGTAGTAATAGGCTAAGAAAGAGGTAAATCATGAAAGAAATTTTTATAGAGTTTCTGCAATCGACAGGGATCGCCTCACTCTTTGGCGGAGGTGGGGATCCGAGACAGTTGATAATGATCGTCATTGCCTGTGTACTCCTCTATTTAGCGATCGCTAAAGGATTTGAGCCATTGCTGTTGATCCCGATCGCTTTCGGTATGCTGTTAGTCAATCTCCCTCTGGCAGGGATCATGGATGAGCCGAGATCTCTTGTAGAGATACCGGCGATGAACAACTTTTTTGACTGGAGTACGGTACCACCTGATGAAGTTAGTAAATTGCAGGAGCTGGCAAGCCAAGGAAAGTTTTATTTTCATACGATCCTGGAATCGCCTGGCGGTCTGTTGTATTATTTATCCAAGGGAAATAAATTCGGGATCTTCCCGCCACTTATTTTCCTGGGCGTCGGCGCAATGACCGACTTTTCACCGCTGATCGCGAATCCGAAGAGCTTATTGCTTGGAGCGGCAGCGCAGTTTGGTATCTTCTTTACCTTTGTCGGAGCGATCCTGTTCGGATTTACAGCACAGGAAGCAGCATCGATCGGAATTATCGGGGGCGCGGACGGTCCTACAGCGATCTTCCTTACCACCAAGCTCGCTCCACATCTGTTGGGACCGATCGCCGTAGCGGCATACTCGTATATGGCATTGGTACCGGTCATCCAACCGCCGATCATGAAGCTTTTGACGACCGAAAGCGAACGAAAGATCGTGATGAAACAGCTTCGAGTGGTCAGCAAAAAAGAAAGGATCATCTTCCCGATCGTCGTAACGATCGTTGTATCCTTGATCTTGCCGGCAGCGGCAACGCTAGTCGGTATGCTGATGCTAGGCAACCTATTCAAAGAATCGATGGTAACGGATCGATTGTCAGAGACAGCATCCAACAACCTGATCAATATCATCACCATTATGCTGGGAACATCGGTCGGAGCATCTGCGACAGCGGAGCAATTCCTGACACCGAAGACATTGATGATCATCTTCCTTGGCGTTGTGGCATTTGGCGTAGGCTCTGCAGCGGGAGTTATTTTGGCGAAGATCATGAACAAATTGTCCAAATCCGATCCGATCAATCCGCTGATCGGTTCAGCGGGCGTTTCTGCCGTACCGATGGCGGCACGTGTTTCGAACAAGGTCGGAAGAGAATACAATCCAACCAACTTCCTATTGATGCATGCGATGGGACCAAATGTGGCAGGAGTTATCGGTTCTGCGGTAGCGGCAGGCGTACTGCTCACATTATTCGGTTAGGACCGATCCGGATCCAAGGATCTTCGGCTCACCAAATTTGGACGAGGATCATCGAAAGAAAAGACCTTCGATCTTCGGATCGAGAGGGAAGGATCACAAGGTCCATAACCAAAAGAGTTCATAACTGAAAAGATCAAAAATAAGCACCATCCTTTAGGGGCAGATCGAAAAGTCGGATCAAAACTTTTCACTCTCCAAAAGGATGGTGCTCTTTTATGCTTTTAAGCGGTGCGTTT
>JAUNKR010000085.1 GCA_030532705.1 Peptostreptococcaceae bacterium
ATGAAATACCCGATCGATATCGAAAAATGTGCGATTGATTTTTTGAGTATATCGGGTCATAAGATCCATGGAATAAAAGGAGTAGGAGCTCTTTATGTCCGTCAGCCAGAAAAGTTGAAGCCGTTGATTTTTGGGGGTGGACAAGAACAGGGACTTCGATCTGGGACGGAGAACACGGTCGGGATCATAGCTCTTGGAAAAGCTGTTGAGATTGCACAAAGAGATTTTAAGGAGAATCTTTTAAAACTTGAATTATTAAGAGAATATTTTGTAACAAGGATTTCTGAAATTGATGATACTCTCGTCAACTCTCCGGAAGATGGAGCTAGACACATTGTGAATGTATCTTTTCTGGGAGTTCCATCGGAGATCATGCTTCATAGTTTGGAAGAAAAAGGAGTGTATGTTTCAAGTGGATCTGCATGTTCTGCAAAGAAAAAGGGTTCACGAGTTCTGGAGACCTTCAAGCTGAAAGAAGCAGTTCGCAATTCAGCGATCCGTTTTTCGTTTTCTCATCAAAATACATTTGCTGAGATCGATCAAACGATCGATATACTAAAAAATATCACTTCGGACATTCGAATGATAACAAGGTACAAAAATAAAAATTGAAATGTCAATATAGATTTAATGAGTAGAATGGAGTGGGTCGAGATACTTCAATGAAAGTATAAGATCATGAATTCAGGAAGAAAAGGATCAGATATGTTTAATACGATAATTATTCGTAATGGAGAGATCGCCATTAAGGGGGACAACAGGGCAAGTTTCGAAAAAAAATTGATCATGAATATAAAGCGCTCTTTGTTCGGATTACAAGGCTACCATGTATATAAGGCGGATGGTCGCCTATATATTGATGCGGATGAAGAGATCATGCCCCAGATCATGAGGCGTGTAAGCAAGGTTTTCGGTGTAGTCAGCTTCAGTCCGGCGATAAAGTTTAGCGGAACTTATGAAGATCTGAAAACAAAGGCAAAAGATCTCTATGAGTATATGATATCAGAAAGAGATTATAGAACATTTAAACTGGAGGTAAAGCGAAGCGATAAAAGCTTTGGCATGAAGTCTCCGGAAATGGTTCGTGATATGGCGGGTTATATTTTGGCAAATACGGAAACAAAGCTGAAGGTTGATGTTCATCAGCCGGATCTTTCTATTTTTGCAGAACTTCGAGAAGGAAAGAATATCCTGTATGCAAATAAGGTGATGGGGCCTGGCGGACTTCCTGTAGGAATCAATGGAAAAGTAATGGTTCTGCTTTCTGGTGGGATCGATTCTCCTGTGGCGACATATCTTGCGAGTAAACGTGGATTAGAGATCGAAGCGGTCCATTTCCACAGTTTTCCTTTTACCAGCGAGAAATCTTTTCAAAAGGTAGAGGAACTTACAAGGCATTTAGTTCAATATACAGGAAAGATCACAATCCACAAGGTCAATCTGTTGCCGATCCAAAAGCAGATCTCAGCAAATTGTCCGGAGGAACTTATGACGATCCTTTCTAGGAGATTTATGATGAGGATAGCGGAGAAATTAGCTCTTAAACAAGAGTTAGGAGCTTTAGTTACCGGAGAAAGTATTGGTCAGGTTGCATCTCAAACGATCGAGGGTCTAACAGCGACGAATAAAGCGGTGGAGTTTTTACCGGTTATTCGACCGCTTATTTCATATGATAAGGAAGAGATCATTGATATTGCAAAAAAAATCAACACTTTTGAGACATCGATCATTCCGGAAGAAGATTGTTGTACCGTTTTTTTGCCAAAACATCCGGCAACGCGACCTAAAATGGAAAAAATACTGATAGCTGAACATAATTTAGAGATCGATCGTTTGGTCAATGATGCTTGCGAAAAGGAAGAGATTGTGGTGATCGAAAATTCTTAGGAGGCTTTTATGATAAGAAAATTCAAGTCCAATGATATGGAAATGGTACTAGATATATGGCTGGATTCTGTAAGGAAGGCTCATTTCTTTGTCAAAGAAGGATATTGGCAAGATCTTCAACCTAAGATGAGAGATGAATATCTATCTGAATATGATTGTTTTGTATATGAAAAAGAGGATGATATTAGGGGTTTTTTATTATTGGATCCCGATGGAACGATATTGTCTATTTTTGTCAAAGGGGAGTATAGAGGACAAGGGATCGGGACGCAACTTTTGGATCGTGTGAAAAAACAAAATACGGTTTTGTCGGTATCGGTATACCAAAAAAATGAAATGGCAAATCAATTTTTTCTAAAAAATGATTTTGCAAAAAAATATGAGCACATAGACACCAATACAACAGAAGTGGAGAATTTTTTTCAATGGCAGAAATAAAAAATTACGATGAGATAATGGAATATATCCATAATTCACCGAAAGGGACGGCGTTAGGCCTTTATTCGATCGGTAAAATTCTAGGACATATGAGTAATCCGGAAAAAAAATTAAAGATCATTCATGTGGGAGGTACTAACGGGAAGGGATCTACTTGTACTTTTATCGCTGAGATCTTACAAGAAATGGGATATAAGGTTGGTCTATATACATCGCCCTTTTTAGAGGAATTTAACGAGCGGATCCAAATCAACAAAAAAAACATTTCGAATAACGAATTGGTTTCGGTCGTTGGGAAAGTAAAAGTTGCTGTGGACCGATACATTGTAGAAGGAAATCCTGCACCTACAGAATTTGAAATAATAACAGCTGCGGCATATCAATATTTTTATGAGCAGCAA
>JAUNKR010000086.1 GCA_030532705.1 Peptostreptococcaceae bacterium
AGGATCTTTAGTTCTTTGTATCTCTATTCCTATATTTTGGTATCTTTGTAACTTTATATGCTGATTTATCTGTTTAAGACGCCTTCATCCAAAGGTAGATCCCCGAAAAAGCTCGCCCTCCGCTCTTTTTTGGCTTCTCCGCTTCACTCTTCCCGTCCGGCACAGAGTACAGCGCTTCTCAACATCACCATCTCATGATCTTTTGATGATCAGTCATCCGACCGCAACCGTCCCACGATAAAGAAAGTCCCAAACAACAAGATCTGCGGTATGGCGATCACTGCCAGTACTCTTAAGATCGACAGATCAAATCCGCCTGTCATTATCGCGATCGCCGCGATCGCAAAAGCGTAGAGGCTCACACAAAAAGTCCGGTATCCTGCCTTTTGCATACAATTCTTTCTGTTTTCCACTTTCATCTCGATCGCTCCGACCACCGACCGCTTGTCCTTATCCGACAGCTTTCTCAGCTTCCTGCTTTTGAGCAGGATCCGGATCAGCAGCAGGCAGATCCCCGTCACGACCAATCCCGCTCCCACGCCCACAAGAAGCTGTCCCTCGATCATATCCTGATAAAACAGCTTGCCGATCACAAGACCGACTGCTCCCATCAGGACCTGTATCATCAATATGATTTGAAAAATCATCCTGTGCTCCAATCTCTCATCAATTATCTGTACCAAAATTGTAATGGCTGCCGCCCTGCTTGTCAAGCCTTTGCTTTCCTTCACACAGACTTTCGATCTACCGCCTGCTCGATCGATCTTTTACAAAACTCACCGCATTCCCTCACAATTTTTACACAATAAGAACTTTTGTAACCATTTTGTTGTTTTTATCCACCAAAATTATGGTAATATGGTCCTAGAAGAAAATTTGAGTAGTCATTCATTGGGATTTTGAATTTCGGATCGCCTTTGATCCTCAAGATCCTTCACATCGTACCGTCAATGATCCACGGCTCATCATAAAGGAGGTTTTATGGATTATTCACTACTTAATATTGGAAGCTTTTTGCTTGGCTTGATCTCATGGTTCTTTGCATTTCGCAATCTTTCCAACAAAAAGCCGAAGGATCACGCAAGCCGGATCGCTCATCCGATCATCAGCTTGAGCAGCTGTGTGCTCGCACTTTATTTTCAGATGCTCTATAACTGGCATCTTGCAACGATCCAAGATTGGACTGCGATCGAAGACACTGCCGGCGGCGTACTGATTTATGCGCTTGTATTAGTCTTTGTGACCGTCATGCTCAATGCATTGTCTTTTATCCGTTATGCCGAGATCGGCAAAGAGAAGGCGACTTGCTCTTTAGAAGCGTGATCGTACCTCTCTAAGGCGATCAATATCCTACACTCATATCACGATCGAATGTCCGTGAGCTTTTCTTCGGACAGGCTTTTGATCCATATCATTTTACATTACAAGCCCTTTACATAGGGACACAACGAGCTATTTCCTGCTCGATCGAAGGAGAAATAATATGAAAAGACTTCAATCATTATTTGTACTTTGTCTTGCGCTCTCCATGACCGCAAGCAGCGCTTTTGCACTCGACAACAAACAAAGCGATCCGTCCAAGCCGATCACGGCGGACCTGAAGCAGAAGGTGATGGCGGCGCAGATCTCACAAGAGGAGCTGGTCGCACTGCTTTCTCAATCGCTGGCAAATTCCAAGATCCTTGATGATGCTCTGCATTTTGAGAACTACACGCTCGGCAAAAAATCCATTCAAAAAGGTGTCGAGATCGACCAGCCGAAAATGTATTACGAAGTGACCGACGGACTGCGCTACACGATCGACCAGCTTCGCAAGATCGCAGACAATACTTACACTGCCGAAATGGCAAAAAAAGTCAAAGCACAGATCGATGAGCATTTCATCGTCAAGAACGGAAAAATTTATGCTTATAAAGGAATGGTAAATCCCGAAACATCTCCCGAAACCGTATGGGATATCTATGGTGCCAAGATCCTCTATCAGACCGACAGCAAGATGGCGGTCCTTACCAATGTAGATTTTGTGCCACCGAAAGAGATCTTAAAAGCGGATCCCAACGCGACTAAGTTCACTTTTGAAGGCGAACTGATGTTTGAAAAAGAAAACGGAAAATGGCGTCTTGTATCCGGTACGACAGGGACCAACCTCGCTTATTCCGGATTTAACGCAAAAACCCATCAAAACGAGCGTTCCTACACGAGAGAAATGCTGTTGGACTTCGTCGGTAAAAAGGAAAATGGTTATACGCTGTCGGAGCCGATCAGCAATTTCATCCCGGTGATCGATCCGGAGGCTGTATTCAACGGATCCGGTTTTGATGCCCCTTTTGATTCCTATTTCCGCCTATCGCTCTGCAAGATGGTCGATGGCGAGCTGAAAGAGATGCATAAGATCTATGTGCCTCAAAGATTGCATCAAAAGATCCTCATTGCGAAAGCCGATGCCAAAGGAATCCGCAACCTCAACTATGAAAAGGTCGTCGAATCCCAAAAAGTTGTTTCAGAAAATGATGAAAAAGCACTTTTTGCATACCAACATTTTGTCGGTGCACAGGAGACTGAAAATCTGCAACTGGATATGAGAGACAGTAAGTATTGGGTGATGGAAGATGAAATAATACTAATACCTATTAAAAAGCATAACGATGTGATATAATAAGATTATGAA
>JAUNKR010000031.1 GCA_030532705.1 Peptostreptococcaceae bacterium
CTAAACGATTTGGAGCTTGTCAATAGAAAAACTCCACAACAACTTGACACGACCTTAGGGAACGGCAGACTTCAAAAATCAAGCGATTTATGATATAATGAAGAAAAGAATGGGTTAAGAAACGGGAGGTGTCTTATGATGAAACTTGTGATCGCCATCATCCATAATGATGATGTGCATAAGCTGAGAAATGTGTTGATCGAGAATGATTTTCGAGTGACCAAGCTTGCGACGAGCGGTGGATTTCTTCGGGCGGACAATGCGACGCTGTTGATGGGTGTGGAAGAAGAGAAATTGCCGGAGCTTTTGGATCATATCCGATCGATCTGCCATACCAGAAATGAACTCGTTGTTTCGCCTGTTTCCGAGTTTTTTACAGCAGGACCTCATATGGGACTGCCTTTGGAGGTCACCGTGGGCGGAGCGACGATATTTGTGCTCGATGTAGACCAGTTCATCAAGATCTGATATGAAACTGATATTTTTGATGACAGCCTGCTTTGTCGGCGCTTTTGTCGATGCGATCGCAGGCGGCGGAGGTCTGATCACTTTGCCGGCATATATCATTTCGGGGATCCCGACCCATCAGGCGCTCGGCACGAACAAATTTTCATCTTCATGGGGAACGCTCCTCGCCTCTGCAAAGTTTGCAAAAGAGAAAAAGATCGACTTTGCATTGATCAAATATTTGTTACCAATGGCTTTGTTGGGAGCGGTGCTTGGCGTTCGGGCGGTATTGCTGGTGGACTCACAGGTGCTCGCTCCTCTTGTTATGATCGTGATCCTGCTGGTCGGGATCTATACTCTCTTTTCCAAAACGGTCGGGAAAGAAAATCTGTATCGCGGGGCGGATCGCCATGCGAAGATGTGGGGGATGGTGCTGGTCTTTATCATCGGATTTTATGACGGCTTCTTCGGACCGGGGACAGGGACCTTTTTGGTCTTCTCCTTTATGAAGCTCTTCAAATTCGATTTTTTGCATGCCAATTCCAATGCAAAGCCCGTCAATCTCGTGAGTAATGTCGCATCACAGGTCGTTTTCGCACTCAATGGGAAGATCTTATTTCTCTATGGCTTGCCGATCGCCGCAGCGATGATGCTCGGTGGCTATCTGGGCGCAAAGACCTCGATCAAAAACGGAACAAAGATCATCAAACCGCTATTTGTCATTATGTCCTTGGGCGCATCGCTGAAGCTTTTTTGGCAATACTTTATGTAGTTTTGAGCAAAAGCATGGGAGAGGATACGGTAGCGGGTCAAATTGCAACAGGTCATGAGCACAGGTTGCTTTCTTTTTTAGGCTAAGGGAAGGTTTGATATGCTAAAAAAACTGATACAATACTACAAACCACACAAAAAATTATTTTTTATGGATTTCGGCTGCGCTTTTTTGACTTCAGTGATGGACCTGTTTTTTCCGGCGGTCGTCAGCTACTCGATCAACAGAGTCTTGCCGATGAGAGACAGCGGACTTTTTTTTCGATTGATGCTCGCGCTGTTCGTATTCTATGCGATCCGTTTTGCGACCAATTATGTCGTGCATTACATCGGCCACATTATGGGGACAAGGATCGAGCATGATATGCGACGTGATCTTTTCAATCATATCCAGAGCCTCTCCTTCAAATTTTTTGACAATACGAGGAAGGGAAAGATCATCTCGGGGATCGTCAATGACCTGAACGATATCTCCGAATTTGCGCATCATGTACCGGAGGATGTCTTTATCGTTCTTACGACCGTTATCGGTTCGTTCTTCTTGATGACCTACATCAATCTGCACTTAACAATCGTAGCTTTCGTGTTAATTCCGGTTCTTATTTTATTTACGATCTCAAAAAATATTCAAATGAAGCGTACTTTCCGCAAGATGCGTGAGAAGATCGCCGATGTCAACTCCCAGCTTGACGATTCGATTTCAGGGATCAAGGCGGTGAAAGCTTTTGCCAATGAAGACTATGAGATGGAAAAATTCGCAAGGGGAAATCAGTTCTTCAAAGAGACCAAAGAAGAAGCCTACAAAACGATGGCGGAGTATATTACGGGTGTTGAATTTATAGCTAATTTGATCTCTTTACTTTTGCTTGCCTACGGCGGCTACCTGATCCTGCACGATCAGGCGCAGTATGGGGATGTTGTGGGTTTCCTGTTATATGTAAATATTTTGGTCACACCGATCCGTCGTTTTGCGACAACGATTGAGATTTTCCAAAAAGGAATGACAGGCTTTGAGCGTTTTTATCAAACGATGGAGATCAAGCCGGATATCGAGGATGCAGCCGATGCGATCGAGCTTGAAAAAGTGGACGGAAAGATCGAGTTTCAAAATATCAGCTTTGCTTATGATGAGCACCGCTCCGTTATCGAGGATCTGAGCTTGAGCGTGACTGCCGGAGAGCAGGTGGCGCTGGTCGGACCTTCGGGCGCGGGCAAGACCACATTGTTCAATTTGGTGCCGAGATTCTATAATCTGAGCGCAGGCAAGATCTTGATCGACGGGAAGGATATTGAGAAGATCAAGCTGTCCTCATTGCGTGACAATATCGGGCTGGTGCAGCAGGATGTCGTACTTTTTGCCGGAACGGTCAAGGATAATATCCTTTATGCGAAGCTCGATGCGACCGACGAGGAGATCAGAGAAGCGGCTCGCTTGGCAAATGCACTGGAATTTATAGAAAAACTCGAATTCGGGTTTAACACCTATGTCGGCGAACGTGGGGTAAAACTTTCGGGCGGGCAAAAACAACGTCTGGCGATCGCCAGGATCTTTTTGAAAAATCCGCCGATCCTCATTCTGGACGAGGCGACGTCTTCTTTGGATAATGAATCGGAAAAACTGGTGCAGGATGCGCTCTATGAGCTATCGAAGGATCGTACGACGCTCGTGATCGCACATCGTCTTTCCACGATCAAAAATGCGGATCGCATCATCGCATTGACCGAGGAAGGCATCGTGGAAGAAGGCACTCATAAGGAGCTGCTTGCTCGTGAAGGGATCTACGCATCGCTTTACAAACTCCAGTTTCGAGAGGAAGACTTGGAACCGGCGACCTCATAAAAATAAAGAAACGACCGCTGATGGAACATCGTGGATGTTTCCCGAAATTTAGCTTTCGGGAAATATCCCGATCCGTCGGGGTCGTTTTATTTTAATAAGGGCTCGATAGTAAAGGCTCGAATGCATAGTACAAAAATCCGAAGATAAAAAGGATCCCGAGCAGGAAGATCAATATTCTTGCACCATTTCTGCCTAATAACCAAACGATATGGCGGATATGTTTTCTTCGAGTGATGAAAACATCATCCGAATTTTTGATGGCGATGACGATGAGATAGACGCCGATCAGAGCGGCGATATAGGGTTCGATCATTTTTCCTCCTTCTGCTTGGCTTTGTCCCTGCATGCAGGATGCTGAACATATTATAATCGAAAAGGGCTCCAAAATCAATAAAGGATGCATCTCTTAAAAAGGGAGCCTCTCTGTCGGAAGGGAAAATAGAGTAGAAAAAAAGAGTTCAAAAGAGTATAATAAAAAGAGGAAAGCGTTTTATAGAGCGATGGCGAAGAATATATCGCTCCTATCCTTAGCGGGCTTGCTGATCTGAAAGCAAGAGGGCGAAAATTTCAAGAAAAAGCAAAGGCAAGATCGTCCTCGGGGAATGTTCTCCCGAGAAGCAGTAGAGAAGAACGCCGAGCGCAAAAATATTCGCGAGAAAAAAGGAGAATGTCGAGCGATCCATGTAGAAATATAGAATCATCACGATCTTTTTGTCATAGAAAAAGATCGTCGATAGAACAGGAGGAGGCTATGAAAAAGACTTATCCGCTGAATGTTCATGAGTTTGGGAAGCAAAATGAAAAGATCATCGTACTGATCCATCCGTCGATCGTTCGATGGGACTATTTTATGGATGTGATCCCCTTGCTTGAAAAGGAGTATCATTTGATGATCCCGGCATTGCCTGGATATGATCTTAGCAATGACGGGGAATTTACCTCGGTCGAGGAGGTCGCTGCTCAGATCGTAGAGCATTTGAAAAATAAAAACATCGACAAGGTGGATGCGGTGTATGGCTGCTCGATGGGCGGGAGCATTGCGCTTTGTATGGCGACCGATCACCGGATCACGATCGATCAGGTGATCATGGATGGCGGGATCACACCTTATCAGTTGCCTTGGCTTATCACAAGATTTATCCTGCTTCGTGATTTCGGGATGGTCGCGCTCGGGAAGATCGGCGGAGAGAAGATGATCGCTCAGGCTTTTCCGGCAGAGGAATATGGCGAGGAATTCATCCGATATGCAAAAGAGGTCTTGGATCACATGAGTTATCGTACGATATGGCGGACCTTCGATTCCTGCAACAACTATACGATCCCCTTATCCGATCGAATGATCCGATCTCGCATCCATTATTGGTATGGGGAGCAGGAGGCGAAAGAGAGAGATTGGGATATTCGGTATATGAGGAAATTTTTTCCATCGACACGATTTGTTGAGATGGCGGGGATCGGGCATGCTGCGCTTGCACCATTTCATCCGAAGAAATTTGCTGAGGAGATCCTAAAGGTTCTAAAATAATGCTCAGAAGGCATAGGTCTTGAGAAAAATCTTCTTAATATAGCTTGATTTATATGGAAGGTCTAGAGCGGAAGTAGAAAACCTTAAATGTTTTTTTGAAAGATCTTTGTTGAGAAGTCGGATCAATGGATAAGAAAAAGCCGGGCAGAAGGGCTGAAGATCTCAAGGAGGATCGAGTCAAAGAGATCTTTCAGTTCATGAGTATCGGAGTAAAAATTTTCGGGAGGATCAGATGAAAACTTTTAAAAATCAATTAAACAATTCAGAGATCTACTCAGGGCTGCTTCTTTATATCACAAAGGAGTTTTGGATCTTTTCTCCGGTCTTGGCATTGTTTTTTGGTATGCTCAGACCTTTTGACTTGGGGACAAGGGATTTTTCGATGCTTGCATGGAGCATCATTGGAGCTGCTCTTGGAGTAATCCTGCCGATACTGGTTCTTCGCTCTTTCTTTTCAACAGAAAAAATTGCGACCTACACATTGAATGAAAGAAGGCTACAGGTCATCAATAATGATGGTACGGTACATGATTTTTTGGTCGACAAGATCAAGAAGGTGGAGGATCAAAAGGTCTATGTATTGATTTTCGAAGGACGTCACTTTGCGATCATCGCCAAAAGAAATCTGGATCCAATAACGAGAGAATATCTGGAGTCCGTAATAAAAGATCGAAGAAAAAAATAATAATAATAAAGGAGAGTATATGAGAGGATTTGAACATATTTCTGCTCTATATAATGATCATTTAGCGCTTGCATTGGCTCCTGCGCTCACACCGTCAGGAATCGAAAAAGATCCGCATTTTTTCAGCGGAGAGATTATCGAGCCATTGGTCATTTCAAGAGGTTTGTTGGTATTGGCGGATATCGTATCCACCCGCTATTTTAAATTTATTCCGACTGCGCTTCGGGATCCGGTGTTGTCTGCACAGGGAGACCGCTTGAGAGCGGAATGCTTTTCTGCTTGTAATGGTGTATATGCGAGATTTGATCTGTTACAAGATGCTTTGGACGGGGAGATCTCTTTTGGGACGACCAATGTGGATATCGGGATGGGACTGAGAAAAGCTTTGACGCAGGTGAAACAGGGAGACCGTCTCCGTCTGGATATCGGCGATGAAGGGCTAAGGGCACTACATACTCAAAAAAAAGATCCCGAGCTATCCAAGATCACTAAATTGATCTATGAGCGACCTGTTGAGATGCCCGACCGATGGATTCGTGCGCTTGGAAACTGCGTGCCGATTCATAAAAATATGAAAAAAGTTTTTGACATTCGCGGTGTGGTGGCAAAAAATTTTATTGCAATGCTTCCTTCGGCATCCGGAAAAGAACGTTCCGGTTGGCTTACCTATTCCAAAACGGGTGTTCAGCTGTTGCAAAGAGCGGGGAAAGATGGTGTTTATATCAGCGGACTGCATCGTTTGAGTTCATTAAAACGCGTGATGAGCGATGTGAAGACGATTGATTTTTATGCGCCGCAAGATGGGGAAAAAGGACCGATGATGGTCGTTGTCAAACTTTCCGGTGCGAATTTGGTGCTTAGTCTGACGGCACAAAGTTATCAGGGTTATTCCGGCGAAGGTGCACTTTTAGAGTCTTTGGCACAGATCGAAGTGGTTGAAAATGCCGATGCGGTATTGTCCGTTTTACAATTTGATCCGAAGATCGACAAGAAAAAGTTGAGTACCATGCTTTATCTTTCCGAAGAAGAAGTCGATTTTGCGCTCGCTTTGCTCGCTGTTTCAGGAAAATTAGGATATGATGTGGAGGAAGAATCCTATTTTCACAGAGAATTGCCGGAGGAACCCGATCGTGTGCTTAAAGACAATCCGAGACTTGTCAGTGCAAAAAAATTGCTCAACAACATAACACCGGATGGAGAGCATCGATGGTTGGTGCACTCAAACGGTACAGATTATAGGGTGATCTATGATTCTTCCAAAGAACTGTCTGAGGCAAAATGTACCTGCGCCTGGTATTTGCGTCATCAAAACAACCGAGGTCCATGCAAGCATATTTTAGCGGTCAAATTTTTTGAAGAATCCTGATTGAGGATATCAAAAGGATGTAAAAGATAAAACCAAAAGAATAAAATACGAACAAAAAATTTTTGAAATAAGATTTTATAAGAAGACTTTGTTTGGGATCAGGAGTTGAATATGTATAAACTATATGATCAAGCGGATATCTATGACTTATTTGAGTCGGAGAAAAAATATCTTGCAACAAAAAAACATTGGGAGACTGTCTTTTTGAATAAAAAAATACGCTCGGTATTGGATGTGAGCATCGGGACCGGAGCATCTACAATACCTCTATTAGATCTTGGGGTCGATGTTTTCGGATCAGACCTGAATCCGTCGATGCTCTCAAAATGTTTGGATAAGGCGAATGAAAGAGGATATCGCATCGATCTTCGATGTAGTGATTTTAGAAATATAAAGGATGTTTTTGACCGGAAATTTGATTGTGTGATGAGCACAGGAAACTCCCTCCCTCATGTGACGAATGAGGATGTGTTGGATGTGCTGGAGCAGATGGATCATCTCATTGAGGATGGAGGCTATCTTTTTTTGGATCTTCGGAATTGGGATAAGATTCTTCAAGAGAAAAATCGATTTTATCTTTATAATCCCTCTTTTGTTGGAGAAAACAGGATCGACCTTGTGCAGGTTTGGGATTACAATATCGATGGAAGCATGACTTTTAATCTTCTCTATCGATTTGAGAAGGATAATAAGATCTTTCAAAAGGAGTTTTTTGAAGAGAGATACTATCCGATCAGACAGGATTTGATTTTGGAGAAACTAAAGGCACTGGGATATAATGACATTCGGATTATGGCCCATCCGGCTTACTTTGGGGATTTTGATCATGAAAGATCTGATTGGTATTGTCTCATTGCGCAGAAATCATAGTGATTGAAAGGAAAGAAATGAACGAAAAATTGGAAAAAGCGGTAGCAATCTATCGTAAATTAGGTTATGAAGAAACGGATTTTGAAAAAATCGTCGCGCTCGGGACAGGAAGTGCGGAGGATCAAAAGATTGCGAGAGAAGGTCTCAAATCGGGTGAGTGGTGGGAGTTTCAAAAAATCGGTGAAAATTCCTATGGCTCAGTCAATATCGTGGGCGTGGATTTAGATAAATTGGCGATCTTTGCGATCAAGGTCGGCGTCGATCCCAAAAGAGCCGCCAATGTGCTGGGGAAAAACCGGGAGGTCGCGCTTGCGGTCATTTCGGAGCGAGGCGAAAAATATGCGGCGGATTTTATCGCCGCTGCCTGCACATCGAGCAGACGACCTTTTGAGCATGACCCGACGGTATTCGGTGCGCTCTGTGTTCATTTGACCCATCGACTGAATTTGCAAATACCGGAAAATGTTGAATACATAAAGGATTGGGCGGCTCATGCCGCGAGGGCTTTCGGAATTATCGAACCGGGACGTTTTGAACGGGACAAAGATTTTATCCCGCCGTCGGAAATGATAAAAAGTCGTTTCAAAGGTCATATCGAAGTTGGGATTGCCGTCAATGCGCCGGCGACCGGACCTTTCAGCAAAGTGTTTGTAAGAGGAGTACAAGAAGGGTTGCTGACAAAAGAAGAAGCTATATCGCTTGCATTTTTGGCACTGGATAAGGCGGTTCGTCCGGGCGATCGGAAAGAGTGGATGCTCGTTTTGGATGAGCTTGAGGTCAGCGAGGCGCAGATCGTTCAGCGAGCGGAGAGCCTGATCCCTTTATTAGCATTTGGCGAAACGCCGATCAGCGAAAAGTTTGCACCGATTTTGATCAGCCAGGCAAGGGATGACAACCTGCCGGAAGTTTTAATTAACGCTTTTGCCGCAAAATCGAAAAAGATCCGGCAGATGATATTAAAGACCGCGCTCAATCGAAAAGTTCCAAAGGAAAAGCAGGAACTCGGTGAATGGATCATGCTGATCCGCAATACCGAAGATAAGACAATCTCCAAATTGGCGGAGCAGCTGATGTCCAAATGGGATATTGCAATCATCGAGAGCGAGGAGGAAGAGGATATTGCTTTGCGCGGACTTTGGCAAAAAACGCCGAGACTTTGGCAAGTTCCCAAGTTCGAATTGGGCGAGATCTCGGCGGAGCATTTGACCGAGCTTGTCGCAGAAATTTCAAACCGAAAAGCGGATATTCAGGATATGGTGCTGGAGCGATTTTTGGGTGTGGCACATGCTCTTGCGCACAAAGATCTGAAAGAAGCAAAACTCTGTCTGGTCGGCGTAAACGACCGCGATCCGTATATTCTTAAAAACTTAAAAAACTGGGCAAAAAATCAACAAAGCAACTTCGAGAATATGAAATGGGCATTTGCTCATTTGCTCCCGGGTCGGAATATTTTGATCAGCTGTGCGATCGAAAAGCTGCCGGCGATCCTTTCGATGCCAAGCTATGAGGATCTCTCAATCGACCTTTCCGATTTGTCGGATCGTCTGATGAAATATAAGCAAGAGCAATTCACTCATGTGTTGGAGCCGGACCTTCATCTTGCGCTCACCCGATTGGATATTCAAAGTGCAACCAAGGAATCTCTTGACAAAATAAAAAAAGCGAAGCTGTTTATTGTGCTTCAAGATGGAGAAAAACTGACCGATGAGGGGAAAAAACCGCTTCTGGTTTCCGATGTTATCCTCGCGTATTTGAAAGACCCGTATATCGAGCCGCCGTCTAATTTTGACAAAGAACCTTTTTGGAATACGAAAATAGAAACTCCAAGCAGTCTGCGTCATTTTCCGAATCGTTTCGGTTATAATCTGGGCGACTACTTTTCCATCTTTCCGCTCTGGGGCGATTTTGCGCTGACTGCCGTTCGGCGCGACACCGAAGTCTATCACGGACAGGGTCTTGTTTTGAGACAGGTAGCGCGAAGGAGAAAAGCTTTTGAAAAAGGGACGGCAATAAATTTTTTGGCGGTACAAAGCTATTTGAGCGATGCCAATGCGGAAGATGTTTTCCTTGCGACCACTGAAGCGTGGGAAAGAGGTCTGCTCGTTCCCGGCGTTGCCGATGTTGCCTATCTCGATTGGAGAGGCGGACAAATTTCCAATCTTGCAAGCCTTGCAAAAGCACTGGATCAGGTGGCGGAAGACGGCATCCTGTCGGTCGTGTGGTCTGTTTTGGACGATTTGATTGACGCATCCCTCAAAGCACCGAGGATGATCGCAGGGACGGCGGATCTTGCCAAAGTGATGCAAAAACATTTGGACGAAGTATTCTTGGCGATTCAAAATAAAATTGCGGATAAACAGGTGCTGGAGCTAAAAGGAATTCGCATGCTTGCCAAAAAAACCGGCTCTTCCGTTGCGATTATCGCCGCCAAAGAAATTGTAAAAAGTGTGGAAGAATTTACGCGCATTCATTTCGGAGAAGAACCGACCGTAATCTTTGAGCCTTTGAAAAAAGAAAATAAAAACCGATCTGCAAAGGCAAAAACATCGGATGCTCTTTCGGATAAGACCGAAAATCTCGATATTCCGATACCGCAAATTTCTTTTGACGAAGTGTGGCAACCTCCTGCCGAGCCGAAGCCGCTGATCGACGACGGGGCGACGATGACGGTCGAAATTTTTGACAACAAGATGTCGGCAAAACCATTCCTGTTTTGTCTAAGGTTTCCGGAAGATGACGGGCACGAGTACAAAACCGCGATGAACTGGGTGTACAGTCTTGACACCGAAGGACAAATTGATGTGATGGAAGTTGCGACAAACACACCGAATACAGCCGACTACCTCAATAAACACGGTAAAAAAGTATGGCTTCGCTGGGATGAAAAACAGAAAAAAATCGTAAAAAGTCCGTGTCGAAATTGGGTAGCCAATACCGAAGGACCGTTGGAAAAGAATTCTGCGACACCGCTCAGTCTGTCTCTGCTCACAATTGCCATCGGACTGTTGGCGCAGGACGGAGATATGATATATACCGCGCCGCGATTGGTACGAAGATTTATACAAAGCGGAGAACTTTCGCAAGAAGTTGTAAGACATGGGATGGAAACCCTGCTTCAAAACGAAGCCGTCAGTCCGGCAAAACTGGTGCGCGTGCTTGAAAAAGAGACGGATCTTCTTTCCGTGCTTTGGGTTATGCTCAGTGAATGTATTCAGGCAGGCGGAACAAGAACGAAAAAAGACGGCAAACCGCCGATATGGATCAATCGAGTGCTGGATATTTGCATCTATCACGGATATTATCTGAAAGAGGCAATGAATAGAGGTCTGATCCCGAAAAATGCGTGGGAAGGACTTGAGGAAATGGCAAGCTGCAAAGCAAAATCCGCTGCGAAACAAAAAGCCGAGCGCTTTATGAAATTTATTCTTGGATAGTTTTGGAGATCGGAGGCGAAGATGGCAAAGGTACGTTTATGGACGAGACAGGATGTACGATTTTTGGATGCGATCAAGAAAGAAGGAGTATTCTACGCAAAGCGAGAGTACATCGAAGAAAAAAACAAAGAGCTGACTTCTTATTTTATCAAGCTCTATGATTGGTTTGTCACCGAAGCGAGCAAGATCGTTCCAAGGCCGGAAGGGGCGCAGTATCCGATCTGGTGCTCCGTAAATTCGGAATATATGCTTCGTGGCGCACATGGAAATATCCTGATCGAGCTGAGCATCGATGAGGAAAAGATCGTTTATTTTGATTCGCCGAAATGGGATCTGGTGCTCAATCATAACTATATTGCAAAAGATCTTGAAGATCAGCGTAATTTTGAGCAGGAGCTGAAGCGGCGAGGGATCAACAACAGCTTCGCCCTTTTGGACGAATACCATCAGAAGTTTTATCCCGATATGGCACAGAAAGTGATGAAAAGCTGGACAAGGATATTCGATGTCAATAAGAACGATGAAAATATTTTTGCGGTACAGGCGAATATCTGGGAGATCCGACCGGAGGACATCGTTGAGATCCGAGAAGGCGAAGATGAACGCAAGGTCAAAGAGATACTGATCTTTGAGGAACTAAAACCGAAAGAATGATTTGTAATAGAGTGGAGTGTGAACTCTCCACTCTCCACCTTTTTTTACCATCTTTTGTTTTCGCCGAAAAATTTATAGAAGTCCGCATATTCCATCAGTCGAGAAGAGACTCTCTCATCATAGCGATCCATCACTTCATCGGGACTGAGGTTGGTGGAGATCACCATTTTTTTTCGATTGACCATTCGTGCATTGATGATATTGAACAAAATCGTCTTAACAAAACTGTTGGTGAGTTCAGTGCCGAGGTCGTCGAGGATCAGCAGATCGACATGTTCGAGGGCGAAGTAGTCTTCCATCGAGTAGCGCTCGATGAAGATATCGCGGTTAAAATGATACAGCTGCATCATATCGACAAATTCGCTCATCGTAAAATAGAGCACGGATCGTCCCCGGTCATAGAGCGCTTTCGCGATCGCCGAACACATAAAGCTTTTGCCGAGGCCGACGGCGCCATAAAAGAAAAGGCTCTTGGTGCTGTCTTTATCGATGTTGTTGACAAAAAACTCCGCAGCCTGTCGGATCGCGACGATATTTTCACGCTCGGTGCGAAATAGTCCGTCGATCAGCTCATAGCGCTTGTTGTCATCGAAAAGGGACAGATCGAAGCTTTGGAAGTTTTCCTTTTCGATCCTTTTGGAAAGATGTGCCTGACCGAAGCGAAGATCTTCCTGGATCTTGAGCATACAGGAGCATTTGCCGAGCGTATCCTCTTTCTCGATATAGCCTCGATCTTTGCAAAGCTCGCAGAAGTAATGGATCTTTAGGTCGTTTGGGTCGATCTGATAGGAATCAAACAGTTTTTTTTGTTCCATGCGCAGCTCAAGCAGTTCGATGGATAAGAGCTCTTTTTTGTCGGCTCCGCCAAAGAGCTGATTTTTTGCAAGCTCTAAATTTTTTAAGCGGATCTTTCGTTCCAATTCTTCGAGCGCAGGACAGCGACTGTATATCTCTTCGATCCGCAGATCAAGTGCGCGTGCCTGTGCATCGCGCCTTGCTTGATATATTTGTTCGATCGTTGGCATAAGTCCTCCTATTCCTGCTCCCGCTTTTTCATCTGGGCAAGCTGTTTTTCATATAATCTTTTTTCCATCGGTCCGAGTTTTCTCGGCTCGTCGGTATTATTTTTCACGGTTTCATTCTTTTTGATATAGCGTTTTTGCGCTTCAGCGCGCTTGACCTGATCCAGCGTGATCTTTCGCGTTCGCTCCTGCTGTGTCTTTTCGCCTTTGAATAATCTCAGTAAGTTGGCAAGAGTGACTTCCTGCTGTTTCTTTTGCAGGTGGCGACAAGCGATCTCGATGTCGCTGTAATGATAATCTCGTGCCAGTTCATCCAGATCGTCTTTTTCATCTCGTCGAAGGCTTTTTCGCGGGAAACGGATCAATTCCAAGATCTTTGTACGGAGCTCGAATGTACTCTCTCCCTCTTTGGAAGGCAGGATCGGCTGAGGAGCTTCCTGATCCATCTTTCGGATCGCTTCAAGCTGATTTTTCAAGACTCCGTCAACATATTTGAGGTTTGGAGATTTGATCGATATCGTCTTGCCGATCGCATCCAAAACAGAATCCAGATCAAAACCATATTCGTCCAGCCACATATCCATCATTTCCTTTTCCGGCTTGGTGGCACTGCGATATTCGCCCATCGCCCGCAGGATCTTTTTGTATTCCAAGTAGCGCTTTTCTTTGCCCTGCATCATCTGTTCGAGGTCTTCGACCGTTCGAATACCGTCCAGATGCCAGTTTCGCAAAACGCCAAGCGCAAGAGAGATCGAGCGGCTATTCTTTTTGTATATCGAATAGAGCACGGCCTCAACCACGAGATCTTTGGAAATATTGAAGTCGGTGATCATCTGATGGATCTTTCGGATGTCGTTGGCTGAAAGCGGATATTTGATCGTCTGCTCGATCCGGTCATACATCTTTTTGTATTCTTCGTTCTGATAAGCGACGAGCAGTTCATCGGTGCTGAGTCCTTTGGATCTGGTATTGCCGACGATCGTGCGCAGATCCCGAAATTCGATCGAGTAGGAACCAGCGACCTCTTCATCGAGGGGATGCTTTTTGATCAAACCGTAGTCTTCGCATATTTTCCAAGTATTATATACATCATCGAGCGTGACCCCCAATTTCTCAGCAAGCTTTTTGTGATCGTGGATCGGCTCCGCATCGTCATAGGTATTTGTACTCATATAGTAGGCATAAAGATAGATCCCCACCGCATGTGGCTCCGATGAGAGCAGCGGCATGACCAGTTCAAAAAAGCTGTGGGGGAGGACGATGTCCCTGTTGTGTAGTAATTGCTTCTCTAAAAAAAACATAGGCTCTCCATTTCTTTTTATATTATATCATCTTTTATGCCTTAGCGGAATTTTGTGCAAACAAAAAAAGCGACTTTACGCCGCTTTCGATTTTTCGATCATTCTTCACTCTTTTGTATCGCAGGGAGCACTTGCACGGGGATCGTTTTTACCGCCAATGCAAAATACAGGATATGGAATACCCAAACGACTGCCAATATGATCCGTCCGACAGGGACCTTGCTCATCATCGCAAAGCCTAAGCCCATCGTTAAGGTGACGATAGCAATGATGCGAAGTTTGGTCCGCATCGTCATGCCCTTGCCTTCCACATAGGATTCCAGATTGTTTTTATAGAGCTTTGTCTGGATAAACCAGTTGTTCAATCGTTCCGAGCCTCTTGCAAAACAGATCGCTGCGATCATCAAGAAAGGGAATGCCGGCAACAGTGGGACCACCGCACCGACCGCGCCCAGTGCAAGACCGATCAGCCCGACTATCAAATATGCTATTTTCTTTATCGAATATTTTTCCATATCAATCACCTCTTATCGACCATTTGTGGTATGGTTACCTAACGCTAATTATCCTGAACTAATCTTAAAGGATTTAAGACGATTTGTCAAGTAGAAAGCATCGGCGGATAAAAGTGCGCGATCACAAAGGTTTTAAGGGAGAAGAGGATCTCTTGAGATGGATGGGAAGAATTTTTTGGGGAAAACTTTGGTGAAACAAAGAAGCAGGAACCATCGCCGGAAAGAAAATTTATACAAAGATACTTAATCATATCTTGAAACAAAAAAGCAGAGCGAAAAGCCCTGCCTATGTTTTCTGTTAAAAAGGATCATCCTCTTTTGATATAATCGGTCAGATATTCATGTTGTACTTTGGTCGCATCAAATTTGAGCATATCGAATTGCATCTTTAGGATCGGACCGGAGAATAGGGCGATGAGCACGGTACCCACGCCGAAGCTTCCGCCGAGAAGATAGCCGATGATGACGGCGATCGTTTCGTTCATCACCTTGACTAAGCCGATCGACAGCTTGAGCTTTTTGGCAAGCACGACCATCAATCCGTCACGCGGACCGGAGCCGAGTCCCTGTGCCATATAAAGCCAGATCCCAAAGTTCAAAATGACGGTACCGATCAGGATAAAGAGTAGCTTGACCGCATACAGATCCCCCGGTGTGATGATGCCGAGACTATTGATCAGATCGATATAGATCCCGATCAAGATCATATTGTGCAAAGTACCGATCCCGATGCTGGAGCCGGCAAAAAATTCGATGACGACCAGAGCCACGGAGACCAGGATCACCGCTTGCCCGATCGTGATCCCGAAGGTGATTGCCAATCCGCTCGATAAAACATCCCAAGGACCGAACCCTGTGCCGGAATTGATGATAAAAACGACACCCAGCGCGCAGATCACAAAGCCGATATTCAGCCAAAACAGTTTTTTTATATAATCTTGAAACAAATTTTTATTTTTCATAAAACTCCTTATCATAATAAAATTGTTTGTATATCTTATCACGCGAGCCATAAAATGTAAATACGCACCAAGGAAAAGGAAAGCATAAAAATTGATTCCATACATTTTTTATAAGTTTTTACAAAGTTCACATCATAATCAGTGGTAAAAAAAATCCTTTTTTGATATAATGGAGCAAATACACTTAATTATTTATGAGAGGAGGATCTATGCCAAGCAAGCATAAGATATGGATACTGACACTGATCATCACGGTGAGTTTTTTGATCCGTGACACGATCCGGATCGACGGGCCGATCGATATGAAGCCGACCTATATCGTTCTTTTTGTGTCCCTGGTGCTATCATTTTTTCTTATTATCCTTTCTGAAAACAAAAAGACACATAATCATCCAAAGTCGATCTTAACGTTAGTATCGATGCTGATCTCTTTGCTTAGCATCATCGGAGCGTATGTTTTGAATTTGTCGAGCTATGAAAATATTTCTTTTGGAACGGCTTTTCAAGAAAATATGATCCGTGCGATCGATAATATCCAGGATTTCGGCTTTTTGATTATCTTTGCGAGCATGATCTTCGGAGCGATCGTAGGCTCGGACAAAAACATTCGTACAACCTACAGCTATCGATCAAGCAAACATACGACCTCCAACAAATCTCGTAAAAAATATTCCAATAGGAAATAACCAAGCGACCTGCTTGGTTTTTGAATGTGTAGCTCATGTTGACCTCAAAGTTTAGGCAATAGAAAAAATCAGGAAGGGGATAGTATGAAGAAAATACTGATTACCGGAGGAACGGTTTTTGTCAGTCGTTATGCTGCGAATTATTATGTCAACAAAGGTTATAAGGTCTATGTGCTCAATCGCGGACGTCGTCCGCAAGAGAAGGGAGTGCATTGGATCAAAGCGGATCGGAACGAATTGGGAGATCTCTTAAGGGGATATGACTTTGATGCGATCTTGGATATCACCGCCTATACCCGTCAGGATGTGGAAGAGCTTGTAGAAGCAGTCGGCTCGTTTAAGAATTACATTTTCATAAGCTCCAGTGCAGTTTATCCTGAAACTTTGCCACAACCGTTTCGAGAAGAACAGCCTGCCGGATCCAATGCGATTTGGAAGGCATACGGAACGAACAAGCTCGAGGCAGAGGAATATTTGTTGGAACATGTGCCTTCCTCCTATATTTTGAGACCGCCCTATCTTTATGGAGAGATGCAAAATATTTATCGTGAGCCTTTTGTCTTTGACTGTGCGATGGAGGATCGTCCGTTCTATGTGCCGGGCGACGGAAAAATGAAGCTGCAGTTTTTTGATGTAGAGGATCTTTGTCGCTTTATGGATATTTTGATGGAGCAAAGACCGAAGGATCGTATATTCAATGTCGGCAATAAAGAGAGCATTACGATCGAGGAATGGGTCAAGCTCTGCTATGAGATCTGCGGTAAAAAACCGGAGATTGTCTATGTGGACGAGAGCATCGATCAACGAAGTTTTTTCCCATTTTATAAATATGAATACTATTTGGATGTTCAAAAACAGGATCAGCTGATGCCTCGAACAAAGCCGCTTGCCGAAGGACTGCGCCAAAGCTACGAGTGGTATCGAAAGCATCGGATCGGGATGGATCGGCGAGGATATTTTGAATTTATAAAAAGGAACTTAGAGAAAAAGTAAATTTTTTTAAAATAATGCTTGACGGAGTTAAATCTTACTGCTATACTAATGATACAAATTCCTAATAAGGGTTTTAAAATATTATAATATTAAGTTGCAACAATAGAGAGTTTTGCAAATAACTAAGGAGGATTTATGAACGAGAAACTACAAGCTAGACTAAACGAATATTTGGCAAATCAACAGGTAATGTACATCAAATTACACAACCTGCATTGGTATGTGAAGGGGCAAGGTTTTTTTACGCTTCATGCGAAACTGGAAGAACTTTATGATCAAACAGCAGATATTATTGATGAAGTTGCTGAGCGTATTCTTGCGATCGGTGGAAAGCCGGTGGCAAGTCTAAAGAGAGCTTTGGAAGTTGCAAAAATTAAAGAACTTTCGGACGAAGGAATTTCATCAGACGATACAGTAAGTGTATTGATCTCGGATGTTGAATATTTAGTAAAAGATACAAGAGCAATGGTAGAAGAATCTGAAGAAGCAAATGATAATGGAACAGCAGATTTGTTTAACGGATATCTTTCCGAGTATCAAAAACTTCTATGGATGCTGAATGCATACAGAGGATAATCCTGCTCTAGCCGTTTATAAGAAATAGAAAATGGATCCAAGGCCCGGTCGGATATGATCGGGTCTTTTGATATGCTTGTTTGCTCGATCGATATCGGATATAATGGGGTTAGGGTAATTTTGACGGATATTTTTGAGAAAAGAGGTCCAAAGTGAAAAAGTTTTTACATAGGGTGATAATCTTAGCCCTTTGCTTTTTGATGGTAGGTTGTTTTGAAGAAGAAAAAGATGAAAAACCGGTCATCTATCTCTACCCGGAGCAGAAGACAAACATCCGTGTAGAGCTCGACTATAGCGGTAAATTGACAACAACATACCCGGATTATGAAGATGGTTGGGAGATTACGGCTTATCCGGATGGCAGGCTGATCGACAAAAAGAATAATGAGTATTACTGTCTGTTCTGGGAGGGCGAAGGATCTACCGACTATGATATGAGCAAGGGATTTGTAGTCGCAGGGAAGGAGACAAAGAGATTTTTGGAAGAAAAGTTGAGCATTTTGGGTCTTACACCACGCGAACAAAATGAATTCATCATCTATTGGTTGCCGAAGATGGAGCACAACAAATACAATCTGATCAGCTTTCAGCAGGAAAAATATACCGACCATGCAAAGCTGAACATCCAGCCGGAGCCGGACAGTCTATTGAGAGTATTTATGGTGTATCGGCCACTTCAAAAACCGCAAACGATTGAGGAACAAAAGCTGGAGACTTTTGAGCGCAAAGGCTTTACGGTGGTCGAATGGGGTGGCTGCGAATTAAACTAGACGAGTAGGCAGACAGAAAATTGAAAGGTATGGGAACGGAGAAGTGATAGCTTTTTGAAATCTGTATTTAGATTTTGGAGGAGCTTATGAAAGAAAGATCAAAAGATATGAGGATCCTTGTGATCGGAGCGGGCGTGCTTGGCTGTAATCTGGCAGCGAATCTATACCATGCGGGCAAGGATGTCACTTTGCTTGCCAGAGGGGCTTGGTATGAGCAGATCCGATCGCAGGGGCTCGTGATACGAAATATGCTTTTGCCTCGATATGATCGGCTGTTTAAGATCGGGAAAAAATTCGGGATCGATCGTGAGGAACGAAGGATGGCTATTCGGGTGATCAATGAGCTCAAAGCGGAGGATCGATATGAGGTCATCTTTGTGTGTGCACAGTTCACACAGCTGGATGAGATCGTCCGGATGCTACAAAAAAATCCGTCCAGGAATATCATCTTTATAGGGAACGATCTTCGTCCGAAGTATTATGCCTCATTGCTTAAAGGACGCAATGTGATGTTTGGCTTTACGCTCGCGGCAGGGCATCGTGCACCCGATCATGTGGCTTCGATCGACCTACGACATATCACCGTCGGCGATCTGAAAGGTCATCCGTCAAACAAATTCTTGATCCGAAAGATTTTTGAAAACACTGCCTATCGATTGGAATATGAATCCAATATCGAAGACTATCTTTTGACACATGCTGCGGTGGTCGTTCCGGTCTGTTATGCGTGCTATGCGGTGGATGGCGATCTTAAAAAAATCGGACGGGATGATTCTTGGATCCATCTGCTGATCGATGGCAATATCGATGTGTATAGAGCATTGGAGCGTTTGGGGCATGAAATTTTGCCCAATACCCTGTCAAGCTATCGCAAAAGGTCCTACCGAACCAAGTTTTTTATATTTTATAAATTGATGGCATCCACTTTTTTGGGCAAGCTCTGTGCATCCGATCATGCGATGAGCGCGATCTCAGAAATGAAAGCGCTGGCGAAAGAGCTGGATCAATTGGTCGAAAGATCCGGAGTCGAAGTGCCAAGCTACAAACGATTGAAGGCGATGCAAGATTATATTTGAGTCAAAAAAGAGATCATCTAAAATGATATTCTGAAGGAAGGAAACTTTATAGAGGAAGAAGATGCTACACGACTTCATCGCTTGTCAAAAAATGTTTTACAGAGGGTCTTGGAACATGAAAATATTCGAAGTGACTTTCTCAGGTCGATAAGGTGCTAACAGTAAAAAGCGAATAAATTTAAAACAAGCGACGTGTAGAGTCGATATTCGCTGATTTTATATTATAGATAAAGGGTATAATCATCTGGAAAGAAGAACTTGGTCGAAAGGTCATGTTCTTTGAAAAATTGAAGTGTAGCAGTTAAGAGCAATCCTGTCTAGAGGTCTCATGGATAGGATTGGTCTTTTATTTTGTAGAAGTTAAAGGAGAAAGTATGAAAGAAATGTTAAAGGAGCGGATGCACTACAAAGCACGGATCCTGATGATCTTTGCGCTCGTGATCGGTTCAGTGCTCGCGAACTTGGCACTTCCGATGTATCTTTCGGATGTGATCAATATGGCGATCCCTCAGAAAGATATGGGAGCGGTGTTTGCAAGCGGAGCGAAGATGCTTTTCTTTGTGGTGATCGGGATCTCCTGCTCGATCGCGATGGGATATTTTGCAGCACATGTTTCGGTCGGCATCGGGCGGACTTTGCGTGCAAAAGTTTTTCGTAAAGTACAGAGTTTTTCTCAGATCGAATTTGATCAGATCTCGACTTCCTCGCTGATCACTCGAACGAACAATGACGTGGTCCAGGTGCAGACCTTTATCAATATTTTGCTTCGGATCTCTCTGATGGCACCGATCATGGCGGTCGGAGGGATCGTGATGGCATTGGCAAAAAGCGTGACGATGTCGATGATACTGCTCCTTGCGATGCCGGTTCTGCTGATCTTTATTTTTACAACAGCGCGCAAGATCATGCCGCTGTCGACGCAGATGCAGGAGAGACTGGATGAGATCAATCTGGTGATCCGAGAGAAGCTGACAGGGATCCGAGTTGCGAGGACCTTTGGGACCGAGCTTTATGAGGAAGAGCGTTTTGAAAAGGTCAACCGAAGCTTTATGGAAAATTCGATCCGTTTGGGAAATATCATGGCAACGATGATGCCCGGTCTAAATCTCGTATTGTCGGGAACGACGATCGCATTGCTTGCTTTCGGAGGAGATCGGATCATCAAAGGGGCATCGCTCCCGATCGGAGATGTGATCGCAGTGGTGCAATATGTGGTACAGATCATGATCTCGGTGTTGATGTTGTCGATGGTTTTTTTGGTATATCCACGGGCGGCGGTTTCGGCAAAGCGTATCAATGAGGTATTAAATACCGATCCGAAGATCCAAGATCCGAAAATAGCGATCGCCCCAAACAGCAAAGGGCATATCACTTTTCGCGATGTCAGTTTTACTTTTTCCAATGCGAAAGCACCTGCATTACAGGGACTCTCTTTTGAATCGAAGCCCGGCGAGGTGACTGCGATCATCGGATCCACGGGCTGCGGTAAATCGACTTTGGTCAATCTGATCCCTCGCTTTTACGATGTGGACAGGGGCGAGATCCTGATCGATGGAGTCAATGTCAAGGATATGGAACTGAATTTTTTGAGAAATAAGATCGGAATCGTACCGCAGAAGGCTTTTCTGTTCAAAGGCACGATTGCTGAAAATGTAGGATATGGCAATGGGGAACTTTCCGAGGAGGAGCTGAAAGATGCGCTGAGGATTGCACAGTCTCTCGATTTTGTAATGGAAAAAGAAGGAGGGCTTTCGGCGCCGGTCACACAGGGAGCGACCAATCTGTCCGGAGGACAAAAGCAACGTTTGGCGATCGCCCGTGCGATCGCACGTAAGCCGGAGATCTATATTTTTGATGACAGCTTTTCCGCACTCGATTTCAAGACCGATGCGGCACTTCGAAAAGCCTTGCTCGAGGAGGCGAAGGATGCGACGGTGATCCTGGTCGCACAGCGGGTGAGTACGATCAAAAATGCGGATCGGATCATCGTATTGGAGGACGGTCAGATGGTCGGGTTTGGAAAACATGACGAATTACTTCGTGATTGCGAGGTCTATCGGGAGATCGTCTATTCACAGCTCAGCAGAGAGGAGGCGCAGTAGTGAAAAAAGAAGAAACGAATTTCAAAAAAGTTTTCGGCAGGCTGTTTCGCTTTATGAAGCCTTATCAAAAGGGGTTGGCACTCTCGATCTTCTTGACGATCCTTGCCTCGTTCTTCAACAGCCTGGGGCCTTTTGTTCTGGGGAAGGTGACGGATTCGATGCTCGGGCTGATCGTCGGTGACGAGCCGATCCGAGAAGGGATCCGCCATTTTGTGATGATGCTCATTTTGTTGGGCTCGATCTATCTCCTGTACGCAGGGATCAAGATCATCAGCTCAAAGATATTGGTGAAAGTATCTCAAAAGACGATCTATGATCTTCGGGAGAAGGTGGATCAAAAGCTGAAAAAATTGCCGCTCAATTATTTTGACACCAATACCTATGGAGATATCCTCAGTAGGATCACCAATGATGTCGATACGATCTCCAACAGTTTGCAACAGAGCTTGGATCAGTTGGTCACTTCGCTTACGACCGTCGTCTGTATGCTGATCATGATGGTATGGATCAATCCCATCCTGACGATCATCGGGATCGTGACCGTGCCGGCGGCGTTGATCGTTTCGATGATGATCGCCCGATCCTCACAAAAATATTTCAAAGAGCAGCAGGAAGCACTGGGCGACCTCAACGGCTTTGTCGAAGAAGTCTATACGGGGCATGATATCGTCAGCGCTTTCGGGATGCAGGAAGAAAGCATCCACACTTTTGAAAAGAAAAACAACGGGCTCTACCAAAGTGCGTGGAAGGCTCAATTTATGTCGAGTACGATGATGCCGATCACACAGGGCATGAGCAATCTGGGCTATGTGGCGGTCGTTGTCGTGAGCGGATGGCTGGTCATCCAAGGGAAGATGACGATCGGGATGATCCAGTCCTTTATCCAGTATCTTCGTCAGTTTTCGCAGCCGATCATCCAAACGGTACAGATCTCAAATATTTTGCAATCCACAGCGGCGGCAGCGACTAGGGTCTTTGAATTTTTGGACGAGGTAGAAGAGATCCCGGATCCGTCGCTGGTACAACAGGCAGCGACGGATACGGTGGTCGAGTTTGAGCATGTACGATTTTGCTATTTACCGGATCAGTTGTTGATGAAGGATGTGGATCTTAAGATCGATGCAGGCAAAAAGGTCGCGATCGTCGGTCCGACCGGAGCGGGTAAGACTACCCTGGTCAATCTGCTCCTAAGATTTTATGATGTCGATGGCGGAGCGATCCGTATCGGCGGGGTCGATATTCGTCAGATGAAAAGAGTGGATCTTCGCAAGATCTTCGGGATGGTCCTTCAGGATACTTGGCTGTTCACCGGCAGCATCATGGAGAATTTGCGATATGGCAGGCTTGGAGCGAGCGATGAAGAAGTGATCGCGGCGGCAAAGGCGGCGAGAGCGGATTCTTTTATCAGAGCCTTGCCGGGCGGATATGATTTTCAGCTACAAGAGAATGCGGCAAATCTTGCGCAGGGAGAGCGTCAGCTGTTGACGATCGCAAGAGCGATCCTGTCCAACAGCCCGATCATGATCTTGGACGAAGCGACCAGCTCGGTCGATACACGTACCGAAGTACTCATACAGGAGGCGATGGCGACCTTGATGAAAGGGCGTACCAGCTTTGTGATCGCCCATCGACTGTCCACCATCAAGGATGCGGACACGATCATCTATATGGAGCATGGTGATATCAAAGAGACGGGAGATCATGACAGTCTGATGAAAAAGAATGGGCTTTATGCAAAGCTCTACAACAGCCAATTTGCAGCAGAGAACGAAGCATAGCGTTTGACTGGGCACAGTATAGGATACGGGGCGGTGACAAAGGAGGAGCGGGCTGATCTTTTGAGTTGCTCGATCTAGTATTTGACAGCTTTAGAAGACCATTTATAAAGTGAACAGCTAAAAAAATGTTTCAAAAATGTCCCAACGTGGTATAAAATAATCGAAAACACTTTTTATGGATAGAAAAGGAGAATGAGATGGGTGTTTTTTCATGGATAATTTTTGGAGCATTATCAGGCTGGATCGCAAGTATGATCGCCGGAAAAAATAAAGAAATGGGTGGATGTGCAAACATCGTTGTCGGGATCATCGGTGCAATGATCGGGGGTTTCGTGATGAATACACTCGGAAGCTATGGTGTGACCGGTTTTAATATACGAAGCTTAGGCGTTGCGATCTTGGGATCGTGGATCTTGCTGTTTATCTTATCCAAGATCAGCGGCAAGAAGTAGAACTTCTTTGATAGCCTCGGGGCAAGACCGGGTCAAAAGATAATTTTTGAGAGTAGAGAGCGAAGGCTCTCTTTTTTTGTGTCCAAAAAGCAGGCAAAGAAATAATACTAATACCTGTTTAACCCCATAAAGTCTAGCCAATCCCTACGCGTAATG
>JAUNKR010000032.1 GCA_030532705.1 Peptostreptococcaceae bacterium
TAAAGCTGCTACGCTTAAAAAGTCTAATTTTTTGGGGTCATCTCCAGGTGTTTGTGATCCTTTAAGGTTATTTACGCCAGGTGTTCAATGTGAACAGTGCAAGCACGGGATAAAGCTCAAGTCGTCCTGCCAACATATCGAAGCAGAGGATCAGCTTCATCGTCGTCGTCAGATGAGCAAAGTTTCCGGCAGGTCCCAGGGAGCGAAGTCCCGGACCGATATTGTTGATGGTCCCGTTCACCGCTCCGAATGCCGTCTCCAGATCCAGACCGAGCGCAGTCAGTGCAAGTACGGAGAATACAAATATCAATGAGAAGGTCATGATGTAGATGCCCACACCGTGAACGACTTCGTCTTCGAGGGATTTGTCATCGATCGTGATCGGCATCACCCAGTTTGGATGAAGGGATTTTTTGATCGAGCGGGCAACGGTTTTTGCCATGATGAGTATTCGGGAAACCTTGATCCCTCCACCCGTAGATCCTGCGCAGGCACCGATCATCATCAGGATCATCAGGATCGCCTGAGAGAATGAGGACCATTTCATATAATCGTAAGTTCCAAAGCCGGTCGAGGTCATGATCGACGAGACTTGGAAGAATGCATATCGGAAAGTTTGTGCGTTGCTTTCGTAGAGCCCTCTGATATCAAAAGAGATCGCTAAGGTCGCAACGGCAACGATGCCGAGGAACCAGTGGAGCTCTTCAGAGCGGATGGCCTCGTAAAAATTTTTGGTCAAGATCAAGAAATATAGGTTGAAGTTGATCCCGAAGATCAACATAAATACCGATACGACCATATCGATGTAGTAGCTGTCGTAGTGAGCGATGCTTGTGTTGGTGATCGCAAAACCGCCTGTTCCGGCAGTGGAGAATGCGGTCAGTACACTGTCAAAGAGCGGCATATCCCCGAGATAGAGGAATATGACTTCCACCAATGTCAGAGCGATATAGATCCCATAGAGGATCTGAGCGGTACTTCGCATTCTGGAAACCAATTTTCCAACGGTCGGACCGGGCACTTCGGCTTTCATGATATGCATCGCCTGCGAGTTCGTTTTCGGAAGAACGGCAAGAGCGAATACAAGTACTCCCATCCCTCCGATCCAGTGAGTAAAGCTTCGCCAGAAGAGGATGCCTCGAGGCAGTGACTCGATGTCGGTCAATATCGTAGAACCTGTCGTCGTGAAGCCGGAGACTGTCTCAAAAAAGCTATCTACAGCGGAAGGGATCGCTCCGCTTATAAAGAAAGGGATCGCTCCGAACAGAGAGAAGATCAGCCACGAAAGTGCAACGATCACCATTCCCTCTTTGGCATAGATATTATTTCGTTCCGGGAGTTTTTGGCTGAGCATCGTACCGAGTCCGATCAAAACGACGATCGGCGGCAAAAAAGCCAGTGAGGTCGGCTCCGCGAATAAGATGGAGATCGTAAACGGGATCAGCATCAGATAGCCGTTTACTTTCATCATCAATCCCAGAATATATTTTACCATTTTATAATTCATCAGATGTCCTTTTTAGCTAGATCGGTATATCGAAGATGCCGATCGGATCACTTTTTTCAAAAATATCTTTAAGATCTGCGAGGTACTTGGTCGTCGTGACGACGATCACATTATCATCGGGTAGGAGGAAGTCATTTCCGCGAGGGAAGATGATCTTGCTGTTTCGGATGATATATGCCAGCACGATATTCGGCTTGAGCGGCATATCTTTGATCGGGATGTTGACAAATTCCGCATCTTCCGCGACCTTGAACTCAAGCGCTTCCACTCGATTGTCCACCAGCTTGTACAGGGTCTGGACATTGGAGCCTTGCGAGTTGATGATCGCCCGAACATATCGCACGATGCGGTTGACCATGATCTCTTTTGGCGTGATGATGGATCCGATACCGGCGTTGGTGATGATCTTTACAAAGCCGAGACGATTGATCTTCGTGATGACCTTGTCCACATTTTTGCTGTTTGCATAGAGCGAGATGATGATATTCTCTTCATCGATCCCTGTGAGTGAGATGCAGGCATCCATATTATCCAAGTTCTCTTCATCGAGCAATTCCGGGTCCGTACCGTCGCCATGGATCACCGTTGAATAAGGGATCAACTTGCTGAGCTCGTGCGCTCTTTCCGCGTTGATCTCGATCACACGAACATTCATTCGCATATCCTCGAGGTTTTTGGCAACATAGTATGTGATCGATCCGCCGCCGACGATCATGACATCTTTGATCTTGATGCTGGCGCTACAGATGTTCTTAAAGAAGTTTGCCAGCTCTCCCGATGATGCGGTGACATGGATGCGGTCCTTTTCTTGCAGAACGAAGTCTCCCTTCGGGATATGAACTTCATCTTCCCGGATCACGCAGCAGATCAGAATATCGATATGCAAATTCTTTGAGATATCGGCAAGCCTTTGTCCGACGAGCGGATTGTCCGCGCCGATCTCAAATTCGATCAAGCTCACCTTGCCTTTGACGAAAGATTCGACTTGGATCGCGGAAGGATATTTGATCATTTTGGATATATAATGAGCGGCTTCCTGATCCGGATTCAAGATCACGTCGATCGCCAAGCTTTTGTTCATAAAGATGGTCTGATTCGAGTATTCCGGTTTTCTGATCCTTGCAACCGTATTTTTTGCACCTAGCGCCTTGCCCATTACACAGCAGAGCGTGTTGATCTCATCGGACTGAGTAACGGCGATCAGCATATCCGCATTGGCGATATCGGCTTGGATCAATGTATCTCGAGAGGTCCCGTTGCCATGGATCCCGATGATGTCATGGGTCTGGGTGAATTTTTCGATCAGTTTTAGATTTGTATCTATCACGGTGACGTCGCAGGCTTCTTTGGTCAAGTGGTATGCCAAGGAATTCCCGACTTTTCCGCAGCCAACTATAATAACGTGCATAAGTCCTCCAATCTGTTTCTATATGATTATAGCTTAAGAAGGGCGGGTTTTCAAGACAAAAACTTTTGTTTCGGCATTTGGAGAGGGGAACTTGAACGGATGATGGCGACAGTAGAGAGAAAGGCGGAAAGAGGCTCGCTTTGATGAAGGGATGGAGCGATCGCAGAGAGTGTTTGATATTTTGTATAAAGTAATCGAAGCTTCGGGTCAAATGATTTGGTGGAGATCTTAGCGGCGAAGATATTGACATCGAACAATAAAAAGGCTATTCTAAGAAAAAAGACTGGGAGGATACCATGAAGCAGGAAGATATCGATATCATTCAAAATTATCATGAGAATGGGGAGCATGAGGCGATCATCGATCTGATCGATTCGTTCGATTCGATGGATTATGATGCTTATTGCCTGAGAGGCAGAGCTTGGAATAACTTGGGTGAGCCTCAGAAGGCATTGGAGGATCTTTTTGCGGTCGAAGAGCAGGGCAAAGAGGATCCGCTATGGCATTATCGGGTGATGTATTCTTATGATATGATGGATGAAAATGAAAAAATGATCTATCATGGAAAGTTGGCGCTGGGCTATTCTCCCGAACTGGACGAGGATATCTCGCTTGGGATGGCTTATAATTATATGGAAGAGGGGATGCTTAACGAAGCGCTTGAGATCCTAACGAAATATAAGCTGGAACAAAATTGCGATTGGAACAATCAGATGGGTCGCGTTCATTTTATGATGAACAAATATGTGGAAGCGAGTATGTACTTGGATCAGGGGATCAAGTTGGCGATCCTGGAAGAAAATGAGGATTATGCCGAAGAAATGGCGATCGGGCTTTATCGCTGTTATGAAAAGCTGGGGAAGAAGGATGAGATGCAAAGGCTCGAGGATACTTTCCATATCAAAGAAATGCAGATCGCCGAATATTCGGAGGAGGATCTGCAGATCATCGGAGATCATATCGAAAAACATTTTGGGAAGTTTGACATGGTGATGCATGAGCTGGTGTCGGACACCGTTCATCTGGATGTGGCACTCTCATCGCCGAATGAGGAAAGGGATCACTATGTGCTTACGACGATGGGGATGGGTGCAAAGCTGATGGAGCATATGCCGCCGGAGCTTATCGAAAAAGGTTACGGACGTTTAGAACTGATGATCACTTTGCCGGCGGATTGGGATGTTCGGGCGGACAAAGAAAAATGGTATTGGCCGCTTCGATGGTTGAAGATCTTAGGGAGATTGCCGTTTACTCAGGAGACCTGGCTCGGATGGGGTCATACGATCCCTAACGGTGAGCCTTTTGCGGAGAACACGAAGCTGGAATGTATGCTTCTCATCTCTCCGTATGAATATGGGGAAGGATCTTACGAGGCGGTGCTCAGCAACGGAGAACGCGTCCATTTCTTGCAACTGTTGCCGATCTATCGGGAAGAGATGGATTACAAGTTGGCATATGGCGCGGATGCATTGTTGGACTTGTTTGAGAATGATTTTAGTCCGGTGGTTGATATCAAGCGAAAAAACTATGCGCCGGAAGAGATGCGTAAAAAATATTTCAATTGGAGCAACAGCCCGTTGAAACAATAGCACTCTTTGCAGTGTAACAGAAGAAAAGGGAATTCTCCGACGAGGGAGTCCTAGCATAAAGGGATGGAAAGGCACATCAGATATGATGCGAAGGAAAAGATGAATACAGAGATCATAGCGGTAGGAACGGAACTTTTACATGGGGATATCCTCAACAGCAATGCACAATATATCAGTCGGAAGATGGCGACGATCGGAGTGGATGTGCATTATCATACGGTAGTGGGTGATAATCCGGATCGGATCAAGGAAGTTTTCGGGATCGCATTGGAGCGTGCGGACCTGATCATCGTGACGGGAGGACTCGGACCGACGAAGGATGGCATCACAAAGGAGATGCTCGCCGAATGTCTTGATCTGCCGATGGAGTTTTGCGAGGAGAGCCTTGTGCGAATGAGACGGCGTTTTGAAGAGAGAGGGCGGATCATGACGGACAATAATCTTCGGCAGGTATATTTTCCACAAGGAGCGACGGTCATCCCGAACCATAACGGAACGGCAGATGCCTGTCGGGTCGATCATCTTGGCAAGATCTTTTATCTGTTGCCGGGACCGCCGAAGGAAAATCAACCGATCGTGGATGAGGTGATCGTCCCACAGCTCAGAGCTGACAACCGTCAGACTGTTGCACATAAAATGGTGCAGGTTTTTGAGCTTGGAGAATCGACTTCGGAAACGATGCTGATGGATCTGATCGACAATCAAAGCAATCCGACGATCGCGCCGTATGCAGGTCAGGGCAGACTGGTCTACCGAATTACCGCAAAGGCGGATTCGACCGAGCAGGCGGAGGGAATGATCGAACCGGTCGTGGAGGAGATATTAAAAAGATTGGGAGAAAATGCACAACTCCTGAAGGAATAGAAAGGGGGCAGTATGCTGGGCTTGGTATTGGGCGGCGGTGGAGCCAAAGGAGCTTATGAACTTGGCGTGTGGCGTGCCCTGATCGAAATGGGATTGGATGAAAAGATCGACATCGCGGTAGGAACGAGTATCGGTTCTCTCAATGCGGCATTCGTTGTGCAGGGAGACTATGAAAAGGCGATCGAGATGTGGATGAGTTTTAACGCCGGCAAGATGCTGAATGTCGAAAATTATGACAAGCTCGATGCAAGGAATAAAATGCTGACGTCGATGCAGGTTCTGGCAAAAGATATGATCCTGGAAGGCGGACTGGAACCGACCGAATACAAGAATGCCATCCTAAAATATATCGATGAAGACAAGGTCCGCTACTCAAGGATCCGATACGGTGCAGTGGCGGTCGATATCACGCACCAAAAACCGATCGAGAAGAAACTGAAAACGATGAAAAAGGGTCAGCTCGTGGATTATATTATGGCATCCTCCGCGCTGGCACCTGCTGTCAAAGCCTACGAGATCGATGGAGCAAAGCATATCGATGGAGGTTTTTACGATGTGCTGCCGATCAATATGGCATTGGAGATGAGTGCGACCGAAATCATTGCAGTCGATCTCAATGCGGCAGGCGTACTTAAGAAAATCGAAAAACCCGAACGGATAAAATCGTTAAAATATATCAAACCGTATTGGGACCTGGGGGGCGTATTGACCTTTGACACTCAAGCAGTCAAAAGAAATATGATGCTTGGCTATTTTGATACCCTTCGGATGTTCGATGCATATGATGGCAAGGCTTATACCTTTATAAAGGACAATAAAAGCAGAGCGCTCGAAGGTTTTGAAAAAGACTCGTTCAATGCGATCCGGACGGGGATCTCCTCCAGTAAGAGCCGTTTTTCTTTCTCGGACAATATGATGAAGAAGATGTGGCAAAATATCCTGAAGGAGAGGGATAAGCGAGGGTGTAAGAAAACCAATGAGATCGTCGCCTGCGCAGAGATCGTTGCGGAGATCCTAAAGGTCGATCCGACGAAGCTTTATACAAGGAGATCCCTCAACGACAAGATCAAAGAAAAATTATCGGAGGTCGAATCGATCCCGCTTCGCGTTTCCAATAAAGACATTTTATCAAATCTTACAAATGATCTTGCGGCGATCAGCGATGAACAAAAAAGACTTAAGTATTTTGCGCTTGAGATCGCAAACAGTTTGCAGAACAAGCAGGATATCTGGATCAAAATGCTTGCACCGGTCTTTACCAAAGAGTTTTTTGGAGGGCTATATATTGCAGTCCATCATTTGCTCTAGGAATTTGCTAAGGATCGGGAGGCAGCGTGAATATTAAGTGACTAAAAAGTATTGACAAATGATCAAAAAGGTTTTATGATGGATAACAACATCAGCGGATGTAAATTTTACAAGGGAGGTATCGACGATGAGGTGCTCAAGGCAAAGAATGATGAACAATTTCATATCAGTATCGTTGATACGGAGAGTAACCTTGTAGAGATCTACAGCGAGTCGATGTTGATGGAAGATCGATGATCAAAACAATGTGAATAGGGCCGTGGAGATTGGATCGACAAAGCCATTGTGTGAGTATCGTCCACGTTTGCATGCGTTAAGTGTTTTGAGATCGTTCGATTTTTGAATGAATTAGAGTGGTACCGTGAGCTGTGCTCGCCTCTTAGTTGGAGGTGGGCATTTTTTATTTGGAGGAGAATATGAAAAAATTGAGGCGCGATATGCGCTGAACAATAAAATTTGAAAGGCGAAAGCCCGGATGGAAATATTATTGAAGATCTTTAATGAGACAGGGACAAAACCCTTGGATCTTAAAAATGTTGGGAGAATTTTTCGTAGCGGATCTTTGATCCGAAAGCAAAGGAGAGAAAAATGAAAAAGTTGTGGATCTTATTGATCATGGGGATGATTTTAGTTACAATGGGATGTTCCGACCAAAAGGCATCCGGCGAGTCGGCATCGGAGGCGAAAGAGTCATCGAACAAATTGGAGCGGATCCTTGCAGACGGGAAGATCGTCGTGGGGACATCGGCAGACTATCCGCCGTATGAATTTCATGCGATGATCGACGGCAAGGATGAGATCGTCGGTTTTGATATCGAGATCGCGAAGGAGATCGCGAAAGGATTAGGCGTTGAGCTGGAGATCCAGGATATGAGTTTTGACGCAGTGCTCGCAGGCGTTGGAAGCGGAATGATCGACATCGGCGTTGCGGGGATCAATCCGTCACCGGAGCGCGATGAGCAGATGGACTTTAGCGAGATCTACTATAGTGCGACCCATACGATCCTGGTGTTGGCAGACCAAAAAGAGAACTATGCTTCTGTGGAAGATCTCAAGGGCAAAACGATCGGGGTACAGATCGGAACGATCCAAGAGGAGTTGGCAAAAACTCAGATCGAAGGCGCGAATGTGAAGTCTTTGGGGAAAGTGACCGATCTTGTATTGGAGCTTAAGACCGGGCTGATCGATGTGATCATTTTGGAAGGACCGGTGGCAAATTCGTATGCGATGCAAAACAAGGATTTGTCAGTAGTTGAATCCGTGAAATTTGAACAAGTCGATGCAGGCTCCAGCGTGATCACGGCAAATGGCGAAAAAGAATTGATGGCGGAGATCAATAAGATCCTTCAGGAGCTTAAGGCGAGCGGGAAGGTCGATCTCTATGTTTCCGAGGCGACCAAATTGGCGGATGAAGTGCAGTCTTGATCCTAAGCAAAATAGAAATTGAATGAGAGGAGGATCCGATGGAAAATGTGATCCGAAGCGGGAAAAAAGGGAGCGGGGTTTTGAATAAAAAAGTGAAAGTAAGGATCGGGGATATCATTGGATATTTCGTGCTTGGGGGCGTTTTGATCGCACTGAGCATAGGGGTTTTTAAGATGATCGGCGCAGTTTGGGGGATCGCCAAGTACAGCGGATATTTTTTGACCGGGGTGCAGTACACGTTGGGATTGTCCTTTCTATCGGTGCTCATCGGAACATTGATCGGTAGCATCGTCGCTTTTGCAAAGATGTCGGAATGTAAACCGGCGGCACTTTTGGCATCCGCTTATATAGAAGTGTTGCGAGGGACGCCGCTGATCACACAGCTTTTTATCGTATTCTTTGGATGTGCGGTGATCTTTGACACAAAAACCTGGGGCCTTTCGATATCCACATTGGCTTTTTTGGCCGGACTGATCGCGGTGAGCCTAAATTCAGGAGCCTATGTCGCAGAGATCATCCGATCGGGGATCCAGTCGGTCGATAAGGGGCAGATGGAGGCAGGCAGAAGTCTGGGGATGAGCAAAGGGATGACGATGCGCGAGATCGTTTTGCCACAGGCGACCAAAAATATTTTGCCGGCGCTCGGCAATGAATTTGTGACGGTGATCAAGGAGACCTCGATCGTATCGGTGATCGGTGTGACCGATATCATGTATAATGTCAATATCGTGCGGGGGATGAGTTTTCGTCCGATGGAGCCTCTTTTTATGGCGGGGATCCTGTATTTTGTGCTGACATTTACTTTGTCGAAGATCATCGATCGATGGGAAAGGAAGCTGAAGGAAAGTGATTAGGGTAAGAGGACTTTGTAAGAGTTTTGGAGATAAAAAAGTGCTTCGGGATGTGAGCATCGATGTCAGACAGGGAGAAGTGCTGGCGATCATCGGTCCGTCGGGATCGGGGAAGAGTACTTTTTTGAGATGCTTAAATCTTCTTGAGAAAGCGGATCGGGGAGCGATCCTTCTGGATGGGGAAAATATTTTGGATGATCGGGTCGATGTGGATCGAGTGCGCATCAAAATGGGAATGGTCTTCCAAAGTTTCAATCTATTTCCGCATAAAACGGTGTTGGAGAATGTCATGCTTGCTCCGATGAAGGTCAAAAAGATCATAGCAAAGGATGCGGAGCAGTCGGCTTTGGCACTTCTAAAAAAGATGGGGCTTGCGGACAAGCGATCGATGTATCCGTCATCGCTATCCGGTGGGCAAAAACAGAGGGTTGCGATCGCTCGAGCTTTGGCGATGGAGCCGGAGGTGTTGCTTTTTGACGAGGCGACTTCGGCACTGGATCCGGAGATGGTCGGTGAGGTGCTCTCCGTGATGCGTGATCTGGCGGAAGATGGGATGACGATGCTCGTTGTCACCCATGAGATGGGCTTTGCCAAAGAGGTGGCGGACAAGGTGGCTTTTATGGAGGATGGGATCATCGCGGATCATGGAACGCCGGAGCATATTTTTGGAGAGTGCGCAAGTGCTCGAACGAAGGAATTTTTGTCCAAAGTTTTATAGAAGTCGGATCATGATGGGATGTTTAGCGAAGAAAGGAGAGTGCCGAGCGCATCTCCTTTTTGTTTTGAAGCGGAGGGGGAATACTGCGAAGGAGAAAGCGAAAACAAAAGCAGAGCTAAAGCAAAAGGCCTTTTGATCAAGCGGAGTGAAAAGAGGGTAAAAACAAGCCTCCGAGCGCTTGCGCGAAAGAGGGCCGGATGCGCTGTTTTTATTTACATTTTATTGAAATCATGGTAGAATGATATGGTATTTATTGCGTTTGGATTTAAGCAAGGAGAATGATGTCAGAGATTATTAAGATAGAGGATCTGGTCTATCGATACGATGACCAGAAGAATAAAAATGCGGTGGACGGTGTTACGCTGTCGATCGAAAAGGGGGAATTTGTCGTCATTATCGGGCATAATGGCTCGGGCAAAAGCACATTGGCAAAACATTTTAACGGTATTTTTCTGCCGACTTCAGGGGATGTGTATGTCAATGGGATGAATACCAAGGATGAAGAGAAGATCTGGGAGATCCGTCAGAATGCGGGGATGGTATTTCAAAATCCGGATAATCAGATCGTTGCGACCGTCGTGGAAGATGATGTGGCATTTGGACCGGAAAATCTCGGGATCGAGAAAAGCGAGATCCGTCGTCGAGTAGATGAGGCGCTTTCGATCGTTCGAATGAGCGAGTTTTCTAAAAAGCCTCCGTTCAATCTGTCGGGAGGACAAAAGCAACGTGTTGCGATCGCAGGGATCATCGCGATGAGTCCGGATTGCATCATATTTGATGAACCGACGGCGATGCTTGACCCTCGAGGGCGAAAAGAGGTCATGGACACGATCATTCGATTGAACAAGGAAGAGGGAAAGACGATCGTGCATATCACGCATTTTATGGATGAGGCGACCGAAGCGGATCGTGTGATCGTGATGGAAGAAGGCAAGATCATCATGGAAGGCAAGCCGAGAGAGATCTTTTCGCAGGTCCAAAAACTCAAAATGCTTGGGCTGGATGTTCCTCAGATGACGGAATTTGCGTATGAGCTGATAGAGGACGGGCTCTCTTTGGGTAAGGAGATCTTAACGGTGGAAGAGATGGTGGAAGAACTATGTCAGTTGATATAAAAGAACTCAGTTATATATATAATCAAGGGACGCCGTTTGAGAGCCACGCGCTCGATAATATCTTTTTGAATATCAAAAGTGGAGAATTCATCGGACTGATCGGGCATACCGGTTCAGGAAAAAGTACACTGATCCAGCATTTGAACGGCTTGCTCAAGCCGACCGGAGGAACGATCTTCATCAATGATCTGGAGATCACGGCAAAGGAAACTTCGCTGGTCAATATCCGCAAGAAAGTCGGATTGGTATTTCAATATCCGGAATACCAGCTTTTTGAGGAAACGATCTATCGTGATGTAGCGTTCGGGCCGCAAAAGCTGGGACTGGACGAAGAAGAGGTGAAACGAAGAGTATATGCGTCGCTGGAGGCGGTCGGGATCGATCCGGAGCTAAAAAAAGACAATTCGCCTTTTGAAATGTCGGGCGGACAGAAAAGAAGGGTCGCGATCGCGGGAGTTATCGCGATGGAGCCGGAGATCTTGATCCTTGATGAGCCGACGGCAGGACTGGACCCGCATGGGCGCGATGAGATCCTTAGGCAGATCAAAAAGATCCATGAGGATCGAGGCACAACGATCATTCTGGTATCGCATTCGATGGAAGATGTTTCCAAGCTGGCGGATCGATTGATCGTGATGAATCAGGGGGGGATCGAATTGGTCGGAACGCCGAAGGAGGTTTTCCGACATGAAAAGAGGCTGCTCGAGATCGGGCTGGGGGTGCCGAAGATCGTTACATTGATGAATATTTTGCGGGAGAAAGGTTATAATATTGCTGAAGATATCATCACGATCGAAGAAGCCAGACAACAGATCTTAGAACTGATAAGGAGAAAGAAAGATGCTTAAGGATATCACATTGGGTCAATACTATCCGACGAATTCTAAGATCCATCAGCTTGACCCGAGGGTGAAATTGTTGTTCACTTTCGTATTTATGACGGCGCTGTTTATGATCGATCGATTTTATCCTTTTGCAGTGGTTATTCTTTTCGTCGGCTTTTTGGCGAAAGTCTCAAGGATACCGATCAAATATTTGGTCAAGGGGATCAAGCCTCTTTGGGTGATCCTGCTGATCACTTTTTTGATCAATTCGATGTTGACACCGGGGAAGATCTTATTTCAATACTGGATCTTCAAGGTGACGGCGGAAGGGCTGCAGATCGGATGCTTTATGATATTGCGTTTGGTATTGCTTATCATAGGGACATCGCTACTGACCCTTACCACATCGCCGATCGAATTGACCGAAGGGATCGAGAAATTGTTGAACCCTTTGCGAAAGATCGGGGTCCCTGCGCATGAGATCGCGATGATGATGACGATCTCCCTTCGATTTATTCCGACTCTTTTGGATGAGACGGATAAGATCATGAAAGCGCAGATGGCGCGTGGAGCCGATTTTGAGAGCAAGAATATCGTTGAACGTGCAAAAAGTCTGATCCCACTGCTCGTCCCTTTGTTTATATCGGCGTTTCGTCGAGCAGAGGAGTTGGCGATGGCGATGGAGTCCAGATGCTATCGGGGTGGCGACGGACGCACGAGAATGAATGAGATCGTATTGACGAGATCGGATATTGTCTATTTTTCGATGGCGAGCTTGCTGATGATAGCGGTCGCATCGACCCGTTTTTTTTGATATAGGGATCTAGAGATCAAGCAAAGATCAAAATAAAGAAGATCGGAGCGATGCTCCGAAGGGATCAAAAGTAAAGGAAAAGGTGGTAATATGTCAGAGAAGAACAAAGCGTATTTGAGAATAGCGGCAATGGCGGTCGCTTTTGTGTTGATGGTGGTTTCGGTGATCGTGTATAAGAGCTGGTGGATAAGGATCCCGTCACTGATCCTTGCAGGCGGACTGGGATGGATCCTCGTGCGTACTTTTGTTGCGATGAAGCGTAAAAAACACGCGATCTACGGGAAGGTACTTTCCGTGACAAAACCGACGAATAAATTCAAAATTGGAAAGACCGTCGTTGTTATAAAAGCCGGGAAAATGTCCAAAAAACTTTATTCATGGCAGCCATTGAGCCTTAAGGTCGGTAATGAATATGGTTTCTATTATGAAGAAAAATCCAATCAGATCTTAAAATATGAGACGATCAAAATGAACCAGATCGCACGTCCAAAGGGCAATACATTGCCGCCGCAGTTCAGATAGGAGATATGATGTACAGATTGCTGGGAGATATCGTCATCGATACGGACGAGCTGATCGAGATGCTGGAAAAGAATCAGATCCGTGTCGCAGAAAATATTACGAATGCGACCAAGCGGGATGATGCCGTTGCACTTCGTATCCTTGTGCCTTTGAGCGAGCTTGGAGAAAGCGGAGAAATATCCGATGAGGAACAGATGGACCGTTTGATGCAGCAAGCCGAAGAGGTCTATGACAAAAAGCTGAGACAGTACATCAATGAAAGCCTGTCCTATCGACTATATGCCTATCATTATAATGAGGTCGAAAATGCGATCGTGCTCAATCTGGCGATCATGGATCGGGAGATCGGACGACGAAAGCTGGAAGATGTGCTCAAAAGACTTTTTGATGTATAGGAGAAAGAAGAGACGAAAGGCGGTATTCTTTGCGAATGATCTTATCGTCTTGTTTCATGATCTTCATCAGTCGGGGTCGGAGATGATCATCGGATGAGCGGATGCTCCGATCGCTGTCTTTCTTCGATCAACTTTTCTGATCGTAAGAGGGCGATCATCATCGTTTTTGCGGTAGGGATCAAGCGAAACAGAAGAAAGTTGTAAAAATATGGTGGATAGACGCTTGTTTATCCACTTTTGATTTTACAAAATCGTAAAAATGTAATATCATTATTGTGTATGACGAATGCTGAAAAAAATGATGAGATCGGAAAGGAAAGAGAGATTTTTTCCTGATGGAGAAAAATCTGATGCGTAGTCAAATAATTAGTTTTGGAGAGTAAAGAATAGAATGATCATTGGAATTGATTTAGGAACAACAAATAGCCTTGCGGCATATTTTAAGGATGGGGAGGCAAAGATCATCCCAAATCGCTTCGGGGAGAATTTGACGCCATCCGTAGTCAGCTTGTCGGAAGATGGGGAGCTTTTTGTCGGTAAGACTGCAAAGGAGCGAAAGGTTCTGTATCCGGATCGGACAGCGGATGTTTTCAAACGCTCGATCGGAACGGAGATGGAATACAAGCTTGGGGAGCAAACTTTTTCGGCGGAGGAGCTGTCTTCTTTTGTTCTTCGCGCTCTAAAGGAAGACGCAGAGGCATATCTCGGGGAGGAAGTGACGGAGGCGATCGTTTCGGTGCCTGCCTATTTTAACGACCTTCAGCGGAAGGCGACCAAACGCGCCGGGGAGCTGGCAGGGATGAAGGTGGAGCGGATCATCAGTGAACCGACTGCCGCCGCGATCACCTACGGATTGTATCAGAAAAAAGATTATACCAAATTTTTGGTATTTGACCTCGGCGGAGGGACTTTTGATATTTCGATCCTGGAGCGGGCAAAGAATATTTTGGAAGTGCGTGCCGTTGCAGGGGACAACTATTTGGGCGGGGAGGATTTTACAGCTGTTCTTTTGGAGCTTTTTGTGCAGAAAACAGAGGTGGATGTCGAAACGCTCGACAACAAACAAAAAAATATGCTGGTGCATATCGCGGAACGCGCCAAATTGGAACTGAGCCGCGAAGAGCATAAGCCGGCGACGATGACGATGATGATCGGCGAAGAAGAGAAAACAGCCACGATCCACAATGCTGAATATGAAGCGGCCTGCCAAAATCTATTGAGCCGCATCCGAAAGCCGATCGAAAAGAGTTTGCGGGATGCGAATATCAAGATCGCGGAGATCGATGAGATCGTGCTCGTAGGCGGTGCGACCAAATCGCCGATCGTAAAGAGATTTGTGTCTAAACTGTTCAATAAATTTCCGAATTTCACGGTAAATCCGGATGAAGCGGTCGCTGTCGGCGTAGCGATGGAAGTTGCGATCAAAGAAAGAAACGAGAGTCTAAAAGAAGTGATCATGACGGATGTCTGTCCTTATACATTGGGAACGTCGATCGTCGTTCGTAAGGAGAACGATCGATATGAAGGGGGACATTATTTGCCGATCATTGAAAGAAATACCGTGATCCCTTGCAGTCGTACGGAGCGCCTCTATACGGTCAATGACAATCAGGCAAATATCTATGTGGATATTTTGCAGGGGGAAAGCCGTTTGGCACGCAACAATCTTAAGATCGGTGAGATCCGTATCCCGATCCCGCGTGCGAAAGCGGGAGAGGAGCCGGTGGACGTCACTTATACCTATGACGTGAATGCGATCTTGGAGGTCATCGTCAAGGTAGTCTCGACGAATGAAAGTAAAAAGCTGATCATACAGCGAGATGAAACACAGATGACGCTTGAAGAAGCGGAAAAACGGATGGAGGAGCTGAATTATTTGAAGATCCATCCTCGTGAGAATGAAGAAAATCAATATATTCTTTTCCGGGCGGAACGTCTCTATGAGATGAATACAGGGCAGACAAGAGAATATATCGCTTACTGGATCCGACGCTTTGAGGATGCTTTGGATCGACAAGATCCGGAGGAGATCGAAACGCGCCGAGCGGAACTCAAAGTTGCGCTCGATGAACTGGGCTTTGATTTCGAATAATAATGGAATAGGAGAGATCTATGGATATTTGGAAAATACTTGGGATAGAAAAAACAAAGTCAAAAGAGGAGATCGTCGAAGCATATCGTGAGCAACTTGCGCATAATAATCCGGAGGAGAACCAGGAAGGATTTATGGCGCTTCGAAAAGCTTATGAGGAGGCGATGGCATACAGCGAGAGCGGTGATGACGAATTTGACAGACTGATCGGCGAAATGGAAAATATCTATGGTTGTTTCAGTAAGCGGATCGATCCGAAGCGATGGAAAGAGATCATCGAAGATCCTCTGCTTCAAGGGATCGACAGCAGAATGAATGGAGAAGCTCGCATCATCCATTTCCTAATGGACAAATATCGTCTCTCGAGAGAAGTTTTTTCTCTATTTGCAACGGAATTTGATTGGCGAGATCGTTTGGATGAACTCGGACAGCATTTTCCACCGGGATTTTTCAATTATGTCTTTGATGTTATCGATAATGGCGAATACTATAAGATGAGTTATTTTGATGGCGATGATTATGCGGATTATGATCTGTTCATCGAAAAATGCATGGATCTTGCCGGCATCGTCCAACAAAATAGCGATAACGCAAAGCAGATGATCGAGGAAGTCGATGCGCTGGAGATCTATCATCCTTACTATTCCGAGATCAAGGCGGAGTATTTTATCAAACAAAATGATCTTACAGCAGCGGATGAGGTCACACAAGATTTTGAAGAGCTCTATCCCGAAGAGATCCGTCTGCTCAGCCTACGTTTGCGTATCTTGATGAAGATGAAACGATTGGAGGAAGGAAGACGTATCGCCGATCGATTGAAGGAACTTCAGCCGGAAAATCGTATGGCACTTCTTTTTGATATCGTCGAAAAAGGTGAGACGGATATCGAAGGGGCGAAGGATGATTATTATGAATTCAATCGCGCGTACACCTATGATGAAGATGCAGGGGAAGTAGCCGCGATCCTCAATGACAAACTGATCCCTTATTTAGAGTCACGTATGGATGAGCTGACTCCTTTGGATAAGATCGCGCTTGCGTGGGGCTATTATGAGCGGGATGAGGAAGAGCGAGCGTATCAATTTTTGGAAAGCTTTGAGCCTTTTATTACCGAGGCGGATAAAGCAAAGCTCAAAGAAGATTCCGATGATGACGATGTAAGGCTCAAGTACTATAAGCTCAAAGGTTATCTGGCGGTCCAGACGGAGCGCTTCAGCCAAGCGATCGAAGACATCGATCGATGGGAACAGCTCAAAGAGCAAAAAGCCTCAGAAGACAAAGAAGAAAAAACCGAAGCGAAGCTCCAAAACGACATCAACGAGCGTACCGCGATCTATCGCTCAAAATCGTATGCTTACAGCATGATCGGGAATAACGAGAAAGAAGAAGAATACATCCATAAGATCATTGAGATGGATCCTCGTAATCTTGATGCATACATCACGTTGAACAATATCTATTTAGATGCGGGAAAATATGATGAAGTGGTCGAGATGAATACCGAGGCGATGCAGCGAAATGGGGAAGTGGGGCCTTTGCTTTATCTTACCGGACTTGCTGAATTTAGAAGAGAGCGCTATTCCGATTCGATCCGTTTGCTGGATCTGGCGCTTGAATATATGCCGTATCTCACAAGGATCTTCCATTATAAACTGATGATGTTTGACGGATGGAACCTCCTTCTTGAATTCGAAAATCAGCTGGAGGATCTGAAAAAATCTTCCAATGAGCCGCTATCTCCTAAATTGATGGAGCTTTATGAGATCAAGCTTCAGCGGATGAAAATGAATATCGACGAAGTATATCCGCGGATCGATGCATTGATCAAGGTCGCGGAAGAAGAGGACGAGCAACTTGGGAAGGATGATCGTGCGCTGATCTATCAGGAAGCGGCGAATATTTATCGTGAACGAAAATCTTATGATGTTGCCCTTCGATATATCGAAAAAGCGCTTGAGCATAATCCGCTTAACCGAAGCGTTGAACTGGATAAGGGATATTTACTCGTGTTGATCGGCAAATATGTGGAAGCGGAAGCTTTTTATACAGAGCTGGTAAAAAAACACCCGAATGATTCGGTCTACTATATTCGGCTTGCGGCAACCAAGGCACGCAGCAACGATAAAACGGGAGCGATCCAATGCTATCATCAGGCGCTGGAGCTGGATCCGGAGCGCTATGATATCTACAACTATATCGCGGATGTCTACGTCGATATGGGAGACTATGACAAAGCGACGGAGTATAAGAATTTGCTCGTTGAGAAAGATCCGGGCTATGAAAGCTACTATGAGCGTGCAAATCATCTGTATCATATCGGTAAGGTGGATGAGGCTTATGAGGATCTTCAAAAAGCAAAAGAGTATCAGCCTTATGACTCGGATGTGCTCACCTTTTTGGCAAGATGTGATATGAAGCGAGGCGATCTGGAGCAGGCGGAACAAAATTATCAGAAAGCATTTGAATATTTTGATCCGGAGCGTTTCGCTCTGAACACCTATATGTATGCGACTGTCAAGTATATCAGAGAGAAGCGTTATGACAAAGTCGTTACCCTTTTGGAAAAAGCATTTGAGATCTTCGGCGAAGGCGGGGTTTGGCCACTTCTTCGACTTGCGCAGGCTTATCATTGGACAGGAAATCTCAACGGAGCGGAAAAGCTCTATAAAAGAGCGATCGAGATCGAACCGTTCAGCGCGGAGGCGCATTATCAATATGCGGTCTATCTGTATCATACAGGGAGAGCGCAAGAAGGTCTCAAGCATTTTGAAAGTCTGAGCAAAGATCAGCTCAACGATATCCATATCCGTCGTAATTTTGGACTGTATTGCTATATGACATTGCTTGATTTCGTGGAAGCGCAGAAGCATTACCAGAAAGTACTGGATCTTTCAAAAACGGAAGAAGATCTGTATGTCATCAATCTGTTTGAAGCAATGTGGTATGAATTGCGATCATCGCATGGCAGGATCAATGATGATCTACAGATCCAAAAGCTCTTTTTTGTCAAAAAGAAAAAACAGCGCATGGAGCAATTCTTCCAAAATATGACAAGGCGTGCTGAAAGATATTTTGAGCAAAACGGGGTCTATGAGGATGCCAATTCAGCGCATTGGCTCTCCCTGATGAGCGAATGTTACTTCTATCAGGGCAATCTTAACGAAGCCGAGCGTTTTGCGTTGATGTCGCTTGCGATCCCGCCGGCCGATTTCGATCTGGTGGATCGTTCAATGGATTCGCTGTATATTCTTGGAATGGTTCAGGAGCAACGCGGCGAATATGATAAGGCGCTTGAATACTATGAAGAGATCTATCAGCGCTCAGCGCAGACGGATTACCATTTTGCTCTCTTTGATGAAGCGAGAGAGCGAATCAAACGTAAGATGAAAAGATAATCAAAGTCCCCCTTTAGCCGAGAAGCTGTCTTTGTGCTCAAGGGGGATTTTTGTATGCAAACGGATCGATCGTCGATCCTTCGGCTTGCCTGGAGGGACAAAGCATCTCGTTTTTACAGATCCGACAAGTTCGCCGGAGCCGTTTTGGAAAGATGTTATTGATCCGAGAATAGAACAAAAGCGCGATCGAATAAAATTTCTCCGCATGAAATACAGATCCATTAGAATGAGCTAAGGAACCGTGAAAATTTAGAGTCGAAATGTCAAGCGAAAGTATAATTTATGCTCCCGGTCATGTTATACTAAAAGGACAGAGTGATCCGCCAAGAGCGATGATAGGAGGAAAGATGGATCAGATGAGAAGTTCACGAGATATTCGGATCGCATTGCTGGGGCTCGGAACGGTGGGCTCGGGCGTTGAAGAGATGCTGCGACAAAATGGAGATCGCATCTGCCGGCAGATCTATGAAGAGACCGGAGCAAAAGTTCACTTGCATATCGAAAAGATCCTCGTTCGGAATATAGAGAAACAACGTGCGATCGATCATGAAAAAATCACAACAAATTTTCAAGAGATCATGGGTCTTCCGCTCGATATCGTAGTCGAGTTGATCGGAGGGAAGGATGAAGCGGAGGTGTTTATCCGAAAGAGTTTTGAACAAAAATACAATGTCGTCACGGCGAACAAGTTGGTGGTCACGAATTCGGCAGGGGAGCTGGAGCGTCTGGCGAAGGAAAAGGGGGTGGAATTTCTTTTTGAGGCGGCGGTCGCCGGAGCGATCCCTGTCGTACGGACGATCAAGCATTCGCTTGCCGCAGATCGTATCCTTGAGATCGAGGGGATCATCAACGGAACGACAAATTTCATCCTCGGACAAATGCAAGAGGGCAACGATTATGAGGAAGCACTTCAAGCAGCGCAAAGGGAAGGCTTTGCCGAGAGTGATCCGACGCTCGATGTAGAGGGGCAAGATGCGCTTTATAAGATATCCATCCTCTCCGCGTTGGCTTGGGGCGTTTATCCGAAAGCTCAAAATAGGATCTGTGAGGGGATCACGGAACTTACAAAAGCAGATATCGAGCAAGCAAAGGAAGAAGGCAAAGTCTATAAACTGATCGCAAGGGCTTTTTGCAAAGAAGGCGAGCCCTTTGTTGAAGTGCGTCCGATGAAGGTCGACGAGGACGAAGCTTTTGCATCGGTCACCGGAGCGGACAATATGATCCGGATCCAATGTGAAGCGGCAGGGACGCTGGAATTCAAGGGAGCCGGCGCCGGAAAGCTTCCGACAGCAAGCGCCGTACTTGCCGACATCGTGCAGATCGTCAAAAAGATCGTGATGCAATAGATGTAGGAACTGTGATCCAAAACCGAAATAATCAGCTTATAACATCCATCTGCAAATATTTTCGCAGAAAAGTAATAAAATAATGCATCAACCGGGGATTGTGTGCTATAATTACAAAAGGGGGAATATCTTTTATTAGAAATAGGAGATTAAACAGTGGCGAAAAAACAACAATCAAAAATAAAAATACAAACTTTCGGTTTCTTCGATCTACTGATCGATGATGAGTCGGCGATCCAGAATTTTGGGAGCAGTAAGAAAACGCTGGCACTTTTCAAATATTTTGTAGCACATACCAATGATAAGCTGCCGACACATAAGATCATGGAGGCAAATTTCAGCGAGTACAATTACTCGGATCCGGGCAATACGCTGAGAGGGCATATCCATCGATTGAGAGCGGTGCTGAATGCGCTGAACAAACAGGTCGGCTTTAAGGCATTCAGTGTAGACTATGTTGCAGACTACTATATTTTTACAGTCAGTAAAAATTGCAGTATCGACTTTATAGAATTCCTTTCCTTGATCAAGGAAGAACCGACGACGGAGACGATCTCCGGACGCGAGCGACTTGAACGCGTGAAGGAGCTTTATCGAGGCAACTTTTTACAGGACTCGGAGGGCTTGGAGTGGGTCAAGCCGATCCGATTTGATATGCGAAAGAAGTTTTCCAGATACATTGATTCGATCTTAGAGGATCTGTATGAGCAGGGCGAGTATAATGAGGCTCTTCTTGAAGCGGATTCCGTGATGGAAAAGTTGTTTTTTGAAGAAGATTTTCAGGAGATCTATCTGAAGGTGATGATCGCTTTGGAAAAAACGCAGGAGGCGATCGATCATTTTGATTTTATGAGCCAGCGTTTCCAAAGTGAAAAAGGGATCCTTCCTTCCGAAAAACTGTCCGGTCTGTTCAAACGGATCGCGGAAATGACGGAGAGCATATCGAGCACGGACTTCTTCACGATCGAGAAGAAATTGAGACAGACGGAAGCGGGCACAAACAATGGCGTTTTTGTCAGCTCCAAAGAATTTTTTATGGATCTGTATCGCTTGGAGGTACGTCGCAAAAAACGTCACGGAGATCGTATCACTTCGGTGGGCATCGTCAATATTGCGACTGCGGATTTTAGGGATATGAAGCGTGAAGAGATCAAGACCGTTCAGGACGAGCTGACCGAACTGATCTCAAAAACGATCCGTGCGCAAGATGTGATGACGATCCTAAACGACAGCCAGATCGCATTTATGCTTTTTGATGCGCTGGATACGACAGTGGTGGATGTGGATGATCGAATGAAAGAAGATCTGAATCGTATTAAGGAGCAATACAAGCTCGTTATTACGATCAACTACAAAACGATCACAGCCGGGAACGAGTTTTCCGGTGAATTGACACTTTGATCATTAAATAAACAGGTTGGATAACTGACTTCTGCCGATCGGGATCTTTCGATCGAGAGGAGTCAGTTTTTTGTTGCGCCATTGCATCGCAGGATCCTATTGGCAAGATCCTCTTGAAAGAAGATATATTTTATGACGATTGCTATGGGATCTAAAGCGTAACAAATACGCTATCAGATCAAAAAAAGCCCTCAGAGCCGGCGGATCATTGGAGCATACGATCCTTTGATACCATAGCTTGAGGGCGTTTATGTTTTTGTTGAAGAGGACCATCGGGTGATGCGCTAAGGCTTCCGTAGGCGTCATTTTCCGAGTGGATGACTTTTCCTCGATCCGCTGCCCCTTTCTGTTGACGCTCAGAATTTTATATCAAAATGAGGTCGAGGGTCTACCGAGGACCTTCCGGATCATCTTGGATTTATAGATGATATCAGCGGGCCAAAGCGATCGGATGATCGGTTTGTGCTGATGAATTACAGTGTGTTCGTTCTTTTCAGTACTTCCAAAAGGAAAGTATAAACACGGTCTACACTCGAGATGCGAACATGCTCATCCGGTGAGTGCGGATCGAAGATATCCGGTCCGAGAGAGATGATATCCACATCGCCAAGCTTTTTCTTTAGAATACCGCATTCAAGTCCTGCGTGGATCGCTTCGACTTTCGGCTCCTGTCCGTGAACATCCTTATATGTGCTGATGAACAGTTCGCGAAGTTTTGACTCCGGATTGTATTCCCAGCCCGGATAAAGACCGCGAATACCGATCTCTCCGCCCAATAAAGCGGTCAGTTGTTCCAAAACATTGATTTGAGAGAATAATAGAGACTCTACGGAACTTCGGATAGAGAAAGAAGCGGTAAAACTGTCAGATTCTGTCTTGATCACACCAAGATTTTTTGAAGACTCTACAAGACCATGGATATTTGCACTCATTGTATGCACGCCGTTGGATGCGAGCGAAAGAAGTGCGAGGATATTACGCTTTGTCGATTGATCAAAAACTGATATTTTATTGCTTTCAATGATCTCGGCAGAAAGAGTCAATGCGTTGTCTTTGCTTTGCAATTCATTGTTGAAGATCTCCTGCCAATGCACAAGCTTCTCTTTCAGAGTATCCATTGATCCTTTATTGATCGCGATCACTGCGACTGCTTCACGAGGGATCGCATTATCCTTAGAACCGCCATCGATACTTTGGATCTCCAAGTCGATATCCTTTTGAAGCTCGGACAGAAGACGACTGATCAATTTGATCGAGTTTCCTCTCTCTTCGTGAATACTGATCCCCGAATGTCCACCCTTTAGTCCGGATAATGTGATCGTGCACATCTCGAATTCGCCGTCAAGGATCGTCCAGCTAACAGGGATCGAAATATCCGCACGACATCCGCCGGCACAGCTCACCAAGAAAGTCCCTTCTTCTTCCGAGTCGATATTGATCAGATATTTTCCATCCAATTTTGTTGCATCGATCTCTTGTGCACCGAGCAATCCCACTTCTTCCTGTACGGTAAAAAGACATTCCAGCTTTGGATGCGGGATATCTTTTGAATCCAGAAGTGCCAAAGACATCGCAACGGCGATCCCGTTGTCTGCACCGAGTGTCGTTCCGTCGGCAAACAGCATATCTTCTTTGATCACATGCACGATCGCATCGGTTTGGAAATTGTGAACTTTGGATGCGTTCTTTTCGCAGACCATATCGATGTGGCTCTGCAAGATCATCGCCGGAGCATTTTCATATCCTGCAAATGCTTTTTTCTTGATGATAACATTCAGTTTTTCATCCTGATGATACTCAAGACCTCGCTCTTTAGCGAATTGCACCAGATAGTCACTGATCTGTTGCTCCTCAAAAGAGCAGTGAGGGATATTCGAAATCACTTCAAAAAAATGGAATACATCCTTTGATGCAAGTTGATCATAATATTTCATTCAAAAGCCTCCTTGTTTTTTCTTTTATAGTAGCACATCCGAACATATTTTTCTATCCAAAGACAAAAATATTTCTTTGAATGCCGGATCTCGATCCAAAATCTGATGAATAAAATTCATGCGGCGGACGACTAGAAAATGGGGTGATGATTTACTAAAAAATAACCCCGTATAGAATGCTATTTATGAGCAATAGATATTGCATAACAAAAGGCTGAAGGGTGATAAT
>JAUNKR010000033.1:0-8808 GCA_030532705.1 Peptostreptococcaceae bacterium
CGCTTGATATATTGTTTCATTGCATCCTGAAAAACTTGAATTTCAATTTGTGAACGACTACGAATCATATCACAAACTGTACGCTCCGGATTATAGATGGATACTTCGTTCCCAAAGGGTGTTTTTCCCTTCGTCATTCCAAGTTCAAAAAGCTCCTTTTTGATAGAAAATACTTTCACACCTTCTTCTCGTAAATGCGTGGCATTATATCCGCTCTTTACCGTTACAGTATATTGCAATGGTTCTTGATCTGTCATATCCAGCAAAAACAAGGCTGTTTCATGAGAAAAGATTGTTTTTGAGCAGCGAAGCTGTAATAGGTACAGTTCATCTCTCCATACATCTAAAGAGCAATATACTCCATGCGAAACACGCTCATACTTATATTTTTCTACAAATTTTGCTAAAGTTGTTTTAGAAATTCCTCGGCTGATCACATCCGCAGTCGTAATCACCCCGTTATTTTCTTCTGAAATTTTACGAATCTGTTCTAATTGGCTCATAAAACCACTTCCTTCCACGCTTACATTATATACTATATAGGCGCAAAAGTAAATGCCATGCATCAATGATGAATGGATAGCCAGAATCCTCCTTAAAGTGATTAAACGCTCTATACACAAGAAGCTTTTAGGATTCAATACAGGTTATTTATACTTATTCCATTTTTTCGTTTATAGAAATATCGCTTGAGATAGTCCTATTTTCAGTAGTTTTTGTATGCGATTCGCTTTGATTTGGTAAGCATTCCTGATCAAACAGCACACTATTTTTTCTTGGAAGTATTGTGGTCATCGTCAAAACAAAGAACATCATTGGGTGTGCAGTTCAGTGCTTTGCAGATTCTTTCTAAGTTTTTTAGAGTGAGTGATTGGTTGGTTCTTACCCATTTGTGCTATCACATTGGTGGTAAGTCCTCCATTGCAATCACATCTGTTTTCTTCAAATCTTTCTGAGCAAGCTGTATCCATAATGGACGATAGTTTAATGCCATATCACAACCTCTTTTCTATCAGTATATTCATCATTATATCATACAAATTGAATGTATCCATTTTTTATTTATTTCCTGATTTTTGTTTTAGAGAGCGGTTGTGTCATTCCATCTTTATTTTGCTATTAAATGATTTAAGGATGGTCTTTTTGTACGTCTTTTTGTACGATTTTCCCAAGAAAAAGCTAAAATATCTTCTCACGTGATCAAGTTTTTTCCTCAACCACCTGCTCTGTTACAAATATAAAATATTAGATACCGCAACTTGTTTGCGACCTATTTTAACATTGTCTATTACTCTATCGATCAGTTCCAGATTAATTCATATCAAAAACCCAAAATCTCATCCACAATGATTACTTTGATACGATTTTGTTGCCTCTGGAAACAAGTCAATACCTCCGTAGCACAGATTCGATCCGGCGCTTTACAATCACTGCATTCTCCTGTTACAGAACATGGAGTCTTTGCTTTTACCCTTGTTGCATTGGTAGGTGATGCGATCCTTTTTACACGACTTCTGGCTTCTTCCACATCACATACGATCTTATTGTAACCCGCCACTATAATGACACTTTTGGGTCCATAAGTGATCGCCGCAACCCGATTCCCATTTCCATCGATATTAAACAGCTCTCCATTTTCCGTAATTGCATTTGTCCCGCATAAATACACATCTGCTGTAAAAGCTTTTCTCATGATTTCTTGAGCTTCCTCCGGCGTAATACCGGCTCTCGCACGATCCCAAAACTCAAACTTTCCGCTTTTAAGAAGGCGATCGACCCCAACTTCAGCCAGTGTTACCGACCCGCCCATAGTAACAATCGCTCCCGGCACGATCAAAGATTCGACCAATTTCAAAGCTTCATATGAACTATGTACATAATAGGCATCCATCTGGTTCTTCTTTAATGCCTCAACCGTTTTGGTTGCTCTTTTATCCCGAAACTGTTCAATAAAGCTACGTTCTTTACTCTCCATCATAACCCCTCCAAAATTTTTAATCCTAATACCTTCTTGATTATAACACATTCTTGCTTTTTCTCAAAATCAAAAGACAACGATCATAGACCGTTGCCTTTCCTTTGAATATTTTCTCTAAACAATATTGATCTTTCCTCTATAAACGGTCCCTCGCTGAATATCCAATGTGATCTCCTCGCCGGATGTCAATTTGGAAAGGATCCCTTCCGCTCCGACAATGACCGGGATGCCCAAGCTGACTCCTACGATCGCAGCATGGCTGGTCAAACCGCCTTCTTCTACAACGATTGCGACTGCCTCTTGGATCTTGTCGATATAATCAATATCTGTAAACTTAGCAACAAATATTTCTCCTTTGACGAACTCATCCGATGGATACTCCATGATACGTGCTATCCCTGTAATATTCTCATTTCCTATTCCTGTTCCATGAGCGATAATATCCGAAACAAGATGGACCTTGATCAGATTCGTGGTTCCCACTTCTCCTACCGGCACGCCCGCTGTGATTACCACCTTGTCACCGGATCTCACATATCCTTTGTCCAGCGCAAGCGATACCGATTGATCAAACATCTGATCGGTGGACTCCACACTTTGTCCCAATACGGTCTCTACACCCCAAACAAGCGATAATTGTCGCTGAACATACTCTTGATTGACTGACGCGATGATCGGCGCCTTCGGTCGATAACTGGATACCGCCTTCGCAGTATAACCCGATGTCGTTGCCGTGATGATCGCATCCGCCTCGACATCGATCGCCAAAGTACAAGTCGCATGGCTGATCGCATTAGTGATCGTAACAGCTCGCTGGGACTGCCTTTCTTCCAGGATCCTCCGATAATCCAAAGTGCCTTCCGTTCTTCTTGCAATACGTGCCATTGTTTCAAGCGCATCGATCGGATATTTTCCGGCTGCTGTTTCTCCCGATAGCATGATCGCATCCGTTCCGTCATAGATCGCATTTGCCACATCCGTGACCTCTGCTCGTGTCGGCCTTGGATTGCGGATCATCGAATCCAACATCTGCGTCGCCGTAATAACCGGCTTTGTCAGCAAATTCGATTTCTTGATCAATTTTTTCTGAACGATCGGGATCTCTTCCGTAGGGATCTCCACCCCGAGATCTCCTCTTGCCACCATGATACCATCCGAGATCTGTAATATCTCATCGATATTATCGACCCCTTCCTGATTTTCGATCTTCGCAATGATCTGGATATGCTCTGCAGTATTTTCTTCCAATATTTCGCGTATCGCCATAACATCCGATGCTTTTCTTACAAAAGAAGCCGCAATAAAATCGATCTCATTTTGTATCCCGAACAAAATATCTCCACGATCCTTCTCCGTGATCGCCGGTAGATTGATCTTGACATTCGGTACATTGACGCCCTTGTTATTCTTTATGATCCCGCCATTTTCAACACGAGTGATAATATCATTGCCCTCGATCGTCTCGACCGTCAACTCGATCAATCCGTCATCGATCAAAATCGTATTTCCCGCCGATACGTCATTCGCCAGCCCTTTATAGCTTACCGAACAATACTCTTTCGTACCGACTACTTCATCCATTTTTATCGTAAACATCTGACCTTCCGTAAGCTCGACCTCCGGTTGATCAAATTTCCCCGTACGAATTTCAGGTCCTTTCGTATCCAACAAAATCGCTGTCGAAGCCCCCAGCGCTTTGCGAGCTTCTTTGATCCGATCGATGCGGATCTGATGCTCTTCGTGTGAACCGTGCGAAAAATTCAATCGACATACGTCCATCCCACTTAAGATCAGTGTTTTTAATGTTTCGATCGACTCACTTGCCGGCCCTATCGTACAAACTATCTTTGTTTTTTTCAAATCCATATTTCCTCCTAAATAGACAGTATCTTGGATAACTCATGCATCTTAACATCAAATTTCCCCGGCATTTCCAACGCCTCGATAATATCCATATCCATAATTTTATTTTGTCGGATCCCCACTACCCGATTTTTCTTTCCTCGGATCAGACATTCTACCGCAGCAGCTCCCAACTTGCTTGCAAGGATCCGATCATAGCTCGTCGGACTGCCTCCACGCTGAATATGTCCTAAGATCGTCGTTCGGCACTCCATTTTTGTCCGCTTACTGATCTCTTCCGCAACCTGTTCCGCCTTGGCAGCACCTTCTGCAACAACGATGATACTCTGCGTTTTTCCACGCTTTGCACTCTCAAGCAACTTATTGCCGATCGCATCAAGATCATAAGGGATCTCCGGCACAAGAATCGCCTCAGCGCCTCCTCCCATTCCTGAATATAACGCAATGTCTCCGCAATGCCTTCCCATCACCTCGATGATACTGACACGTTCATGCGAAGAAGAGGTATCCCTGAGTTTGCTGATCGCATCGATCGCTGTATTCACCGCCGTATCAAATCCGATCGTATATTCCGTATAAGCCAGGTCATTATCGATCGTACCGGGCACTCCGATCGACGGTATTCCCCGCAAGCTCATCTCTCTTGCCCCGCGAAAACTGCCGTCTCCTCCGATCACGATCAATCCGTCGATCTGATGCTTCTTCAAAACTTCGATCGCCTTCTGCCTTCCTTCTTCCTCCATAAACTCCAGCGCCCTCGCAGACTTCAATATCGTTCCGCCACGCTGGATGATATCTCCGACCGATGAAACATTCATCTGCTTGATATCCCCATTCATCAAGCCTTTATAGCCTCGGATCACACCATATACTTCGACACCGTGATATATACAATATCGAACGACCGCACGAATGGCAGCATTCATTCCCGGTGCATCTCCTCCACTCGTCAAAACCGCTATCCTCTTCATCAAACCTCCATCAGGACTTAATCGTTCCCATACACGAATATTTTATCCCACTTGTTGTAAAAATTTTTATTTCTAATGATTATATCACATATAGCAGTATTTCGTCATCTAAAGATGGTGTAATAAGAATTCTATCTGCAACATCAGAATTCTTATTACACCACAGATTATCTCCCTAGGATCCATATCCTTTCGGCAGATCTTACTCCATTGCCATCTGTATGTGATGGTATGATCTTGCAAAGAAAGGAGCTTTTTCTTAATATGGCCTCTGCTTTGTGAAGATCCGATCCGATCTATTTCAGCACAACATTCTCTTCGCCCAGGATCTCTTTCAAATCCGAGATCACCTGCTCACCTGATCGGATCATCCGGTATTTTTCAGACTGAAAACTTTTCTTCATCTGTTCATCGTAAAACACGACCTTATCCTCTCCCGGATTTCGAATAATGATCCGATGAACCTGATCAAGGCGCGGATCCTTTAGATTGCTCACACGAAGATATAATGTTTTTATTTTTTCCAGATCCTTAAGATCCATGATCTCCGATGCGATGATCTTGATCTTATCATCCTCCTTGATCTGCATTCGCCCTTTGATCAGCACCACATCCTCTTTATTTAATGGCGCTAATGTCTTTTTCAGCACGGTCGGGAAAACAATGACTTCTACATCCCCATACTCGTCTTCCAGGCTTAAGAATAACATCATATCATTATTTCTGGTGGTTTTGTAGGTCTTATTCGCGATCAATCCGCCAAAAGAAATATTTCTATTGTCCTCATGCTGATAATGTGCGTAATCCTCTTCCATTTCACGAAAGAGCATCGTATTATGAGATGCAAATTTAGCGATACGGTTTGAAAATTCCTCCAAAGGATGACCGCTGACATACATGCCGAGCACTTCTTTCTCCATTTTGAGTTTGACATTCAGATCAAAATCTGCAAAATCCTTCATAACGATGGTATCATCCGAGCCTGCGGACCCCATGTCAAACAACGACACCTGCCCTGCAATATTATTTCTGCGCTCAGAATTCATCGTATCCCAGATCGTCTCCAGATTACCGATCAGCGTTGCCCGATTACTTCCCAAATGATCAAAACTTCCTGCCCGGACCATACTTTCCAGCATCCTCTTATTCAGATCCTTATCTCTCATTCGTTTGACAAAATTTTCGATCGAACTGAAATCGCCATCCTTTTCTCTCTCGAGAATAATATTCTCTACTGCGCCTTCCCCGACATTTTTGATCGCAGAAAGTGCAAAACGGATATCCTTCCCTTCTACGCTAAACCTCTTATAACTCTTATTCACATTCGGCGGAAGGACTTTGATCCCAAGATCCGTACATTCCTTGATATACTGCACCACCTTATCACTGTTACCCATCACCGAAGTCATCAAGGCACTCATGAATTCCTGAGGATAGTATGTTTTCAAATATTGCGTCTGATATGCCAAGACCGCATAACAAGCCGCATGCGATTTATTAAAAGCATACTTCGCAAAGTCGATCATTTCATCATAGATCTTATTCGCGATCGAAGGCTCGATCCCCCTTGCCTGACAACCCTCAATTTCAATATTGCCTGCCGGATCCTTTTTGCCATAGACGAAGTATTGACGCTCCTCCTCCATCACATCCATCTTTTTCTTACTCATTGCTTTACGCACAAGATCCGCTCGAGCCAAAGAATATCCTGCCAGATCTCGTACCACCTGCATGACCTGCTCTTGATACACTAATATTCCATTGGTTACAGACAAGATCGGACGAAGCTTATCGTGGAGAAAGAGAACCTCCGATTTCTGATTTTTGTTTTTTACATAGGTCGGGATCGAATCCATCGGACCCGGACGATAGAGTGAAATTCCCGCAATAATATCTTCAAAACTCTCCGGCTTGAGCTCCTTCATAAAGCTTCTCATCCCGGAGCTTTCCAGTTGAAACACCCCTAAGGTATTCCCCATGGACATATTCTCGTACACCTTCGGATCATCAAATGTGATCGATGAAATATCCACCTTCTCTCCCCGATTTTGCCAAACATTCTCGATCGCATCCCGAATGACCGTCAAAGTCCGGAGCCCCAGAAAATCCATCTTTAGCAGTCCAAGCTCTTCCAAAGTCCCCATCGGAAATTGTGTCGTGATGGAATTTTGGTGCATATATAGCGGAACATAACTGCTTACACGATCCTTCGAGATCACCACCCCCGCAGCATGTGTCGATGCATGACGAGGCAATCCCTCAACATCCTTTGAAATATTGATCAGCTCCTTGATCGTTGGATCCGCTTCATAGATCGATCGCAGATTCGGATTGACCTCCAATGCTTTATCGATCGTCATACCGAGTGCAAACGGGATCTCCTTCGCGATCTTATCCACTTCTTGATAGCTGATGTCCAGCACCCTTCCGACATCTCGGATCGCCGCACGTGCCCCCAAAGTTCCAAATGTGATGATCTGCGCAACATGATCTTCCCCATACTTCCGCTTGACATAATCGATGACCAATTCACGTTTTTCATAGCAAAAGTCAATATCCACATCCGGCATCGATATTCGATCCGGATTCAAAAATCGTTCAAAAAGCAAAGAATATTCCAACGGATCCACATCCGTGATCTCCAAAGTATATGCAACGAGCGAACCCGCAGCAGAGCCCCTTCCGGGACCGACCATGATCTGATTGGATTTCGCATAGAAAATAAAATCCCATACGATCAAGAAGTAATCGACATAGCCCATTCGACAAATGACATCCAGCTCGTATTCCAGACGCTCGATCGCCTCCTCTGTCGGCTCTCCATATCGCTTCTTCAATCCCTCATAACAAAGTCTTCGCAACATATCATAAGCGCTCTCTTGTTGATCGGCGATCTCAAATTTCGGCAAGTGGATCGTCTCAAAATCAAAATCCACCTGACAGCGATCTGCGATCAAAGTCGTATTCTCGATCGCTCCATCATATCCCTTAAAAAGATCATACATCTCCTCAGGAGACTTCAGATAAAATTCATTGGTCTGAAACTCCATCCGATGCTCATCCTTCAGCGTTTTTCCTGTTTGGATGCACATCAAGATCTCATGCGTTTTATTATCTTCCTTCGTCGTATAATGCACATCATTCGTTGCGACCAGAGGAATATTCGTCTCCTTCGACAACTTCTGCAAAAACAAATTCACCTTAGCCTGTTCCGGAATATCATGATCTTGAAGTTCAAGAAAAAAATTCCCCGCCCCAAACACATCATTGAGCTTCAATGCGGTCTGTTTTGCCGTCTCATAATCTCCGTTAAGCAAATGTTGTTGTACCTCTCCTGCCAAACATGCGGATAATGCAATGATCCCCTCGCTATGCTGATACAGTACCTCATAGTCCACTCTCGGCTTATAATAATATCCTTCGGTAAATCCGATCGAGACAAGATTGATCAGATTTTGATACCCGATCTGATTTTCTGCAAGCAAAACCAAATGATACGACCTCTTATCGATATTTTCTTTATCAAAACGACTTCGCTGTGCCACATAGACCTCACAGCCAATGATCGGTTTGATACCATGCTTTTTTGCCTGTTTATAAAATTCGACAACGCCAAACATCACCCCATGATCCGTTATAGCGACCGAATCCATCCCCAACTCCTTACATCGCTCCATCAGACGATCGATTTTGGTAAAACCGTCCAACAAAGAATACTGCGTATGAAGATGTAAATGCGTAAACTTTCTATCCATAACCTGTTTCCATTCTTTCCATAATCTATTATTCTACTTCGTAATGACCCATTTTCCTGATTTAGTAGAACCTTCTCTTTTTATCCGACCATCTGCCTTTAATCTTTTTATATGATAACGCACTCCATCAAAAGAAATATCCAGATGCTCAGCGATCTGCCTTGCAGTGATATTCGGTTCCCTTACCATTAATTCTATGATCCGATCCGGTATCGGTTTATTGACCTTTATTTCTTGGGTA
>JAUNKR010000033.1:8818-23611 GCA_030532705.1 Peptostreptococcaceae bacterium
AACCGTATAGTTTAAGTTCTTCAAGATCACTTGAAATGTACTTTGTGTCGAGATAAATTCAGGTTTTAGAGAATTTTGATACTTTTTCTCGAACCCATAGCTTTCAATGATCTTTTTCAGTCCACTTCCCCTTCTCTCCATCAAATCCATTCTTCCAAAAAGATCAGCAAGTACAGGATTTCGCCTGCTTGAAGATATTGAATACGGATCGATATCTTGAATCATTCTCCCATCATACATGCCACCCGGCGAGCAAATTTCCAATCGGTCATCAAAAATATCTACATGCACTTCACTTCCAATGATACTATAATCCCTATGGATCAAAGCATTCACTAATGCTTCCTAAACTGCCCTCTCCGGATAGTCCGGAAATTCTTCTCGGTAAAGATGTCCCTTTTTCCACATCTTTTTTGTATTTACCTTTATAAAATTCAATGCATTCTCAAGCAAAAACAAAATGTTGCCTTCAAACTCCTTATCATCGATCGCCTCCATCCTGCCACCGGTTTTTGTCAGTCCATCCCATCCGGTACAAAAAACTCTAGATTGGTACACCAAATAATCGTCCGCAAATAAAGCCCCTGCGTAAGTTAATCGATCGTCTTTGGTGATCAACCCGAACGAAAACAGATCCTTCTCCTCAAAATGCTTGTTCGTTCTTTTCTCATACTCGATTCTCAGCTTGTTAAATGTAGTGTCTATTGATCGGAATTCCGTAGCGAGAATGTCAAAGGTTTTATTCATACCTTTTAAGACAAGATTTTTCAGATCCATGCTACTTGCTACAACACTTTGGTTTCCCACTCTTTTATAGGCTACTCTGTATCCACCGTCAATAAGATAGTACGGTGTTTCATTCCCTTGTTCTACCTGAAGAATAATAAAATGCTTTCCATTCTCCACAAAATTTTGAAGCTGTACTTTAGGAACAGGATCCATCCTTGTCTTGATCATTTCGCTGATCAACTCAGAATCCTTTTTGTGATCTTCAAGCCCGATCTGGCGATCATTATCCGAGACTCCGAATATCAGAGCACCGCCATTTGTATTTGCAAAAGCACTGACACTTTTGAGCCAACTTTTAGGCTTATTTTTCTCCGGCTTTTCTTTTTTATCATAAAAAGTAGTTTCACTAATATATTTAGACAGGTTCAATACTCATCACACCTCCAATGCTTAGAGATTCCTAAATACGATCTTCATACATATTATAAATTTTTGCAAAAAAGCCCCACCGAAGATGGTCAAGGGCTTTGGACTATTTTAATATTATACTATTTGTTTTGTTTTCTTTCAAGAACTCAAACGGACGATCTGCCCCGATCTGATCTGCACACATTCTCATCTTCCAATGATCTTCGCTCTATATCCTAAAAATCGATCCGAAAACAAAAGCACTTCTGATCGATCATTTTTTATATTTCTGCTTGTCTATGAAAAAAGATATGCTATAATTTAATGAGAAAAACTTTTTGACCTTAGGGTTTGGTTTGACAAGGCGCAGTATGTGATCCACAGGGCATGCTTACCAAGAGAGCACTCTCTTTGGGCTTGGATGCTGACGGTCGACTGAGAGTGCAGACCCCTGTCTACAGCGGATGTCGTGTTTGTCCAATAGATCCCGGGTCGGATCGAATGTCCGCAAGGACAGGAATGGAGGAAGAATGAAAAAATTACTTAGTGTTATGATGGTATTTATTCTGGTATCGACCCACTTGGCGATAGCAGATCCTGCATCCGCAGGCAAAAAAACGGACTCATCCATCACGGTATCGATCAATGGCGAAACTTTGTCAGAAAAAGGGATTGTCAAAAACGGCAGGACTTTTTTGCCGGTGGCGGTAATCGGCAAGAAGCTCGATCTGCCGATTGAGTGGAACCAGTCGACCAAGACTGCAGTGATAAAAGGCAACTCTACGGTAGAAGTAAAGATCGGATCTAAGCAAGCGCTGGTTAATGGCGAAGTCGTGACATTGGATGTGCCGGCTTTTGTCAGTGGTGGCAGAACGATGCTGCCGGTGGCATTTATCGCCAAGCATCTGAGCCTTGGTATTAATTACGATGCCAAGGCAAAGGTGGTGGCGATTAATTCGTCAGGGCGGTCACAGTCACAACAGCCATCTCAGCCAGAGCCACAACAGCCGCAGCCTGAGCAGCCGTCAACACCACAACCTGGCAAAATCCAAAAGGTTGTAATCGACGGAGCCGAAGTTCCGTTTGAGGTGATAAACGGAAGGACTTATGTTCCGTTTAATTCCTTAAAATCCACTTTAAAGATCCAGAAAATAGCAATAACTCATCCATTTAATCACAATGAGTTTTTACATTTTGAGAACGGCCGTTTGGAAATTTCATTTACCACCTACCCAGGTGGTTACGAGTATTATATGGACGAAAATCCTCATGGTGATTCCGAAGCCAGAGTGGTTAAATCATCAAAATATGGATGGTTAGTGCCAGTTAAAAAAATCATCCAAGTTTTCAAGATAGATTACTATATTGAAAACGGCGTGATGGTTGTTGACTCGTCCAATCCGGGATATGTCATAAAATGGGGCCCTATAGACCCTCTTGATAATGCGTATAGAAGTGAATTTTATGAGTGGCAACACTATGGCACAGTCCATGGTGTAAAATATAAAGGCTGGGACAAGGACCAAGGTGGTCCGATTCAACCATATTAAGCTGCAATGAATAAAACTGAGCGAATGGCTCAGTTTTATTTTTGATTTAAAACGCTTATGATATAATAATCTTAGTTAGATAAGGATGGAGAATTAAATGAGAGGAATGAGATCGGGTTTTAAACAGCAGTCACAGAAAAGGCGCTGGATAAGTAGATTTGTGATAGTAGGTCTTGGCGTGATTGTTGCTTACGGGCTGTTTAAGCTATCAGCTCAGGCTGCTACCTTCGGTATATTTAATAGACTGCCCAGCGGTTATTATAATCAAGGTCGTCAATCACCGACTCACAATGTCCTGCCACCAATCTATAACTACAAGACCAATGACACTGAGCTACCTCGTCCTTATGCTATTAACTTTAAATTTATCACTGGTGATCATGATGTTTCTAAACTATATCAATACTGGCGACAACCGGCTAAATATGAAGATCTTAAAACTACAGAGAATTTTTTAGAAAAGTGGGACGAATACTCATATTCGGTTTTGAACGACTATAATAATAATGATAATAGTAATTATTTAAAATATGTAAAAAGCTACAAGGAGAGCGGTTACGCATCAGTAGGTGATATTAATCGCTGTGCTCAGTCATTGCGTGGTCATAGTGATGCAACAGTGATTGATAAGGACCCGATGATCAAAGACTCTACAACGGACCATAAAAAATTTCATGCTCTACGAGATAAATGTAGAGATTGGTTTGAAACCGGCTTTAAGTTTATTAAAGCTTCTATCGCTGGAGTGCCACAATCTCAGGCTAAAAATGATCAATTGATAAATGAGCGCTATAACGCTGTTAAGAAAGACCCGAACAAAAGAGTCACCTTGCAATATATGGGTAATGGTGGAACTTTTAATTATCCAGGCACTAATATTCAAGTTGGTAACGATGTCTTTAAGCGATTTAACACTGCAATTAATGGTAATGGTTCCGGTCGCAACGGTGTCAGTGGTGGTGGCATTGACGGCAATGATGTGATTGGTTATGCCGGGGGCATAAATGAATCGCTGGCGGTGGTGATTTGGGATTACAATCCGGCGGCTACCCGAATTCAGGATAAGTATCGTCCGCAATGGCTGATGCGCTTGGCCTGTGCTAACCCGCTTGGGGCTAATGACGGCGGTAAGCGTGATGTCGAAAACCCAATTGAGGTTAGTGGGCGAGTGGTTAGCAACAAGATTTCGACAGCCGGGACTGCCGAAGTCGAATTCCGCTATTCTATCGCCAAGACCGTCGCTAACTTCCCGGCTAATGCCAAAACTCCAATTCAGTATCAGTTCTCGGGCACGCCGCAGGCTAGTTTTAATCATGGCAATCTAGAAATTACCGGCTCAAGCGGAGCGCCAGGCTTCAATGTTGGGCAGCGTCTAGGCTCAAACCCAGCGATTTTTGATACTAACATTCGCGGTGGTAAAGTTGAGTTTGTCGAAAGGTATACTATCAACAAAACCGGCAGCGCTGAGGCAATCAATCAGATAGGCGGTAGTGGTAAGGTCTATCGAGTCTGTCGCAAGATTGAAACTGAAGCCGCTCAGGGTCGTCCGCATAACTTCACGGCAGCTGAGGTCAAGAAGCTCAAACACGACGCTAAGGCTTGTGTTCAGGTGTCTGAGCGAAGCGACGCCAACAACAATGAGGGTTCGATTGATGTGTTAGGCTTCCAGCCGATTATGACTCCGATTAAAGCATAAAAAACCACTTTGTCGTCGTGCAATTAAAGTCACGAATCGACGAAGTGGTTTTCTGTTTTTATTTCAAAATACCCATCTCTTTGCCAACTTTTTCAAAGATGCGTACCGCTTCATCCAGTTGTTCTTTGCTATGGCCTGCCGTCACCATGCATCGTACTCTCGCAGTTCCTTTTGGAACGGTCGGGAAGATGATCGGGCTGACAAATAGTCCGTTTTCAAAAAGTTTCTTGGAGAATTGTCCTGTCATTTCCTCATCTCCGATGATGACCGGAGTGATCGGAGTCTCGCTCTCCCCAATATTATAGCCTAATGTCGAGATCTTTTCTTTGAAGTATCTTGCATTGTCCCATAGTTTGTCGGTATATTCCGTGCTTTCCATCAGCATTTTGATCGCTTCGATACAAGAGCCTACTGCGGATGGTGTCATTCCTGTCGAGAATAGGAATGGTCTTCCTCTATTTTTCAGCCAGTCGATGGTTACTTTTTTTCCTGCAACATATCCGCCAACTACACCGATCGCTTTGGATAGTGTTCCGATCGTAAAATCGACTCGTCCGTGCAGATCAAAATGGTCGACAGTCCCTCGTCCGGACTCTCCGAGCACTCCACTGGAGTGTGCATCATCTACATAGGTCATACAGTTGTATTTCTCTGCAATCTCGACGATTTCAGGGAGTTTGGCAATATCTCCGTCCATCGAGAATACACCATCGGTGATGATCAAAACATTTTGGTATTTGTCTCTGTTTTCTTTCAGGATCCTTTCAAGGTCTTCCATATCGGAATGTTTGAAGGTCGATTTTTTTGCTTTGGAAAGTCTTGCTCCATCGATGATCGACGCATGGTTGAGCTCATCGGAAAGGATCAGGTCTTTTTCGTCAGTCACTGCCTGGATCGTTCCGGCATTACAGTTAAAACCGGATTGGAATACAAGGACCGCTTCCTCTTTCTTAAATTTTGCCAATAGTTCTTCCAGCTCATCATGGATCGTCATATTTCCGATGATCGGTCGAACCGCTCCTGCACCTGCACCATATTTGTCGATGGCATCTTTTGCCGCCTGTTTTAATCTCGGATGGTTTGCAAATCCAAGATAGTTGTTTGATGAAAGGTTGATGACTTTTTTGCCGTCTAAGATGATCTCGGTCTCATTGGGTCCATCGATCGATCGTACTTCTTTGAACAGTCCATTGCTTTTGAGTTCATCGATTTTTACCTTTAGGTAATTCATATCATGTACGGACATCATTTCCTCCTATTTCTCATTCTTGAGCTTTTCGCTTAGTTTTTCGATCATATCCTTGGTCATTGCTGTAATGTCATAATCCGGATTCCAGCCCCATTCTTTTCTTGCTGCGGAATCGTCCAATGTATCCGGCCATGAGTCTGCGATCGCCTGTCTTACAGGGTCTACATCGTATCCGAATTCAAATTCCGGAATGATTTTTTTGATCTCTGCCGCGATCTCTTCCGGCGCGAAGCTCATTGCTGTTACATTGAATGCATTTCGATGGATCAGCTTGCTGCCATCGGCTTCCATCAGATCGATGATCGATTTGAGCGCATCCGGCATATACATCATATCCATTTTTGTTCCTTCTTTGATGAAAGAATTGTATTTTTTATGTTTTATCGCTTCATAGAAGATGTGTACTGCGTAGTCTGTCGTTCCTCCGCCCGGCAGTGCCTTGTAGGAGATCAGTCCCGGGAAGCGTACCCCTCTTGTATCGACGCCAAATCGCTGATGGTAGTAATCGCAAAGGAGCTCTCCGGCAACCTTCGTCACACCATACATCGTGGTCGGTCTTTGGATCGTATCTTGCGGAACCATTTCTTTTGGTGTCGATGGGCCGAATGCCGCGATCGAACTCGGTGTAAATACCGCAATATTTTTTTCTCTTGCTACTTCCAATACATTGAACAAGCCGTTCAGATTGATATTGTATGCAAGTTGCGGTTTATGTTCGCCTACAGCGGAAAGGATCGCTGCAAGATGAATGATCTGGTCGATCTTGTGCTGATCACAGATCTCCCCTAATTTTTTTGCATCCAGTACATCCAGGGAATGATAAACACCCGATTCTTTTATAAAATCCGGGCAGTCTGCTTCTAAAGAACTTGCAATGACATTATCATTGCCGTATCTTTTTCTTAGCTCCATGATCAGTTCTGTACCAATTTGACCGAGTCCCCCGGTAATCAATATTTTCTTCATATAACCTCCACTCGTCCGCTTAACACGAACATTCTGTAATGAAATTGTTATCCTCACAGACTTATTATATAATGAGTTTCGGTTTTTGAAAAGTATTAACGATCATTTTCTACATCAAATTTTAGGATGTAGAGGCATAGAAAAAGGGTCCCGCAAACAACATAGATGTCTGCGATGTTGAAAACAAAAGCCCAGATCCCTCTCACATCGATCATATCCGTGACAAAACCGAGCAATACACGGTCGATCAAATTCCCGCAAGCACCTGCTGCGATGGTAGTCAAAATAAATTTCAGGAGATCGAGTTTTTCTCCATTTCGATTGTGTTGTCGTAAATAGTAATAATAGAGCAATACGATGGCGACGATCGTGATGATCACAAACAAAAAGGACTGACCTTGCAGCATCCCGAAAGCTGCTCCTCGATTTTCCACATAGGTCAAATGCAGGAAATCGTCAATGATCGGTATGGTGCCTTGTGTCGCTAAGAGAGTTCTCGCCCAATATTTGCTCGCTTGGTCCAAGGCTAATAAAAATAAAAAGAAAATTATCATGGGTTATCTTTTTACAAAACCTACTTTCTCATAGACTTCTTCCAACATTTTTTCTGCTGTCGCTCTCGCTTTTTCGGCTCCTTCGCGATATATCTTTTCCAGATATTTTCTATCTTGCATATATTCCAGCGCTTGATCGCGGACCGGTCCGATCTCGGCAATGATCGCTTCGGCAACATCTCCTTTGAACAGTCCGTAGCCTTTGTTTTCATAATCTTTGACGATCTGTTCTGTGCTCTTGCCGGTGATCGTCGAATAGATCTCGATGAGATTTTTGATCCCCGGTTGTTCCTCATTGTATGCGACTACGCCAAGGGAGTCGGTGACGGATCTTTTGATCTTTTTTTGGATGGCCTTGTCATCGTCCATCAAAGAAATAAAGCTGTTCGGATTTTCGCTGGATTTGCTCATTTTTTTTGTCGGCTCTTGAAGGTCCATGATCTTTGAACCCACTTTCGAAATATATGGCTCGGGGATATGGAAGGTATCGCCGTATCGAGCATTGAATCTTTGGGCAACATTTCTGGTCAGCTCCAGATGTTGTCGTTGGTCTTCCCCGACCGGTACAAGATCTGCGTTATAGAGCAGAATGTCTGCTGCCATAAGTACCGGATAGGTAAATAAGGCGGAGTTTAGATTTTCACCACCCTTAGAGGATTTTTCTTTGTATTGGGTCATTCGCCCGAGTTCGCCCATATAGGTCATGGTCGAAAGGACCCATGACAGCTCTGCATGCTGTGGTACATGGGATTGAATGAAGATCGTACTCTTTTCGGGATCGATACCGGATGCCAGATATTGAGATAGAAGGAGCAATGTTTTTTCATGCAGTTCTTTCGGATCTTGGGGCACCGTGATCGAATGTAGGTCCACGATGCAAAAATAGTTTCGATATTCGTCCTGGAGCTTGACCCAATTGGACAATGCTCCGAGGTAGTTTCCTAATGTGATGATTCCGGATGGTTGTATTCCGCTCAGTATGACTTTCTTATGATCTGACATATTCTTTCTCCATTTCTTTTGATTATATAGAATCCTTCTCCTGCTGATCGATCGGTTTCTCCGTTAAATGCCCGGAGCCTGTCGAATGGGCGACAGGTGTATCTGTCACCGTGATGTTTTGAAAGGATCGTCGTATTGGATAAGGCATCTCGGATCGTCGTCTATGGAATATGCTCTCCATGATGGTCGACGATCATTCGGTCGGAATGAGTTCTCGTGATGATCCCTTTTTTAATATTTTTAATTATATCATAAGGATGAAAAAAAAATAAGGCATAATCCGAAGATTACGCCCTATTAAAGTATGGAAATAGGTTATTTTGCTTCTTGTTCCGCTTTGGCTTTTTTGATCAGCTCTGTAACGAGCGGAAGAACTTTTCCTACATCGCCGACGATCCCCAGATCTGCTACCTCAAAGATCGGTGCTGCAGGGTTTTTGTTGATCGCAATGATAAGCTCGGATTCTTCCATTCCTGCGATATGCTGGATCGCACCGGAAATACCGCAAGCGAAGTAAACTTCCGGACGTACTGTCTTGCCGGTTTGTCCGACCTGACGATCTTTATCCAGCCAACCGGAGTCGATCACCGCTCTGGATCCGGAGACCAATCCGCCGATCGTTTCGGATAGTTCGTAAAGCGGTTCAATATTTTCTTTGCTTCCTACACCACGTCCTGCGGAGATCAGGATGCCTGCTTCTTCAATATTTGCTTTGGCTTTTGTTTCTTTAACATATTCCAGGATCTCAACGTTCATATCCGCTGCGACCAGTCCTGCATCGAATTTGACGATCTCTCCTTTTCTGGAAGGGTCTGCCGCCATTTTTTGCATTACGCCCGGACGTACTGTACTCATTTGAGGTCTGAAGTCCGGACAAATGATCGTCGCCATGATGTTTCCTCCGAACGCCGGACGAGTCATCAGAAGATTTCTTGTTTCTTCTTCGATATCAAGGCTTGTACAGTCTGCTGTAAGGCCTGTGTGGACTCTTGCAGAAACTTTCGGTGCAAGGTCTCTTCCGATCGATGTCGCTCCAAAAAGAACGATCTCCGGCTTTTCAGCTTGGATCACTGCATGCAATGCCTTTGTGTATGGCTCTGTCACATAGAGCTTAAGCATTTCGTGATCGACCAATACTACTTTGTCTGCACCATGTGCGATCAGATCTGCAGATAAACCTTCTACATTGTGACCTAAAACTGCTGCTGTTACTTGCACGCCTAATGTGTCCGCAAGCGATCTTCCTTTACCAAGCAATTCCATGGACACTTTTTGAACTTCATTGTCTCTTTGCTCGATAAACACTAATATTCCTCTATATTCTGAAAACACAACTTTCCTCCTTAATTACAGCAAGTATTTTTCTTGTAGCTTATCTACAATGATCTGAGCACCTTCTTGAGCCGTAACTTCAAATAGCTTACCTGCGGTCTTAGCTCCTTTGGTGAAGGATTTTTTGACCTTGGTCGGTGAACCTTTCAGACCTAAATTTGCCATATCTACTTCAATATCATTTACTGACCATACTTCAACCTTGCCTTCTTCGAATGATTCAAAGATCCCACGAATATGCATGTATCTTGGCTCGTTTAATTCTTTTAGTGCTGTGATCAAGCAAGGTGTTTTTGCTTTTATCATTTGGTATCCATCTTCAAAGGATCTCTTGACGACGATCTCACCTTCTTTGGCTTCGATCTCTTCGACATAACTGATGGATGGGATATTAAGATGTTCTGCGATCTGAGGTCCAACTTGTGCTGTATCTCCATCGATCGCCTGTCTTCCTGCAACGATCAGATCATAATCCATTTTTCTAAGTGCGCCTGCCAAAGCAGATGATGTTGCCCAAGTATCAGAACCTGCAAATGCTCGATCTGATAGAAGGATCGCTTTGTCCGCTCCCATCGCAAGAGCTTCTCTTAATGCAATATCTGCTTGCATCGGTCCCATCGTAAGAACTGTAACATGAGCTCCGATCTTATCTTTGATCTGAAGTGCTGCCTCTAATCCTGCTTTATCGTCGGGATTGATGATCGATGGAACGCCATCTCGGATCAAAGTTCCGGTTTTTGGATCCAATTTTACTTCTGTAGTATCCGGAACCTGTTTTATACAAACTACTATTTTCATTACATTCTCCTTATTACTATTTTAATAGACTCGCTGCTATTACCATTCTTTGAACCTCAGAAGTTCCTTCGTAGATCTCGGTGATCTTAGCATCTCTCATCATTCGCTCGACCGGATATTCTCTGGTATATCCATAGCCTCCAAATAGCTGAACACATTTTGTTGTTACTTCCATCGCAACTTCAGCTGCAAAAAGTTTTGCTGTTGCTGCATATACTCCGTAAGGAAGTCCTTTGTCTTTCGCATCTGCCGCACGATATACCAGAAGTCTTGCCGCATCAACTTTTGCCTGCATATCTGCTAACTGGAACTGTGTGTTTTGGAACTGTGCGATCGAACGTCCGAATTGCTTTCTTTCTTTTACATATGTGATCGTCTCGTCGATAGCTCCTTGTGCGATACCAAGAGCTTGAGCCGCAATTCCTATACGTCCTCCATCCAATGTTTTCATCGCGATCTTAAATCCAAAACCTTCTTTTCCAAGCAGATTTTCTTTTGGAACCCTAACATTTTCGAAAATGAGCTCACAAGTTGCAGATCCTCTGATCCCCATCTTCTTTTCTTTCGGTCCGAAGGAGAAGCCCGGCATTCCTTTTTCTACGATAAATGCGGATATTCCTTTTGTACCAAGGGATTTGTCTGTCATCGCCATCACGATATATGTATCTGCATACATAGCATTCGTGATAAATATTTTTGACCCGTTTAGAACATATTCATCACCGTCAAGTACTGCTGTTGTCTGCTGTCCTGCCGCATCCGTCCCTGCGTTTGGCTCTGTAAGTCCAAAAGCGCCCAGATGCGTTCCATTTGCTAAAGGAACAAGGTATTTTTGTTTTTGCTCTTCTGTTCCCCATTCAGCGATCGGTCCCGCTCCCAGAGATGTATGTGCAGATAATATAACTCCTGTCGTAGCACATACTTTTGATAGTTCTTCTACTGCCATCGCATACTCAAGATAGTTTGCACCGGTACCACCGTATTGCTTCGGAAAAGGGATCCCCATCATTCCGACTTTGACCATTTTTGCAACGGTCTCTTCCGGAAATCTTTCTTCTTCATCAATTTCCGCAGCAAGTGGTTTCACTTCGTTTTGAGCAAATTCTCTTAACATTTCTTTTAGGAGTAATTGCTCCTTGCTAAAACTAAAATTCATCTCTTCCTCCTGTTAATTAAAAATTAATCTATAGGCGATACGATATAGCTCCTCACAACGAGGAGCTATTCTATCTCTCTATCGTTTTACAATGAGGGCTGTTCCCATTCCGCCCCCGATACACAATGTCGCAAGACCCAGCTTCTTATCTGAACGCTTCATTTCATAAAGAAGTGTTGTTAGGATCCTTGCGCCGGATGCCCCGATCGGATGTCCCAATGCGATCGCACCCCCATTGACATTCACTTTTTCCATATCGAAGTTCAATCCTTTTGCAACAGACAATGCCTGGGATGCAAAAGCTTCGTTCGCTTCGATCAATTCGATATCTTCTAATTTAAGATCGGCTTTTTTAAGAGCTTTTTCAACGGTCGGGACCGGACCATATCCCATGACGGACGGATCTACACCGCTCGTTGCATAAGCTACGATCGTTGCAAGAGGCTCTACGCCAAGTTCCTGTGCTTTTTCTTTGGACATCAGTACCAACATCGCTGCACCATCGTTGATCCCGGATGCATTTCCGGCTGTTACGGTACCGTCTTTCTTGAAGGCAGGCTTTAGTTTTTCCATTTTTTCCATCGTCATGCCTTCTTTGATATATTCATCTTTGTCAACGACTGTTTCGCCTTTTCTTGTTGTAATAACAACAGGTACGATCTCATCAACAAAACGTCCTTCTTTGTTTGCTTTCTCTGCTCTATTTTGGCTTGTTACTGCCAATTCGTCTTGCATCTGGCGAGTCAAGTTGTACTTTTCGGCAAGGTTTTCTGCTGTGATACCCATGTGATAGTTGTTAAAGGCATCTGTTAATCCGTCATTTACCATGGAGTCTACCAAAGTAGCATTTCCCATTCTCTGTCCCCAGCGCTGTGCTCTGTCAACATATGGAGCCTGGCTCATGCTTTCGGTTCCTCCTGCAAGTATGATGTCCGCATCGCCAAGCGCTATCATTTGTGCCGCCAAAGATACGGATCTTAGTCCGGAACCGCAAACGATATTGATGGTCATTGCCGGCTTTTCAACAGGGATTCCTGCATCAAGCGCTACCTGTCTTGCAACATTTTGTCCAAGTCCTGCAGAAAGAACATTTCCTATGATGGATTCGTCGATCATCTCCGGAGAGATCTTTGCTCTTTTGATAGCTTCTTTTGCCGCTGTTGCTCCAAGCTCTCTTGCTGATACGGATGAGAGCGCTCCGCCAAATGAACCTATGGCAGTTCTCACTGCACTTGCTATTACAACTTCTTTCATTTTTCCTCCATACTTTCAAAAAATAAACGCTATTTATGACAAAACAAAATGCCATAAATAGCGCTTCATAATAATATGACAGTGAACTGCTTTATGCAATCCCCCAAGGATGTTCTTTGGCTAACACCCTTTCGGCAAGATCGACCTTCACGATAATCAGAAATGCCCTTTTCTCTAATAATTATCATTACCTGTCATCATGCTCCTCTATTTATTTTCATTATTTTATTTTGTCAATTCAATTGGATTTAATAGTTATAGAAACCAACTTTTGTCTTTCTTCCAAGCTGATTTGCTCTTACCATTTTTCTTAGCAACGGATGTGGTCTATATTTTGGATCACCAAATTCATTATAAAGCACTTCCATGATCGCTAAGCATACATCCAATCCGATCAGATCGCCTAGTGCAAGAGGCCCCATCGGATGATTTGCACCAAGTTTCATCGCTTCATCAATATCTTCTGCTGAAGCAACGCCGTCTGCTAAAATACCTACCGCTTCATTGATCATCGGCACCAAAATTCGATTAACGACGAATCCCGGAGCCTCATCAACGATGACCGGAACTTTGCCAACTTTTTTTGCCAATTCAAAAATACCGTTGCAAACATGTTCACAAGTTTGCTTTCCTTTGATCACTTCTACCAATTTCATCATTGGTACCGGATTGAAGAAGTGCATTCCGATCACATGATCCGGGCGATCTGTCACTGATGCGATCTCTGTGATCGATAGTGAAGAAGTATTTGTTGCAAAGATTGCTTCAGGTTTGCAATGTTTTGCAACTTCGGCAAAGGTCACTTTTTTTGTTTCCATATCTTCTGCAACCGCTTCAATAAACAGATCTGCATCTTTGCATCCTTCATAGTCTAAAGAAAAAGTAATATTACTCATTGTCTCATTCTTTTTTGACTCTTCGATCTTTCCCTTTTCAACCAGTTTCGAAAGCCCTTTTTCGATCCCTGCGATCGCTTTTGTAACGGAAGCTTCGCTTCGTCCTTTGATCACAACAGGATATCCTGATTGAGCAAATGTCTGAGCGATACCTGCGCCCATTGTACCATTTCCAATAACACAAACTTTCATCAGATGCACCTCCATAAAAGATTTCATTATAAAATGTCACCGTTAACATTAACATACCATATTACAAGCAGTTTCGTCAAGAAAATTTAGCGAGAAAAAAGGATCTTCTTAGCGAAATTTCGGACTACGCTTTTCCAGGAATGCAGACATCCCTTCTTTTTGATCTTCTGTTGAAAAACATAGGGCAAATAGTGAAACTTCCATATCGATCGCTGTGTTGATATCCGCTTGTAGCCCGTTATTGATCGCCTCTTTGGAAAGAGCGACAGCCACTTTTCCATTGGATGCGATCTTCAGTGCCATTTCTCTTGCTTTGTCCATCAGTTCTTCCGGCTCAGTCAGCTGATCCACCAGCCCGATTCGATAAGCCTCTTCCCCGCCGATGATATTGCCTGTAAAGATCAATTCTTTTGCTTTCCCGATCCCTACGATCCTCGGTAAACGCTGTGTTCCCGAAAATCCCGGAGTTATACCCAAGCCGACTTCCGGCTGTCCAAATTTTGCTTTTGTCGATGCGATCCGAATGTCGCATGCCATAGAAAGTTCACAACCGCCTCCCAAAGCAAATCCGTTGACTGCAGCGATCACAGGTTTTTCTAATACTTCTATTTTGCGGAACAATGTTGCTCCCATACTTCCAAAAACCTTTGCTTGCTCCGCATCCATCGTACTCATCGCTTTGATATCGGCTCCTGCTACAAATGACTTTCCTGATCCTGTAATGATAACGACACGTACCTCCGCATCTTCTTTGGCTACATCGATCGCCTGATCAAGCTCTCTCAATAGTTGATCGTCTAATGCGTTCAATGTCTTCGGGTTATCTAAAGTGATGGTCATCACTCCGTCTGCCTTGGTCTGTTTTATAAATTCGAACATATTGAAAACTCCTTTCACTCTTCTAAATAATTATATCACAGTATTTATATAAGTAAATGTTATTGTGAGAAAATTATATAATACTAATACCTGTTTAACCCCATAAAGTCTAGCCAATCCCTACGCGTAATG
>JAUNKR010000087.1 GCA_030532705.1 Peptostreptococcaceae bacterium
AGTTATAATTTTTGTGGCGATCTGTTTGATCTGTGTACAGATCTCACAAATGACATGGGGATTCATTATGAACGAGCTCGTTGCCAGACTTGCTCGAAACCTGTTTCTTGTCTTGTCGCTTATCATTCCGGTAGTGGCAGGGATGGGGCTGAATTTTAGTATCGTTATCGGTGCGATGGCGGGTCAAATTGCCATTATTACGGTGACGCATTTGGGCGTTCCCGGAATTGCAGGACTTGCGCTGACGACGCTTATCACGGTACCTTTGGCGATCATATTCGGCTATCTGACCGGTGTGATCTTGAATAAGACCAGAGGTCAGGAAATGATCGCGGGAATGATCCTTGGTTTTTTTACCAATGGTTTATATCAGTTATTGTTTTTATTCCTGGTAGGAACATTGATCCCGATCAAAGATCCCGTTTTGATCCTCAGTAACGGGATCGGAGTAAAGAATACGGTGGATCTACATGCGATGAAGTATTCACTGGATAAGGCGCTGGATTTTATTCCTTTCTTCAAAAATTTAACATTTATTCAAGCTTGCATCATTATTTCGGCGGTGATGATCATACTGTATGTATACTTATTCATCAAGGCAAAGCGTGAAGAAAGAGTTGAGAAATATTCCAATTTGATTTCGAAGATCGTGGTATATACGGTAATATTGATCGGATCATTTATTATTACGACACAGAAAACGTTGATCAATAATGTAAAGTTTCCGGCAGCTACTTTTATTTTGGTGGGATTACTTTGTCTGTTTACGAGTTTTATTATGAAAACAAAGCAGGGACAAGATTTTAGAACAGTCGGTCAAGATATGCATATTGCAGAGATATCCGGTGTCAATGTAAGCAAAACAAGGATACGAGCGATCATCATCTCTACCGTTTTGGCAGCCGTCGGACAGTTGATCTTCCTTCAAAATATGGGGATATTGAACACATATGGCGGGCATGAGCAAGTGGGGATGTATGCGATCGCTGCGATTGTAGTGGGCGGTGCATCCGTTACAAGAGCGACGATCGGACAAGCGATTTTGGGGACAGCTTTGTTCCACACTCTTTTTATCGTTTCGCCTCAAGCAGGAAAGAATTTGTTTGGTGATGCACAGATCGGTGAGTACTTCCGAGTGTTTATTGCTTATGGTGTGATCGGACTATCTTTAGCGCTGTATGCATGGAAACAAGCTAAAAGCAAAATCAAACAATAAATCAACAAAATGTCGGGAAAACCCGTTATAATGTATATTGTATCGGGTTTTTTTTGTTTAAATTATTGACATCAATTCTTAATTGCCATAAAATAGTAGATAAAGGAAAAGGATTTCTAATTTAAACATTAACATAGGAGGGTAATATTTTGATTTGCTGAGAAAATCAGCATAAACTGGGAACAGTTTGATTATTTGGAGGTCTAACAAAAAATGATTCGTGTATTTCCTGAGACTAATGGAGCGTATCGGGGACAGGAGGAGAGCCTATGAAAGGGATAATGAAATACAAGGCAAACAGTGCTACCTACTTGATGAATTACATTGGGAAAGTGTATTATGACAAAGTAAAGCAAAAGTTGCAAGAGGAAGACATCTCAAGAATTATGTTTTTTAACATGATCTATATTCAAAAAAACCCAAATGTTGCGATGAATATCCTTGCAAAAGAGTTTAATATCGATAAATCGTATATTACAAGGATCGTAGCTAAATTATTGGATATGGAATTGGTAGAAAAGCGAACATCTGAGCGTGACTCAAGAGTTCAGCTTTTGAAATTGAGTGAAAAAGGTGAGGTTTTGCTCAATCAAATTTTTGCGTACTTAATAAAACAGGAGGAATGCTTACGTTTGCAATTGGATCCTGAAGAGTATAAAATGCTGATCAAAATTTTGAAGAAACTATATGATCAAAATACCATTGCGGATACAGAGAGATGATTTTTGATAAAGCATACGAAGTGATCTTTCAGTTCGATAAGCTCCAACGAAGGTTGGAGTTTTGCTTTTAGGAGGATTATGAACTTTATTTATTTTGTTTTGATTTGGAACATCGCTGTGTTTTTTTTATACTTATGACAAATTACAAGCTAAGCGATCGGGTTACCGGATATCTGAGAAAAATCTCTTGATATCAGCTTTCCTGTTGGGCGCTTTCGGGGCAATGATGGCGATGCTTTTATTTCGCCATAAAACCAAAAAGACCATCTTCCGAATCGGGATCCCGTTGATGATTCCGGTCAACATAGCAATGTTTTATTGGATCGGGCGGATCTATAGCAAAAGCTGAGAATATATTAAAACAGAGTTTAGGGAACTGGACTTTGTTTTTTTGTTTTGTGTGACCATTGAGCATCACTTCGGTTTATCTTATGGTAAGATCGACGCTGATAGTGTAAAATAGTTGTGGGGGTTTTTAAAAAGAAATAGAGATTAGCTCCAA
>JAUNKR010000034.1 GCA_030532705.1 Peptostreptococcaceae bacterium
AGTCGATGGTTCGAAGCATTACGCGTAGGGATTGGCTAGGATTTATGGAGTTAAATAGGTATTAGTATAAGGTGATCACACAGTATCCCATGATATCTTTTGCTGATAGTCCTGCAATTCCTAAAGCCGGTAGAGCCCAGAAAGGTTGGACCATATTCGTCCAGGCATCTCCCCATGCGATTGCCATAGCCGTTTTTGCCGCATCAACACCTAAAGCATGTCCTGCCGGCATCATAATAGGTGCTTGTACCGCCCATTGTCCCCCTCCTGATGGAACAAAGAAATTTACGATCCCCGCACTTAAAAAGGTGAACAGAGGAAAGGTTTTTACAGTTGAGATGCTAACAAACCATTGAGAGATAGCTCCCGCAAGAGAAACACCTGTTTCCGGATTTTTACCGATCATCATACCCATGATCCCTGCATAAAACGGGAACTGCAATATAATACCGGCCGAGCTTGATGCGGAATCGATGATCGCATCAATATAATTCCTGATGTTTCCATGTAATAGCAAGCCAACGAACAAGAATATAAAGTTTACGAAATCCAGCGATAGATTTAGCCCCTTGTTGTAGATATTATAAATAATAAAAGAGAAACCTAAAACCAGTGTCAATATCCATAATATCTTGCTTCGCTCCAAAAAGTCTGCCGGTGTTTTCGGATCGTCCGCTTTTTTTATAGATTCCTTAAGAAGCTCTTTGTCTACGACTACTATATGTTCTTTATCCGGAATCATCGCCCAACAAACGAAAGGTAATAATATAATGATCAAACCGGATATGGTCAGATTCATCGGAGAGAAAATAGTGGCGCTTGTCGAGATCGCCCCTGTGATCAAGCCTGAGCTTACGGTTTCAAGCTCCCCTTCTGTCGCAATTTTTAGAGGGATCGATCCTGATAGGCCACCATGCCAAACCACAAAGCCCGAATATGCGCTGGCGATCAATAGACGATAGTCTACACCATCCACTTCTTTAGCCATTTCTCGCGCAAGCAGCGCCCCAAGAACCAAACCAAATCCCCAGTTGATCCAACAAGCAATGACAGATACAAAGGCAGTTATCATAATTGCCCTCGCAGGTGTTTTTGCTGATCTTGCAATTTTTTGTAAAAAAGATTTGAAAATCTGAGCCTTTGCCATTGCATTCCCTAAAACCAAGACCAATGCCATCTGCATCGAAAATGCCAGCAATGACCAAAATCCCGAACTCCAAACTTCGACCATCCGCATTGGACCTTGCCCTGTCACTACGATCCCCATAACATAAACAAATAGGGTCAGAATAATCGCGAAAATAAATGGATCCGGCAAATACTTATTCATTATATTTACGCAAGCATTTGTAAATTTTTTAAACATCTAATCCTCCCGAAAAAAAAGAAGCCCCAAAACAGGCTTCTATTTCTTTTTCACTATTTTTTCTTAGTGTTAACTTTCTCTTTAAGTCCTTTTCCTGCTTTAAACACTGGTGCCTTTGACGCTTTGATTTTGATTGTTTTTGAAGGATCTTTAGGGTTTCTTCCTTCTCTAGCTGCTCTAGCTCTTGTTTCGAATGATCCGAATCCAACTAGTTGTACTTTTTCTCCCGCTACCAACGCTTCTTCTACACATGCCATAAAAGCATTCAATGCAAGCTCAGTGTCCTTCTTAGTCAATTCGCTCTTCGCTGCCATTTTTGCAACTAATTCTGCTTTGTTCATAAATACCTCCTAAAATAGATAAGTAATAATAAAAATATTTAATTTATTGCAACACCGTTGTTTGTTAGACGGAGCCAGCAACAAAAAAAATGTCCTTGCTATATACTTTTATCAGATAACCCTCATAAAGTCAAGTGTTTTCAATTATTTTCTATGGATTTGTGCTTTTTTTCTTTATTTTTTTGCTGTTCCCAAATCAAATTCGCCTCTTCAATAGTATTTACAGCGTTCTCCCCGAAGACATGTGGATGCCTAAAAATCAATTTTTTTACGATCCCATCGATCACTTCAGACATGGTAAAAAGTTCCTCCTCTTCCCCGATCCTCGCCTCCATAACAAGGATCATCAACACATCCCCAAGCTCTTCTACGATATTGTCGATATCCTCCGCCTCAAGCGCAGAAATGAGCTCTTCCACTTCTTCTCTCAGATTTGGGATCAAGCTCAATGACGTTTGTTTTTTGTCCCAAGGGCATCCGTTTTTACCACGTAGATGCGCAATGGTCTCAACCAATTGGAAGATCCCCTGATATTTGATCCTATCTTTATGATAAGGGATAAAGACTGAAGTTAAATGATCAAATTCAAAGTCGGTTTGATCGATCTCATATAAAAGGACCTCTCTCTTCTCCTCTTGGCCTTCGATCCCTGCTCTCTTAAAGAGTATCACAGGTGTTTCATCATTCCAGTGATCCATTAAAAGAAGTTTTAGCTCCGAAGCGACATTCCGATTATAGACCTGTGCAAAAACAAAATCTTTTTGCCCTCCTAAACTTTCGACATCAAAATCCAATGCATCCAACAGAACAAACCCTCGTTTTGTCGGATCGATATTTAAGAAAATAAACATATCCTCCAGAAAGCTTGAAGATGATACTAAAGTTACTTTGATCTCACCGCTTAAGACTTTTTTATCTCCCAACAAAAGCTCTACTGAAGATTCTGCAACTCTAGGATGTCCAGGGACCGCATATACTACCTCCCCTATACCCTCAGCCTGCTCTATCAGGGTATCCTTGATCTTTAGATATACCGCTTCAAATGAAGCTTCTTCTTCATATAAAAAATCAAATGATTGAAATTGTATGCCTTCCGCGCGTAAAATATCTACGATCGGATGATTTTGTGTACGCAAGAAAAGCTTTCTTGCTTTTTTCAGTGAATCGTATGCGCCAAAACTGATGGAAGATAGAGCCCCTGATCCTAAACCGACAACAGTGATCTTCATTATTTTCTTGCCGCTATCGCTTCGATCTCGACGATAGCATCTTTGGGAAGTTTTGCCACTTGCACGGTAGAGCGTGCCGGTGCATGAGTTCCAAAAAACTCTTGATACATCCCGTTCATTTCTGCAAAATCATTCATATCTCGCAAAAAAACTGTTGTCTTAACAATATCGTCCACTCCTAGTCCTGCCGCTTCAAGAATTGCTTTCACATTGCTCAGCGATGCCAAAGTAGCTGCTTTGATCTCTTCTTCCAATACACCATTTTCCATATTGATTGGAAGTTGCCCTGAGGTAAATACCATTCCATTGACCTCGTACCCTTGAGAATATGGTCCGATCGCTGCCGGTGCTTTTTCTGTTGCTATCCTTTTCATAAAACCTCCTACTTAAAATCATTCTGCGGTATGTAAACCACTTAAATACCAAAAATTCTTTCAGGCTTCCTTCTTTAGATATTCTAAAATATTCTAAAATAACATACAAAAATCAAGCCCTTCAAAATACTATTTGAAAATTATTTGTATATCAGGAGCCTCTATCTCTCTTCATGATAGAATTTCCATTTTTATTTTATCACTAAGTCCCTAAACATTCAACAATCTGAGAAAATGTGGTAAAATAAAATATCGAAAGGAATAATTATGCAAAATTTACCACTTGACTATATAAAAAAAATGCAGGAACTTCTTGGAAATGAGTATGATAAATTCATAGAGACCTATGCTTCAGAGTGTTTTCAAGGTTTTCGAATCAATCCCCTAAAAATCGGTACTTTAGATTTCGTTAAGGACCTTGCAACACAACTTCATTTTGAGTTAAAAAATGTCCCTTGGTGTCCTACGGGATATTATTATCCATCCGATCGCACTCTTTCAAAACACCCTTTTTATCATGCCGGACTCTACTATATTCAGGAACCTTCCGCTATGGCTCCTGTAGAATGGATGGATGTTCGACCCGGGATGAAAGTGCTTGATCTATGTGCCGCACCGGGCGGGAAATCAATTCAGATCGCCGGAAAACTCCAAAACCTCGGATTACTTGTAAGCAATGATATCTCTCTCAAAAGGGCCAAGGCGATCCTAAAAAATGTTGAGATCAGTGGTGTTACAAATTGTATCATCACCAACTCGGAACCTGCTCAACTCGCAATGAATTTTTCTGATTTCTTTGATCGGATCCTAGTAGATGCACCCTGCTCCGGCGAGGGAATGTTCCGCAAAGATCCTAACTTGATCAAATCGTATCACGAAGTTTTGGCAAATATTACTTCTATGCAGGCAGAGATCCTTGAACAAGCATCCTTAATGTTAAAGCCGGGAGGGCGACTTGTGTATTCTACTTGCACCTTCAATAAAGAGGAAAACGAAGAGATCATCAAAAATTTTATAAAAAATCATCCCGACTTCGACCTTGTTGATCCTTTCGAGCATTCCCCGGAAGCTATTCTTTATGGTTTCTCGCGCGGAATCGAGATCCCTTCTGCACGCCTATTGCCTCATCAATTACAGGGAGAAGGACATTTTATTGCTATTCTCGAAAAATCCCTATCTCATCCATTGGAGAAGTCTTGCCTCCAAGAGCCCAACATCAGGAAAAGTCTAAGTCAAAGTATGCATTCAATGTCTGAGAAACCTCAAGAAGAGATAATTTCAAACTCTCGTAAAAAAAAACTCAATGAGAACTTCTTTTTCTAAAAGAAAGCCTGTTGTTGATCCTCAGAATGACTTTCGCTTTATTCTATCTGAATTTGAACAAAAGTCTCTCCATTCATCGATCCGTGGAGAAGTCATCTATTCACAAGGCTCACTTTACAAAGAATGCGGTTTTCAAAAATATCTGCAAGGGATCCGCGTTATCCGCAATGGGCTCTATTTAGGGGATATAAAAAACAATAATTTTATCCCAAGCTCCGCCTTCATTATGGCAAGTAAACGATCAGATCTTAAACACTCGATATTTTTTAACCCCGATGATCCATTGTTATACAAATACTTGCGTTGTGAAACTCTTCATCTTGATGCTACGGATGGATATCATTTTATCTGTGTGAATGAGTATCCTCTCGGTTTGGTAAAAATAAAAAATGGTGTTGCAAAAAACCTCTATAATCAGAATTGGAGATTATTATAATGGCAAAAATTCGAATCGATAAGCTGCTTTCAAACATGGGTTGCGGCAGCCGAAGTGAAATCAAAAAGGCAGCAAAACTTGGCTTGATACGACTGAATGATACAATAGAAAAAGATGCCTCAAAAATAATAGATACCGAAAAGGATATCATCTATTTCGAGGATCAGATCATCAGATATCGGCAATATGTGTACTTGCTGATGAATAAACCCCAGGGTGTCATCTCAGCGACTTTTGATAACCTTCATCCCACTGTCATCGACCTGTTGCCTGAACGCTATCGAATGTATGATATATTTCCTGTCGGACGTCTTGACAAAGATACCGAAGGCTTGCTCGTGCTGACGAATGATGGGAAATTTGCACATGATCTGCTTTCGCCTAAGAAACGCATTGACAAAAAATATTATGTCGATGTAGACGGACCTGTTGGCGAAAAAGACATCCAAAAATTTTCGGGCGGCATCACTTTGGATGACGGCTATATCACAATGCCGGCACATCTTGATATTCTATCTACCGATCCTGAGAAATCCTCCTGCACTGTAGTCATTCAAGAAGGCAAATTCCACCAAGTTAAAAGAATGTTTTCAGAAGTGGGCAGAAAAGTCCTTTTTCTTAAACGGATCCAAATAGGTCAATTAAAGCTGGATCCTGGCTTAGTAGCGGGAGAATCGCGCGAACTTGACAAGGCTGAGCAATCCCTTTTGTTTATGAATGATCTGACATAGGATATTGTTATGCGGGAGTTCAATAGGAAAAGACTTTGATTTTCACAAAACAGAAATAAAAATTGAAATAAATGGAGAATGTATGAAAAAAAGAGAATTGATCGATCTATTAGTACAAGGCATGGAGTTTGGAGGAGAAAGCTTCGGATTTCACGAGGACAAAAAAATCACTTTTAAGGGAGGAATTATCGGTCAAAGAGTTCGCATTATGATCAAAAAGATTCGCAAGAACAAGATCGAAGGAAAAATATTATCCGTTCTACAGCCCGCTTCCATCGAAACCGAAACAGTCTGTGACCATTTTGGGATCTGCGGGGGCTGTACGATGCTCTCTGTTCCCTATGAAAAACAGCTTGAGATCAAATCCCATCAGCTTAGTGGATTATTCTCTGAATATGGACATGATGAAATCAAAGATCTTATCGTTTTATCCAGCCCAAAAAATCATGGCTATAAAAATAAAATGGAATTCACTTTTGGAAATGAATCAAAAGATGCCCCTTTATCCCTCGGGATGCATATGAAGAATAAGACCAATTCCGTAACTACAGTAGATACCTGTATGATCATCGATTCCGATTACCAAAAGATCCTTAAAGCGACAGTGGAATATTTTGGTAAATTAGGTTTCCCATTCTATAAGATCCTGTCTCATGAAGGCTTTTTGCGTCATTTAGTCGTCCGAAAAGGGCATCATACCGATGAATTGCTTATAAATCTTGTAACGACTTCGCAAATGGATCCTGATCTGACGGATTATGTCGAATTGCTCCGAGCACTTGATACCCAATCAACGATTGTCGGGATTTTGCAAACTATTAACGACTCTTTCAGCGATGCTGTATTGTGTGATGAACTTAAGGTTCTTTATGGTCGAGATCATTTTTACGAAAAACTTCTAGGACTCACATTCAAAATATCTCCTTTTTCATTCTTCCAAACAAATTCAGCTTGTGCTGAGATCCTCTATCAAGAGGTTCTCAATTTACTAGGTGACTCTAAAAATAAAACTCTCTTCGACCTGTATAGCGGAACCGGTACGATCGGAATGCTTGCATCGACTCGTGTAAAAAATGTGATCGGAATAGAGATCATTGAAGAAGCTGTTAAAATGGCAAATGAAAACTGTACCCTCAATCAAATCACAAACGCAAAATACATCGCAGGTGATGTAAAAGATACTGTACTCGATCTTAAAGACAAGCCGGATATTATTCTTCTTGATCCACCACGCAGCGGAATGCATCCGAAAGCTATTGAAGATGTTCTTTCATTTGAAGCGCCAGAAATTGTATATGTTTCATGCAATCCGAAAGCACTATGCACAGAGCTTAGCAAATTCAAATCCCATGGATATCTTGTCAAAAGCTATATCGGGGTCGATCAGTTCCCTAATACACCGCATTGTGAAATGATCCTGCATCTAACAAAAGGTGTTATACCGGAAATTTAAAGAGCTTAGCTTATCCAACAATTCAACCGATTCGGAATGCTTAAATCAATGCCTCGAGATCCTGATCCCCAGATCATTTATCTAATGTACGGACAGGATCTCCTCATTCTTGTTTTCAAATCGATCGGATCAAATTGTGAATTTCTCGTATAAAATTACAGTTTCCTATTGCAATTATTTGTAACAGCGAATATAATATACAGAGATTTATCCAAATTTTTTTGGTTATAATTCATAGTAAAATGATAGGAATTGAAGTGAGGTATGTTATGAATTTATTGGAGATAAAAAATTTAAAAACAAAGGTTGATGATAAAGAGATCTTAAAAGGTGTCAACCTAATAATAAAAACCGGTGAAGTCCATGTGATCATGGGCCCAAATGGTGCCGGAAAATCTACACTTGCCGGAACCTTGATCGGTAATCCCGTGTATGAAATTGATGGTGGAGAAATATTTTTTGATGGAGAAGATATCGTTGAAATGTCTGTAGATGAGCGAGCAAGAAAAGGTCTTTTCCTTTCTTTCCAATATCCCCTTGAGATCCCCGGACTTACTGTAGAGGATTTCTTGCGTACTGCAAAAGAATCCATTTCAGGTAAAAAACAATCGATTCTATCTTTTAATAAAGAATTGAAGAAAAAAATGCATTCCTTGGGAATCGACGAAAGCTATGCGTCAAGACATCTCAATGTAGGTTTCTCCGGAGGAGAAAAGAAGAAAAATGAAATTCTTCAGCTCTCTGTATTGGAGCCAAAATTGGCTATTCTGGACGAAACCGACTCCGGACTGGATGTTGATGCAACAAAAATAGTATTCGAGGGTGTCAGCCAACTAAAAACAGAAGCTAATTCCCTTTTGATCATTACACATTATGACAAAGTTCTTGACTATATAAAACCTGATTTTGTTCATGTCATGATCAATGGGAAGATCTATAAAAGCGGAGGAATTGAAATAGCGAAAGAAATTCAAGAAAATGGATTTGAACGTTTTCGCAAGGAATACGAAGCTGAATTTAAAGAGCAGGTGATCGAGGAGTAAAATATGGAAAATATTGAAGTCAGAAAAAAAACTTATGTTGCAGATATCGAACGTGGTGTATATGACATCAAAGACGAGATGAAACATAAATACTCGACCGGAAAGGGACTTACCGAAGACACCATCCGCAAGATATCCGCGAATAAAAATGAACCACAATGGATGCTGGATTATCGTTTACGTTCATTAGAGATATTCAATTCCAAACCAATGCCAACGTGGGGCGCAGATTTGAGCGATCTGAATATGGATGAGATCATCTACTATCTGGAACCGGATGCACAAAGAATGAGCGATAACTGGGATGATGTGCCCGAATATATCAAAAATTCCTTTGAACGTTTAGGTATCCCTCAAGCTGAAAAAACCTCTCTTTCCGGCGTCGGTGCACAATATGATTCGGAAGTTGTGTACCACAGCGTCAACAAAGAACTTGAAGCACTTGGTGTGATCAACACGGATATTGAGACAGCGCTGAAGCATCACGAAGATCTCGTAAAAGAATATTTTATGAAGCTGATTCGGCCGGAAGATCATAAATTTGCCGCATTGCATGGAGCCGTTTGGTCCGGCGGTACTTTTGTCTATGTGCCAAAAGGAGTAAAGGTCCCTATGCCGATCCAATCCTATTTTAGATTGAATGCTGCAGAGGCCGGACAATTCGAGCATACGATAATCATCGTTGAAGAAGGCGCAGATCTACACTTTATTGAGGGTTGTTCCGCTCCAAAGTACCAAAAAAATGCTCTGCATGCCGGCGCAGTGGAACTTTTTGTAAAAAAAGGTGCTAAGTTGCGCTATTCCACGATCGAAAACTGGTCAAGAAATATGTATAACCTAAACACCAAAAGAGCAGTCGTAGATGAAAAAGGGACGATCGAATGGGTATCCGGCTCATTTGGGTCGCGTGTTACAATGCTTTATCCTATGAGTATTCTGCGTGGTGAAGGTGCCGTTTCCGATTTTGTTGGCGTTACTTTTGCCTCCAGCGGACAATATCTCGATACCGGTTCGAAGGTGATCCATGCAGCGCCCAACACCATCTCCAATGTTCACAGTAAGTCGATCTCAAAAAATGGTGGAACAGCAATGTATCGAGGTCTTCTGAAAGCGACCAAAAATGCTCACGGAAGTAAATCTAATGTCAACTGTGAATCCCTAATGCTCGATAATATTTCAAAATCCGATACGATCCCTATTATTACTGTTGACACCGATGATATCGATATCGGTCATGAAGCAAAAATTGGAAGAATCAGTGATGAAGCGATATTCTATCTGATGAGCCGCGGGATCAGCGAAATGGAAGCAAAGGCAATGATCATCAAAGGATTTGTTGAACCGATCTCCAAAGAATTGCCTCTTGAATATGCAGTTGAATTGAACAATCTGATACGAATAGAGCTTGAAGGAACGGTAGGTTAAAATAATGTTAGAGAGAATGATAGAAAAATTGGATGCAAGCACATTTCGCAAGAATTATTATGCATCCTATAAAGAAAAAACGCCTCCCTTTTGGAATAGGATCCAAGCACAAGGCAAAAGCGTTGATAAATTTGTAGAGTTTAACGGAATTAAAATCGAAAATGCTCATCAAGAAGGACTTACGATCAAGAAAATAGGAACAATGCTTGAGACCACATCGATCGACTTTGATGAAAACCGCTATGGGCTGGATAAGTTCTATACTGATGAAGTCTATGCACTTCATAATGAAGGAGTCTATCTTCATGTAGAAAAAAATGCTGAACTTTCCGAACCGATATATATTGAGTTTACATTAAATGAAAAGAATGATCAGTTGCTTGACCTAAGCATCATCGAAATCAGCGAAGGCGCAAGTGCCAATATCATCGTCCACTATAAATCAACTGATCAGAGCGAAGTTTATAAGAATTCGGTGTTGAAAGTTATTGCTTCAGAGTATTCACAGCTAAAATTAGTACGAGTCCAAAACCTGAACCTAAATAGTCACAACTACGACTTTACAGACTTTAATATTTCTGACAACGCCAATGTCAAATACTACAATGCCGAATTTGGCGCAAAAGTGAATGTTGCAAGTTCAACATCTTACCTCAATGGCTTTAACTCAGCGATCGAAACGGTCCCTGCTTATCTGGCAGATGAGGAGCGCAAAGTTGATCTTGCCTACTCCGTAATCTTCCGCGGAAAAAAAACAGATGGACAGATCAATGGATGTGGCGCTGTTATGGATCGAGCGGTCAAAGTTTTTAGGGGAAATATCTATTTCGAAAGAGGTTCTACCGGTTCTGTCGGCCGAGAGGGAAGTTTTGATATCTTGTTGGACAAAACAGTTCAATCCCATTCGATTCCTACTTTATTCTGTGATGAAGATAATGTGATCGGCGAACATTACGCTTCCGTCGGAAAGATCGATGAGAATAAATTGATGTATCTTATGAGCCGCGGGATCCCCGAGCAAATGGCTCGAAAGGTGATCGTCGAATCCTCCTTCCGTCCGATCTTAGATAATATCGATCATGAGGATACAAAAAAAGAATTACTCGCAGAACTCGATCGACGAATATCATAAAAAGTCAATGGGCCCACAACTGTTATTATATTAGAATGAGATAGAAAGGAGTGCGATATGAATTACCGAGAGTTGTTTCCGATCTTCAAACAAAACAATCATTATATGGATACTGCGGCCACTTCACAAAAACCTCAGTCTGTGATCGATGCGATTACTAAGTATTATAGTACAGACAACGGAAATCCTGGTCGTGGTTCGCACCGATTTGCGATCCGTTCAGAAGAAGAGGTCGAAAATGTCCGAAAAAAAGCATGCCGGTTTATCCACGCAAAAGATCCGAGCGAGATCATTTTCACTCGAAATACCACCGAGGCGATCAATTTGATTGCATACAGCTATGGACTCGAACACCTTAAAGCAGGTGATGAGATCCTTATTGGCGTTTCCAATCATCATGCCAATATCGTCCCTTGGCAAATGGTGGCAAAAAAAACAGGTGCGGTCCTTCGATATATCTATTTGGACCAAAGCGGCCAACTGGATCTTAACGATTACAAGAGCAAATTAAATCACAACACAAAAATAGTATCCATATCTGCCGTTGTTAATGCAACAGGAGTGATACAACCATTCAAAGAGATCGTAACTCTTGCAAAAAAACAAGATACTATCACCATCATCGATGCAGCACAATCAATAACGCATTTTGAACATGATGTTATCGATCTTGATACTGATTTTCTTGTCTTTTCAGGCCACAAAATGTTTGCAGCTATGGGAGTGGGCGTTTTATACGGCAGAAAGGACAAACTGGAATTACTCTCCCCTTTCCTTCGAGGCGGGGATATGATCGACTTTGTTGAAGAACAAAATACAGAATTTGCCACTCTTCCGCATCGCTTGGAAGCAGGCACAAAGGATGTCGGCTCTATCGTGAGTCTCGGTGCCGCGATCGATTTTATCCAATCGATCGGATATGATAAGATCCGTCAGCATGAAGAAAACTTACTCCGTTATGCTACCGAAAAACTTCTTTCACTAAGTGATATTGACATCTACCCTGCGTCTGATATCTCTAAAGTTGGAGTCGTTGCCTTTAATGTGCGTGGCGTCCATTCACATGACACATCATTTATATTGGATAGTTTTGGGGTAATGGTTCGTTCCGGACATCATTGTGCACAACCCCTTATGAAATATCTGGGAGTTCCTTCATGCTGTCGTGCAAGTTTCAGTGTCTATAATAATTATGAAGATGTAGATGCCCTAATCGATGGATTAAAAAAAGTAAAAGAGGTGTTTTCCGTATGAACCTAGATGCTTTATATCAGCAGACAATTTTAGAATATAGCTCACGAAAAGATCTAAATCATGAAATGGATTCCCCTGATTTTGTTGAACGTGGGCATAATGCAAATTGTGGAGATGACATTACATTGCTCGTCAAGATCAATGAGCAAAATATCGTTGAGGATCTCAGCTTTATTGGTAGTGGGTGTGCAATATCTACCGCTTCGACCGCGATGCTGATCGATCTGGTCAAAGGAAGCAATGTGGAAAATGCACAAGAAAAAATCAACATCTTCTTCCGTATGATGCGCGACGAAGATCCTTCGGAAGATGAGCTGGATCTTATTGGCGATGCCTCTCTTTTGCATTCAACATCCAAGCTTCCGGCTAGAGTAAAATGCGCTACGCTTAGTTGGCATACGCTTCAAGTGATTTTCAAAAAACACAACGAAGAATAAAACTTAAAAGACCCTGTGCAGCGGCTCTCATAAAAAGATTGCCGATCGACCAGGGTCTTTATCTTTATCAAATATGACTTGATATTAAATGCCTAAAAGAATTTTCTTACAGCTTTTCCATTGAGATAATCGCAATAAAGACCTTGAACCAGTCCATGTTTTTCCATATATTCATCGATCATATCTCGAATTTTCCACCAAGACATCCCGTAATTACAAAACAAAGTCTCCTCCTCCGGTGCTCTTGCAACAAGTCGCTGGATCACAATATCTTCCTTGAGATAAGCCAGAAAAGTTGCAACTTTTTCAACATAACTCTCCACAGTATCCAGTGTGAATTCTCCGGATAGATATTGTTGCGCCATTTTCGTATTCTTAGCGATATATAGACTGTGGATCTTAACGCTATCAATATTCAATGCACTCAAAATCTTTGCCGTTTCGATCACATCCTCCATGTCATCATAAGGAAGATTTAGGATCGTATGTGCTACGATCTCAAAATCATATTTACGAATGCGATTGACGGCATCTATAAATTCTGCTAACGTATGCCCCCGATTGATCTTAGCCAATGTTTTATAATTTACACTCTGTAATCCGAGTTCAACAGAAATGTCTGTTTGATAGGTTTCTTTGATCATGGACAAAAACTCCAAATGTTTGTCATTGATAGAATCCGGTCTTGTTGAGATCGAGATCGCCACAACATCATCCCGAAGAGATTGCATGATATAGCTTTTGAACTGTTCAAAAGGTATATAGGTATTCGTGAAGTTTTGGAAATATGCAATATATTTTTTCGCATTATATTTTTGTCCAATATATGCAATATTCTTTTCAAGCTGTTCTGCAACAGATCATTCATTTGACAGACACTCAAAACCTGCCCCACTATCCGAACAGAAGGTACATCCTTCCTCACTTACTTCGCCATCGATATTAGGACAGGTGGATGGTAAGTTCACCGGTATTTTATATACTTTCTCTTTATATCGCTTTTGTAAATATTCTGAGTAATTTTTGTATAACATATTGTCTCCTAATCAAAAATTCATCCCTCTATACGATCCGATCGATCTCTTCAACCCATTGCATTTTAAGAAAATTTTTGAAATACATTATTCTGATCCAACAAATATTTTTAGAATCACTTATCCCAGTTCATAAGCTATGATCCCTGATGTTACTATCGCTGCCGTTTCAGTTCGTAATATCATGCTACCTATGGACACGGAATACGCTCCATAAGAACATAGCTGATGCTGTTCTTTCTCGGTGATACCCCCTTCAGGTCCGACGATGATCCCTATTTTCTTGATCTCTCTGTCGCTTTTGATCTCATGTAGAAGATTTTTGAGCATTTCCGTAGATTCATTCTCATAACATAAAAATGTGATGTCATTCTCCCGGACTTCTTTCTCAAAGTCATTGATAGAGATCGCTTTAACGATATCAGGAACTCGGCTTCGTTTGGATTGTTTCACCGCCTCTTCAGCAATTCGTTGCCAACGCTGAATCTGCTTTTCTTCTTTCTCACCTAAAATACGAATGCATCGCTCAAATTTTACAGGGACTATCTTAAAAACGCCGATCTCTGTGATCTTTTGTACGATCAGATCCATTTTTTGAGCCTTGGGGATCCCCTGATAAACGATGATATTTGTGTGAAGTTCCCTACTTGCGATCTCATCTAGAAGAAGGATCTTTATCTCTTGTTTGGATATGCTGTCAATCTCACCGATAAAAGCCTTCCCCTTGCCATCTGTAACCTCCAGTTTATCTCCTTCAGTCATTCTAAGCGTTTTTGTTATATGAGATATCTCTTCTTTACAATATATCCACCCTACTGATCCATCTATATTTTCAATTATAAATCTATCCATTGTTCACCGTCGATATGATACAAACCCACTCTCCTTGACGGTCGATGCTTTGCACTTCAAATCCTTTTTCACTTAATTTATCTAAAATAAGTTTTTCTTTTTCTAAAATAATACCCGAACAAATCAACAATCCATCCTCTTTCACAAAGGATCTTACATCGATATCAAGCAGGATCACGATCGCCTCTGCAATGATATTAGCAACTACGATATCATATTTCCCTTCAACGCTCGATACCAGATCACCATGACGAATATCCACCTTAGATTCAACTTTATTAAGCCGGATATTCTCTTTTGCAACTTCCACAGCAACGGGATCCAGATCCACTCCGACGATGTGCTTTGCTCCTAAAAGAGCAGACGCGATCGCTAAAATACCGCTTCCTGTACCAATATCAAGTACCGTTTGATCTTGCTTGATATGCTTTTCCAGTCCACAAATACACATGCTGGTCGTCTCATGGCTTCCTGTCCCAAATGCCATCCCCGGATCGATCTGAATGATCAACTCATTCGCCTGCACATCATACTCTTCCCATTGGGGTTTGATCACGATCTTATCTGTAACATGGATCGGCTTAAAATACTGCTTCCACGAGTTCTCCCAATCCTCTTGATCGATCGAAGATATTTCAATCTTTGCACTTCCAGTATCGATACCAAAATCCCTAAGCTCAGCGATCCGCTTCTTTATCTGTTCTATTTTTTGATCAAGATTCTTTTCCACCGAGGGATAATATGCAATTACTTTACTCTCTGTTGTACGATCGATATTATTCTCATCAATATAATCCCAATATAAGTTCTTATCTTTTCCTATCGCTTGGATAGGTTCCTCGATCGATACACCGTTTGCACCAAATTCATAGTATACTTCTGTAACAGCTTCTACCGCTTGTGCATTCACACTTGCTTTCACTTCAATCCAAATCATTAAAAATCCTCTCAACGCTCTATCTAAATTTAATAATTTACCAGATTTTAATGAAATCTACTTCCAGATATTTATTTCATCACTTTTTGTATTATACCATATCCTTATTTTTCTGTCACTGTTTTATACTCCTTGTAATTTCAAGGTTTTATTCAAATAGTGCTACAACTATCTCACAGGGATTAACGATCTGCTTTCCTTTTGAACTACTATCATAAGCTGTTATCCAACAAATGAGCAGAGCCTTATACCAAACAATAAATACATATATTTCTTCAGCCGCATGATGCTTTTTCAACCCGATAAATATCGCGCTCTACTATTCTAAAAGCTTACATAATGACTTTTTCGAGATAAAAAGCTCCCTTGTGATATCACAAAAGAGCTTTTAAGTTACAATGAAAAATGAAATTTTCTATATGATTTTCAAATCTATTCAGCTTTCAAAAAATACTTAATAACAGCTTCAATACTTGATTTATAAAGTACAAAAGCTACTAAAAGCGGTGTGACCCACTGGATCATAAATCGATAATACTTCTCTGTTTTAAAAGGCTTTCCGCCAGCCTTAACCTCATTGACAATAAAGTCCGGCTTCCATTTCCATCCAACAAACAAACACATCAGCAATGCTCCTAATGGCATCAAAGTGTATTCAGCAAAATAGTCAAAAGAATCCAGAATATCCATTCCCAACAGTAGTTTAACACCGGATAAAACTCCAAAACTCATCGCAACAGGAATTCCCAAAATAAATATACCTACCGATGCCAGAACAGAAATTTTCTTACGATCCATTCCCTTAGAATCGATGAAGTACGCACACACCACTTCCAATAAAGATATCGAAGATGAGATCGCCGCAAAAAATACCAATATAAAAAACATCAATCCGAACACATTCCCTAAAGGCATTTTCGCAAAAACCTCTTTTAATGTTATAAACATCAGTCCAGGCCCTGCCGATGGGCTTAGTTTAAAAGAGTATACAGCCGGCATGATAGCTACCCCTGCCAAAACCGCAACTAGTGTATCCAAGATCGGAACGATCATTGCACTGGATTCAATGTCTTGTTCTTTTCCTAAGTAACTACCATAAGTAAGCATCGCTCCCATACCAAGAGATAATGAGAAGAACATTTGCGCCAATGCGATCGAAGCAACCGAAACAGTTGACTTAAAATCCTTAAAAACCGAGAAGTCCGGTTTAAACATAAATTCCAATCCTTGAACAGAGTCCGGTAATGTAACAGAGCGTACAATGATGATCAAAAGCATTACGAATAAAGTAGGCATCATGATCTTGGAAAACTTTTCAATCCCTTTCTCAACTCCAAGAATAACAACTATTGCCGTCAACCCTAAGAAGATTGCAAACCATATAATTGGCTCTACCGGTTTAGAGATGAATGTCACAAAAAACTCTTCCCCGCTTGCATTTCCAAAACCATGACCAAAAATATCTAATAAATATGTAAATGCATATTTCAGTACCCATCCACCTAATACTGAATAAAAGGACATGATCACAAATGCGGCAACAACACCAAGTCCACCGATAAAGCCCGTCTTTTTATCGATCTTTTTATACGAGCCGACCGCATCCATTTTACCATAACGACCGATTGCGATTTCCGATATCATTACGATAAAACCAACGGTAAAGGCAAAGACTAAATACAATAAAACAAAGGCAAATCCACCGCCTTTCCCCATTTTGTACGGGAAGCCCCAGAGATTTCCAAGACCAACTGCAGATCCTACGGCTGCCATTATAAAACCAAATTTACTTCCCCATTCTCCTCTTTTTTTACTCTCCATAAAATAACCTCCTAATCAATTTATTGCATTTTTATTATACAATAAGTTTTTTATAATTGGCAACAAATATTTTGATAATTTCATTAAATTACCTTTTTAACAATCTATTTTTTTATAAATAACCAAATTATCTATTTCATATTTATTTTATTTAAAATTTTTTTGTTCTTTTTTCTATGAAGATATTTTTTTGTCGAACAGGATCTTTTGATACCTGTCTAGCACAAAAAAATCCTTAGTGGTCTAAGGATTTTCAATTCAAAAAATTATAGTATTTTTTTATAAAGAATTTTACGACTCAGATTTCACATAATCTTCCCGAGACATCGTTACACTGATCGCTCTTGATGAAATATCAGCCAATGAAACGTACCATTTCTTTTGAGATCTCTCTAAGATTATTTGCACCTGCCATTTCCATCGTTTCGGCTAGCTCCGTACGAAGTTTTTGAACATAGGTATGGATCGCTTCTTTACCCCCTCCATAAATCATTGTTGCAAATGGTCTTCCGATCAATACTGCGTCTGCCCCAAGTGCCAAACACTTAAAAATATCGATCCCCGATCGAATACCGCCATCAATAAAGATTTTGATCTTTCCTTCTACCGCTTTTACGATTTCAGACAATACCTCTATTGTCGCAGGTGTCTGATCGAGCACTCTCCCGCCATGATTTGAAACCACGATCCCATATGCTCCGGCTTCTACGGCTTTTGTTGCCCCTTTCGCTGTCATAACTCCTTTGAGGATCAATGGTAGCTCTGTAGAATCCACAAGAGTTTTAAGATCCGCAATACTTTTAGGCCCTACCGGTGTATTACTTTTTTTTAGCATCGCCAAACCTGAGCCATCGATATCCGTTGCCAATGCAAACACACCAGCATCCTCTGCAAGCTTTATCTTCCGAATCATTTCTTCCACTGACCAAGGTTTGATCGTAGGAATACCATAGCCATCCAGAGATCTTATGATCTCCAGTGGAGCGGAAAATGCATTATCCGCCGGACCATCTCCTCCAAAAGCTAAAATTCCGGAGTCTTTACATCCCTCAAACAGAATACGTGAATACTCATCATCTGTAAGCAACTCGCCATAATGTACCCTGGGTGCTCCGATCGGTGCCGCAAAAACAGGGATCGAAAACTTTCTTCCAAAAAGTTCGATCTGTGTATCAGCCTCCATAGAGTCAAAGATCGTATCCATATTGATTTTTATATTTGAAAATGCCGCGAAATTTCTCGTATATGCATCGCCTGTGCCTTTTCCACCCGGTCCCGGAACTTTTGTCTTACACGCAATTCCATTACATATAGGGCATCCGATGCAAAACCCTGCCATATTTTCACGTGCATTTTTTAAAATTTGATTATACTCCATTTTTCTCTCCATAACATTCTTAGTTAAATTTTCTTATCAATTATCCCAAATCACAAAACCCGCTATAATAAATAAAACTATCGCCATGATCGAGATCGGTAGGCCTATCGCAATGATCCAAGCCGGATGCGCAATATTCACAATCAGAGCGATCAGTGCCAAAAAGATACATAACCACTCGGGTGTCTTGCTCAGTCGTCTAGATCTTTTTGATATCAAACTCATAAATAAGCCGATCACAGCAATGATAAAAGGCAACCACGCGATCTTCTCATATTTCAAGATCGTCATTAATCCCATGATAATCCATGGACACAGTAACCACAATCGCCTAATGATCGATGGTCTCCTTGGCTCGATTTTAATTTCAGATTCCGTTTCATTAGTCTGCGTTACCTGATTTTCCGGAGATTCTTGAGCAGGACATTCATCTTTCAAAACAGTATTGTGACTATTTTCAAGCGTTGTCAGCGTTCCTTCTTCAGATATAACGGTCAACTGATCACTTGAGACGCCATCAAAATATGATATAGTTCGATCAATAAGAGAACTTTCCGCTGACACGCCACCGTCTTCATCGGTAATATCGTAGCTTATATCATTCATACTTGCTATAATTTCTTCATCTTGAATGTCTTCGTTTTCAACAGATGGATCTGTCGGTTCAATCCTGTCCCGATCCGTCCCAAATTGATCTTCAGCCTCCTGTGCAGGAACTTGCTGATCCGTTGTCTTGTCATCATCGGAAACAGTTTGATCATTCGATAAACCCAAAATGCTATCATCTATCTCACATGAGTCATTTTGAGAAAGTTGACCATCCAAACAGTCTTCTTCTGACTCGATCTCTCCTTTTTCTTCCGTGGATCCGTCCTTCTCATCGGTCATAAAATCCGACCCCCATCCCTGAGTTTCACTATTCAGCAACAGCTCATTGTGAGATACACTTTCAGCTGAATCCATGTTCTCACATGGAGCGCATTCTATTCTCTCCTCAGAAAAATTTTCCGTAGATACAATAGCATTTTGTGATTCTTTGTCCAACGATTCTACGATAGACATATTTCCTATGTTATAAAAAATCATATTCTTATCCAATTTGTTCGGATCATATACCAGCATATCTTTCAAAGAACTTACTGTATTCGGCACATATATGACAAATTCATACCGATTTAGCTGGAACATGACTTCTGCTTGCGCCGAACTGATCTGCGTACCCCAGAGCTCCTCTTCTTCTAATAATTTTTTCAAAACTCCATTGAGATCTCCGATCAACTCGATCACATAACCCTGAGCTTTTTTCATTTCCACATATTCATTGATCAGATCCTGATACCCTTGGGATTTCTCTCCTTTTTCATTAATAATGATCAATATTTTTTTCATCTCTCACCTCTATTTCTGATTCTATTATCAAAAATCAATACAAAAGTCTATATTGCTCTAGTTTTCGTTTTTCCCTGAACGATCCAATTTATTTTGAATCATTTTCTTTCGAATATTTCCTAAGGATGACATAATGATTATCCCCAGTGCAATAGCTCCGGCATTCGTCAAAGTGATGATCATCGCTTCCATCCCCAGTCCAACTTGATCCGTAGTGAAATGATACATTGTAGTGTATAGTGTATAACCGGGCACCAGAGGATATATCCCCGGAATAGAAAATAAGGTCGATGGATTTTTAGTTTTTATAGCAAGTGTTTCTGAAAGAAATGCAACTACCAACGACGCAAGCAAATAAGACCATGCAGATCCTGCACTCGCCTCTATCAATAGGATGCTCATCATCCACCCGACCGCACCGACTAAACCGACCCAAAACAAAATATTGCGAGGTATGTTGAAAAAAATGGCAAATCCTAATGTGGCGATGAAAGAACATACTACATTTAATATCAGTCTCATTACGAAAGCCCCCCAAACCGATAGAATAAACTCAGCACAGAGCCTATCGATACGGCAATTGCCACAGCGATCAGAAGTGCTTCGAATGCTCTCGAGGCACCGGATATAAGATCTCCTGCAATAAAATCTCGAATACCGTTCGTAAGAGAAAATCCAGGAAGCTGAGGCATGATAGATGCCGCAATGATCATATCCAGATTTTTCCCCAAATGTAAACGAAATGCCAAGACGGAGAATATTGCGATCAAAACAGAACAAGTTGCATTTAGCAAAAATAAATTCATATCCAATCTATCCAGCATAAATCCTATTTTGGTCGCAAAGATCGAGATCACAAAGCCGCAAACCATATCAGAAAAGGTCCCACCAAACAAATAAGCAAACATCGATGACGCCAACCCACACCAAAGGATCCGTACCCATTCACTGTAGGATGATCTTGTCGAAATAGACCTTAATTCAACATATGCATCTTCGATCGATATCTTATGCTCAACAAATTCTCTTGAAAGTGCATTGACTAATGATATTCTATCAAAGTTTGTGGTCCTCTTATCGATCCGCTTCATAAAAGTATATCCGTCATTTCGATCATCTCCTAAAATGATCACTGTGGGGGTTACGAAAGCAGTTATATATTGTAGATCACGAGATGAACATATTCTTCGGATACTATCTTCTACACGGTAAGTTTCCGCACCATTCTTTAGCATAACTTCACCTACAAATAGTGCAAAGGCCATTACTTTTTTTCTGCCTTGTTTATCTAAAATCTCCATAATCACCTTATTTCTGACGTGCAAATATCATACGTCCTGCCGCTGTTTGAAGAACGGTTGTTACAATTACCGTAAGCGTTTCCCCAATCAGTTTCTTTGCATTTTCTACGACGATCATCGTTCCATCATCTAGGTACGCCACTCCTTGATTTTGCTCTTTTCCCTCTTTCACAATAGTAACCACCATCTCTTCTCCGGGAATCACGACTGTCTTGACCGCATTGGCTAGTTCGTTGATATTAAGTACCTCAACCCCTTGGAATTGAGCCACCTTATTCAGATTAAAATCATTTGTCAAAACCTTCCCGCCAATTTCTTGAGCAAGGCGCAGAAGTTTCATATCCACTTCCATCACTTCCGAAAAATCTGCGTCTGAAATTTCCATAGCCATCTTTAAATCCGCTTGCATCGCATTTAATATGTCCAGCCCACGTCTTCCTTTAACGCGTTTCAAATCATCTGAAGAATCCGCAATATGACGAAGCTCTTCTAACACAAAATTGGGCACGATAAGACGCCCTTCTAAAAAACCGGTTGCAGCAATATCCAAAATTCGTCCATCGATAATGACGCTTGTATCCAGGATTTTAGGTGCACCATGCACAGCATCTCCTATCTTAGAGTTCTTATCCCCTACATTCTGATAGCTCCCTATCAA
>JAUNKR010000088.1 GCA_030532705.1 Peptostreptococcaceae bacterium
CTAAACGATTTGGAGCTTGTCAATAGAAAAACTCCACAACAACTTGACACGACCCCCTCAGGATTTTCTGTTGAAAAATCATTGCCGTAATACTATAATGGAGTTAGTAATGAAAAGTTGTTTTATTTCAAAGATCGGGGGGAGACTATGAATTTTCGAACCTATTTTTTAGTAGCTGTTTTGACACTGATGTTATCGGTCGGCGGTACCATCCTCGGACTTAAATTTTTGCAAAACAAAGCCTTTCCTTCTGCTCAAACAAGTTCGTCGCAGGAAGTTCCTATCGATCAGAAGGCTTTCTCCGATGCGCCGAGCGAGAAAAAGGAGCCTGCCGGCGACTCTGAGACCGACCTGTCCGACTATCATCCCAACGAGGTGGTCGCCTCTGAAGAACGGCTCGAAGCGCTTCTTCGAAAGCAGATCGCGGATTTTCGTCCATCCCAGACCTATCATATCGATTCCTCGATCCTTCCTTCGATCAAGATGGAAAAGATCTTTGAGCAGGCGGTGGTCGGACTTGGTGCAAATTATACGGTCACGAGCTGGAATTATACATTCAAAAAATATTCAGATCACACAATCCTTGACGCCAATATGCAGTATCACACCACCAAAAGTCAAGATCGATCGGTCAATCAATTCGCAAAACAATGGGTGGAGGGCAATCTGCGGATGAGCATGAGCGATGAGAGCAAGGTCAAAACGATCCATGATTATATCATCAACAATTCGCGCTATGACAAGGGGGACGCCGATCACAATTTCAACGGGTGCTCTGTCCATTCCGCTTACACTTTGTCCAAGGAAAAAGTCGGCGTATGCCAAGCCTATGCGATCTTGTTCCAAAAGCTCGCCACAGAAGCCGGTATCCCAAATCAATTTGTATATGGTGATTTTGAAAGTCCATTTATCGAGAGTGACGATAATGTGTATCATCTCTGGAATATGGTCCGTATCGACGATCAGTGGTATCATATCGATTTGACGGCGGATGATCCAGTCGTTGAAAATTCCCCGAATACAAGTATTCTAAGCTATGATCATTATCTTAAAAGCGACGCTTATATGGCACAGACGCATACTTGGGATATGATGCTTTATCCATCGGCTCCCGAGGATTATCCGGTCTATTACGAAGAAGTCATCAAATGATGCGCTATGCTCCTTTTATCGTCTTACCCGGCACCGAAAGCTCTGTCGAATTTGCTGATACCGCTCGGTGCAGGGAGTTTTTCGGCGCAGGATCGGTAATCTAATGGCTGACATAGTTATTTTATTTCATAAATCATAAAATATTTTTGATCGATTTCCATCGATCCGAAGGAGGCGCCTCATTGAGAAACTATATCCTGATCACCATTGCAGTGCTTGTATTATCGACCGTTGTGACTTTTGTCGGTCTGAATATCTATTATGGAAAAAGCTTTTCGTTTTTCGGATCTTCCGATATGGTCGAGCCGATCGAAACGATCGATCCGACGGATGGGTTTGAGCGGATCGCAAATTATAATGCGAATGATTTCGTGACCTCGGAAGAGGATCTGGAAGCACTGATAAGAAAGCAGATCTGGGATTATCAGCCCAAGCTGGTGCTCAAGGTCGATACTACTCGAGTCCCTGTCGATCGGCTGGGGATCATCTTTGAGAATGCGGCGATCGGACCGCGCTCGATACAGATCGCTTTTCGCTGGGAGTATGTCTATTATCAGTACGAAAATTACATCGTGCTGCACTCGACGATCACTTATCATACCACCCCGAAACAAAATGAATTCGTTGAACAGTTTGCAGATGATTGGGCAAAAGAGCATATCCGTGAAGATATGAATGCCGAGCAACGAGTCAAGACCATCCACGATTACATCATCAATAATTCGCGCTATTCTCTGGGCTTCTATCGCAAGGTCAATCAGCTTTCGGTACATTCGGGCTATACCTTGGTGAAGGAAAAAGCAGGCGTCTGCGAGGCTTATGCGATCCTTTTCCAAAAGCTCGCCCTTGCCTCCGATGTAAACAGCCGATTTGTTTTTGGGGACATCGGTTCACCGGATGATGATATCTATCATCTTTGGAATATGGTAAACATCGACGGCAAGTGGTATCATATCGATGTGACCAATGACGAGCCTTTTGATGAAGAAGACGAAGCGAAAGCAAATACCGCCCCGCCGATCTATCGTTTTTATCTTAAGAGCGATCGCTTTATGTCCCAAACGCATGCTTGGGAAAAGGAACATTATCCGAAAGCGTCCAGGAATTACCCGGTCGATCACGAAAGCGCGGCTTGAAAACATAAACG
>JAUNKR010000035.1 GCA_030532705.1 Peptostreptococcaceae bacterium
TTCATAATCTTATTATATCACATCGTTATGCTTTTTAATAGGTATTAGTATAAAATATTTATTCCATCATCGCCTGTTCCAGCTTCTCCATGAAAAGATCCTGCACGACCTTGTATTCACCCATTCCACTCATATCGATCTCTACTTCATATCCCAGATCCATAAGGATCGTCTTCCATGAATCCTCTTCATCTGAAGCCATATCATTCTGAGCATGATCCCCCGCCACGATCATAAAAGGTTTTAGAAGTATCTTTTTATAACCCTTTTCACGAATATCTTCAATTATATCATCCAGGGTCGTCTCCCCTTCTACTGTCCCGATATAGATATCATTTTGCCCAAGTCTTCGATATTCATCCTGCAGTTTTCCATACGCTTTATCTGCTACTGTATGCTCTGAGCCATGACCCATGAATATCAGTGCATCGCACCCTTTTAGATCATTAAACGATCTATCTTCAGCGATCCTTGTATAATCTTCTTCTTTGTAAAGAAGTGGTTTTGCCACAGGTCCATACTCCTTAGACAGCTTTGCATACTCAAAACCATCTAAGATATGCAATGAAAGGGTTACGATTTGGTCAAATCCTCTCCCCTTAAGCGCATCTAGGCCTTCCTGCGGCGAATAGATATGCATGTTATCTCTTGCCTTGAGCTTTCGTCGAATAATATTTGACGTAAAAGCTCTTTCAAAAACATCTGCGCTATATTTTTCTTTCACGAGATTTTCGATCGATTCTATACATTTTACTCTTGTTTCTTCATAACTTGTACCAAAACTGGCTACTAGTATACCTTTTTTCATTTTTTCCTCCTAAAATGATCTTTTCTAGATTATATCATCTCTCTTTATGATTTTACAACCAAAAAGCATCCTTATGCAAATTTTTTTGCCTTTCTATCCTAGATCATACAAAATAGCACCCTTTTTTATTAGATCCATTCTCATTCAATGCAATTTACACACAGCAGATATTTTTATAAATACGAATTTTTTCATAAAAAATTTATTTATAAAGAAATCCATCCTATTTTTTCTTGAAATTATTTTTAGCTTTGATCGTTTTGTCGATCGATCCTTATTTTTTATATCTTCTATAATTAATTTTATCTTGTATCGACTGGTAATTCTTTGATGCTCCCATTGTCATATTTGTTTATTTTTTTCTGATAAATAATTATTTGAAAACTTAATAATAGTGTCAATTTGTAACTATTATGCCTCTAAAACTTGAAAAATCGTGTTTTATCTGTTATAATTCTCAAGTGCAAAAAAACCAAAGAAAAAATTTAGTAAAAAAAGCAAAAAGGAGTTAAAGAAGTATGAAAAAATCAAGCCTTTTTACTTTGATACTTGTTCTGATGATGTCTTTCTCCCCTCTAAGCATTTTTGCTGATGACGCGGAAAAAGGATCATCAACTCAAATTTCAGAGGAAAGCCCATCCGAATCGACCGATCTTGAATCGACTGAAAAAGATGAAAAAAATAGCACTGAAAAAGAAATGCCTTCTACAGAAGAAACAACACCTGAGGTAACTGTGGAAAATATCGAACAAACTGATGAAGAAAAGAACACCGCTATACAAGAACAAGATCTATCAAAGGTAAAAAAATTAAATGCAGTAAAATCATTTATCAAAAGTAAAAATAATAAGCTAAGCGATGCAGTCGTTACTAAAGTTGCTGAAGCCGCATTATATGCCAATGAAAAAAATCAGTTGGATCTATCGCTCATTTTAGCTGTTATGTGGAAAGAAAGTACATTCAACCCAAATGTTTACAATACCAACTGCTATGGTATCATGCAGATCCACAAAAATACAGGAGCCGGATTTGGATATAAGATCAAAGATCTGAAGGATCCTTATCGAGCGGCTGATCTGGGATCAAGGATTCTAAAGGGTCATATCCGTAGCTACAACAGTCTCGTTATGGGTCTTACCGCATATAATCAGGGAACAGGAAATGTCAATCGAGGAAATTACAATACCAGATATGCCAATAATGTTATAAAGAAGCAAGCTGTTATTCAAGCATATCTTGATAATCTATTAAAAGCATAAAAATACCATCTGCTTGGTTCACTGTGAACTGAGCAGATGGTATTTTAGTTTTTTATAAAGGTCTATTGGATCTATTATTGTTCTTCATAGATTACCTTATAAGCTCCATTTTCTTCAATACAAAGTTTTTCTACATCTTCTGTCAAGAATTGTATCAGATCTTGGTCCGTTTCCATTTCAACACAGATCCCGCAACTCGAACTCAATGCTCTTGGTACGGGTCTTGTGATATTGTCGATCCCGGCATCTTTTAATTTACGCGAATAACTGATCGCTCCATATTGCGTAAAAAATAAGACAATATATCTATTTCTTTCCATGTACAAAAATATCCTCTTGTTCCTCTTTTACACTAATCGTGTATCCGGTAGACTCCAAAAGTCTGGATACATTTTCCTTCGCCACATTGTTGTCTACGATAATTTTGATCTCTTGAGGTGATCCTGATAGCGCTTTTTTTGTTTTGATCACAGGTTCCGGGCACGAAAGCCCTCTTGCATCAACTTCGATCATCACTGCCTCCTGTACTAAGGATCCATGCTCCTTTATGATCACGATCCTACAAAATATAGTATTTTAAAAATATCTTTCAAATGATCATTAACGATTTATTCTTTAGAATGACCATTCCCTTATTTTTTTATAAAATCCGAATCCTTTTTTATATTCATGATCCCGATCACAACAAAAAACATCAGGGCGATCACCACGGCGATCTGTCCTGCAGGTGTCGGTCCTTTTGGCGAAGATGCCAAACCGAAATTATGTGCAAAGGCAGCCCCTACCAAAAGTCCCAGCATAGTGATCGCAGAGTCGATATTTCCTTCTCCTGCCAGAACAAGCTGTCTCAACGGACATCCTCCCAGTAAGATCGCACCAAAACCGACAACTACCATCCCCATAAAATTCCATAGTCCATCCGTGTGTGCAACCGGCTGTTCTGCAAAGCTCATGTTAAATTTGCCCACGATCATATTCATTACAAGAGCAAACACAAAAGTTGCAAAAATTCCTGAGAATAAAGTAAGATCCTTAAACATAATGATATCTCTAAAACTTCCGGCTGTACACATTCTCGTGATTTGAGCACTGACACCTACTACAAGTCCCACACCTAGTGCAAACATGATCGGTGCATGTTTTGAACCCGGTCCCTCTTGGCTGAATAAAATGAAACTTGCTCCACTGACTAATAGTATCAGTAATGTTATTTGTATGATAGAGATCATAGATCCTTCAATCAGAGTCGATTTGTATGCCCTTTTCAAACTGTATCCTTTTTGAAGGAATATGATCCCGATCCCGACTCCCACAATAAATCCTAGAAGTCCAAAAATCGCATTCAAGTCACCTCCTGCCAATCTTAAGATCATCCTTGTCGGACATCCCAAAAATACTAAAGCTCCGATCATCATAAAGAAACCGATCACAAAACGTAGCAGTGGAGAAGATCCAACTCTGGGTTTGAACTCTTTTCTGGCCAACGAAACCCCGGCTGCTCCGATCACAACGCCGATCACTTCCGGTCTTATGTACTGAACTACAGCGGCTTGATGCAATCCTAATGCCCCCGCTGTATCACGAATAAAACAAGCAATACAGACCCCCATATTCCCCGGATTTCCATTTGCGACCGATAAGACTGCAAGCACCCCGATCAGCCCTCCTGCGATCACAAGCCCGATCATTTTCTCCTTGTCATTCATAATTAACCTCCCAAGTATAATATCAGACTTTGATAAGTCCCTTATAATGATACTACTTGTGCCTAAATATTTCTATATCATCGATCTTTTCTTTTATTGTTTTTTTCTATTAAGTCCATAAGTAATTTTAATACCATATACTTTGTCTTTCTGCTCGGTATACGCTATAATATTATTGAAGCATCTTATGGGGATCATTTGATTTTCTTGCACTCATATAGTACGTTACCATTTTGATGTCATTCCATTTTTCTATAAACAATTCGTTTTAAGATATTGATATATTCCGTTCGCTCTTTTAATGAAATGCTCTTAAACCATTAAAGGATAGGGCACTGTTCTTGAATGATTTCATTTTATTGAAAGATCAAATGTAAAAAATAAAATATCATCCAGCCAATGAAAGGAGTCTCCTATGCGAGTCTATATGGACAATTCTGCGACATCATTTCCAAAACCACCTGAAGTAATCGATGCAATGGTCGAGTATATGACTTTAGGCGGTACAAATATTTCTCGCAGTATATCCACCCAAGCATCCGGCGCCGGCGATAAAATTTTTATGTTAAGAGAAAAAATCGTTGCCTTTTTCAATGCCAAAAGTTCCAGAGAAGTTATATTTACAAAAAACATTACCGAATCGCTTAATATTATTATCAAAGGATATATAAAACAAAATGATCTGATCATGGTGAGCAGTCTGGAGCATAATGCCGTGATGCGTCCGCTTAAACAGCAAGGTGCAAAAGTTCTTTCGATCCCTGTCTCTCCGCAGGGAAAGTTGGATCTGGATTTTTTTAAAGAAAATATCTCTTCTGTCAAGGCGGTGATATGCACACATGCCAGCAATGTTTCGGGGGATGTGCTCCCAATCGATAAAATTGCTGAGATCTCCCATGATCATCAGATCCCTTTTATCCTCGATTCTGCGCAAAGCGCAGGGATCATCCCCATCGATATGAATAAGACTCCTATCGATTGCCTGTGCTTTACCGGTCACAAAGCGTTGCTGGGTCCAACCGGCACGGGCGGAATGGTCATCCGATCTTCATTCGCGCAGAAAATCCCAAGTTTTATTACCGGTGGTACCGGTAGCAAATCGCATGAAGAGATCCACCCGGATCTTTTACCTGACAAATATGAAGCCGGAACCCAAAATATTGCCGGTCTGATCGGTCTCCTTGCCGGAGTGAATCATATCGATAAAATCGGATTAAAAAATATATTTGAGCATGAGACAGAGCTGGGTCAAGAATTCTTTGAAATGCTTCGTACACTTGAAGGAATCCGCATTATCGGTTCCCAAGATTATGCGAACAAAGTCCCTGTCTTTTCGATCGATTTTTTGGAGATGGATAATGCTGATGCTTCTTACTTCCTCGCAAATCAATTCGGGATCGACAATCGCCCCGGGCTACATTGTGCGCCGAGAGCTCATCAAAGCTATAGAACTTTTCCGCACGGCACTGTCCGATTAAGTCTTTCATATTTTACAACTAAAGACGATTTACGATATACCGCAAATGCGATCCGAGATATCCTAAAAAACAAAAGAAATGGTCGCTGATGATTTTCTCATACGGATCCATCCAAAATAAACTTGTGATAAATTGATCGAGATCCATTCCTAACAAGCTTTACGCTATGTCCCACGATATTGAAAGATAACTATGGTTTATTTGAATGCTCGAATCACAGAATCTTCATGGAACGACCTATCTGTTGAAATCAATTTTTGATGATATTTTTCCCGCTGATATAATCCATTTCTATTCCCACACAAAGGGAGTATAACAAAAAACTTCTTGTCTTTTTCTTACACTCCCTTTTTTATAAAACGTTCAATCATAATTATTCTTATATTCATCAAAAATCGCTTTATCGTCTTGTTTAGATCTTCCACGAAGTTATTTATCCCCGATCTCTTGAACTCGGATGGATCCAAAATTCATACACCTTCCTATTGTTACGCTCGAAGACTGATCAATAGCATTCCATCAGGATCTCCATGATCTCTTCTTTCGTTGCGATTCGAGGATTCCTAAGATAAGATCGAGAAGTCATTGCGAGCTCCGCGATACGCTCCGCATCTTCCATCTTAAATCCATAATCTTTCAAATTTGTTTTGATCGGAAGATCATTGGTGATGTTTTGGATGAAATCCCCCAGATTGATGTCAATACCCAGCACTTGTTCCAGACTTCGATATTCTTCATGTGAAGTTTTCATATTAAAGTGGATCACTTTGGGAATAAGGATCGCATTGGCAACACCATGCGGAATATGATATATGGCTCCCAAAGGATGAGAGATCGCATGAGAGAGTCCGACACCGGTCTGCGCAAAAGCTAATCCCGCATATAAACTTCCTTTCGCCATATAAGCTCTTGCTGTTTTATCCTCTTCCATCGCCTCATCATAATGTTTGAGAATCAATAAAACAGCTTCTTGAGCAAGAAATTTGGTGAATTCGTTTGACTCATAGGATACATAGGATTCGATCGCATGCGTAAACGCATCCATTCCTGTGGCCGCAGTTATCTCCGGGGAAAGACCATAAGTCAGCTCCGGATCAATGATCGCCGCTATCGGCATAAACTTGGTATCTGATATACTGTATTTGTTGTTCCGCTCTCGATCCAACAAAACCGCATTCAATGTGACTTCACTCGCTGTCCCTGAAGTTGTAGGGATCGCATAAAAAGGAAGTCCTGAATACACAAACTCTTCTTTACGTAGATAATCGATCGTTTTCTTTTCCTGCCCGAAAAGTCCTGCCACAACTTTGGCAACATCCATCGGAGAGCCTCCACCAAGACCAATTACTGAATCGACTTGTTCTGTTTTTGCTATGTCTCGCAGAAGATCCACCACTTCAGTATCAGGCTCTTGAGTGATTTCATCATAGATCACCATTTCAATTTGAGATCTGTTTAGTGATTCCTTTATTCTTTCCAATGCATTTTGTGCCTTGGAAGACTTTTTACCTGTAATGATCAACACTTTTTTTCGACGATCCTTATATAAAATATCCCCAATTTGATCGATTTTACCTTCACCAAATTCGATCAATGGTGCTAAGTGCAATCTAAATTCCATCTTTTCCTCCATCTACACTCTAATAAGAAAACTTACAAAAAAAGGGTTGTCCAAGACATCCCCCTTCATTACTCTTCAAATCGCTCCGCGATCAATCCAGCAAGCGCATCCATTGCTTCATTTTCATCTTCTCCCTCGATTGCAAGTATTAATTTGCTACCATATCCAATGCCCGCTGAAAGCAATCCTACAATACTTTTAGCATTTATGTTCTTTTCTCCAAATTCAATGAATACACTAGACTTAAAAGTGCTTGCTTTTTTTACAAATTCTGATGCAGGTCTTGCATGAAGTCCTGTTTTATTTTGTACAATCAATTCTTTTTTTAGCATATCTCTCTCCTATACGATTTGGGAAGAAGATCTTCCGTAGTGAATGAATATTACTTTACAAAGTTTGTAGACTTATATAATGCACAGCTTAAAGTATGATCCCTGATTTGTTCTATTTTTTATTTTTTTGCTTATTAACATTATATCATGTTTCACCATTTTATTGACACTTTTTTATAATTTATTCTTATTATTCGAGCTTAGATCTCTATCCCAAAGTCGAACTGTTCCAGTTGAAGCGCCCCAAAAATTAATCTTTTCAATGTAACACTTCCGAATCATCACACGATTTGTTCAGACATAAGACTGCGGCCCATTGAAGAGGGCCGCTAGACTGTTACTGTATAGCTGAAACCTAAAGCCCCCACATGATCGAATATTTCCATAAAAGATATCGTAACAGCAAAACCTGCCTGATGTATATCTTGCAGGTTTACTGTTATAAATATTTTCTTCTTACTATACTAAGAATCTCCAGAGAGATCTACACTATTAATACTTTTCATTCGAATCAAAGGATCGATCCATCTGTTCTGTGTGTTTTCTGACATCCGCTCTAATAGGCTCCGAATAGGTGTATTCCTGTCCTTTTAATTTGAATTTCTTCACTTCACTATACAGCATATTCGCCTGTGCTGAAAGCTCTTCACTTGCCGCAGAACTTTCTTCTGCAGTTGCCGCATTGCTCTGTACGACATTTGAGATCTGTCCTAGCGCAGAATTTACTCTCTCGATAGTCTCTGCTTGTTCTTGAGTTGAGGCAGTGATCAGCTCCACAAACTCACTACTTTTGTGTGCCTTTTCGCTAACTTGCTCCAGAGAGTTCGAGGTCTCTTTTGCAATATCAAATCCGATATTTGCATTTTTTACGCTTTCTTCAATCAAAACTTGTGTTTGTTTTGCAGCCTCCGCTGATTTTACAGCGAGATTTCGAACTTCATCAGCTACTACGGCAAAACCTTTGCCGGCTTCTCCGGCACGTGCAGCCTCTACGGATGCATTCAATGCCAAGATATTAGTTTGGAATGCAATATCATCGATCACCTTGATGATCTTGTGGATCTCTTGAGAAGATCGGTTGATATCTTCCATTGCGACCAACATATTTTTCATTTGCGCACTTCCTGCTTGAAGTTCTTTAGAGACTTCATTTGCAAGTACTTTTGAGTTCTCCGCATTTTGTGCATTATTTTTTGATTGCTCCTGGATCGTTGTGGTCGATGCCATCAACTCTTCTAGCGAACTTGCCTGCTCGGTTGCTCCGGTCGCCAGCGCTTGCGCCGAACTGGATACATGAATCGCACTTTGGTTCACCTGTTCAGAGGAATCACTAATCAATCGAAGCGTAGAGTTCAAGGAATTCGAGATGTTCTCCAATGCTTCTTTGATTATACTAAATTCACCTTTATACTCTCTAGAAAGATGGATCCTCATGTCTCCATCCGCCATTAATGAAAGTACTTTAGCGATCTCTTCAATATAGGCGATATACTCTTGAAGTCTAATTACCGTTTGATTTATGGAATCCGCGACCATTCCCACTTCATTATTCACCTTTACGTCCAACTGCACATCCAAATTCCCTTTTGCGATCTCTTGTGCCGCTTTATTTAGATCTACCAAAGCACCGGAGATCTTCTTTGTGCTGAACCATAGAATAAGGATATAGATGATTATCGCTGCCGAAAATATTAATAGCAACATAGTTTTGAGTATGGTATAATCATGGAACATTTCCTTCACTGTAAGTGCAGATGTAACTGCCCAACCACTACTTCCAACATTCGATATATAACCTTGATAATTAATGCCTTTCTCTATATAGGAGACTTCTCCTTCCTCTCCATCCGTGAGCATCGCTTTTAGATTATCACTAATATCTATTTGCATAATATCTTTATCGATCAAAGATGACTCCGGATGATATACGACTTTCCCTTGATTTGTGGTAAGAGCAAAAAATCCTGTTTCTCCTAATTTCTTCTCTGCCATAAAGTCGTTGATACTTTCGATCAAAATATCAACACCTGCAACTCCTAAGATTATCCCCTGACTATTTCGAATAGGGGTAATAATCGAAACGATATTCGCATTTACTTTATCATAAAAATATGGATCGGACATTGTAAAGCTGGAATTCGTGTCTGCCTGAAGATTTTGATACCAACTCTCTTTTGTAATATCCCAGTCGTCCGGCGAAAAATAGCCATCTGATGACCATAGCTGCTCTGTATCAAAATCAGAAATCCAAGCTGCAATGATATTGTCCTCATCCATCTCGATGTTTTTGAGTGTTTTCATTGTTGATCGATACTCCGGAAGCGATTTTACATCTTTACTTTGCGAATTTACTTTTTGAACGATGTCAATAAATTCTTCGCTCTGTGACATCACATCCGTGATCGTATCAAAGCGCTCAAAATAAATATATACTTCCTGCGCAACCGCTTTTGTAGCAACTTCAAGCTCCCTTTCAATACGTATTTCAAGAGTATTGTTAACATTTCTTAGTACAACAATAAAAATAACTGTAAAAGCAATCAACACCGGAATTGCTCCGGACAAAATCATCTCTTTCCGAAGACTGCCTCTTTTGTTCTTAAAAATTTTTTCCTCGTTTAAAAATTTAAACATAATTTTCCTCCTATGTGATTACAAACTAATTTTATATCGTTGAATTGAAACGATCCATTAATATCAACGCATAGTTTTCTATCATATTTTTATATGTTAAAAATAGTATTAGTAATTCATATTATTATCAAGCACAAATATTCAACTTGCATATCCACTTTCCTCTTTTATTATTTTAAATAAAATGATAGGCATGAATATTTTTTAAATCAAAAAAGACTATTTAGAAATAAAATTTAAGACGATATAAATTACATAAGATTATATAGAAATGGGAGAGGATCTATGAAAAATTTACTAAACTACAAATCACACAGAAAGAAAAATGGCAGTATTCAAAAAGAAATGATACGTTCAGGCAGTCTTCCCGTATTGATTGGCTTTATTATCATCTTTGTAATTGTTTTAAATAACATACACAAAACACTGGAAATGCGTATTGATTCTGAATTGGAAATCGCAACACAATCAGTGGCCCAAAATGTAGATATTTATTTTGAAAAATTTGATCATATCACTGATGTAATGGCTCAAAATGAGCAGTTTATGAGTATGACACGAGCATTGGTTCCCGGAAATTCTGATGTAAAAAAACTTCCTTATTTTGAGGAAGCTTTCCAAAGTCTTGTTTCAATTCATGAAAGTGATCCGAACATCGTTGCCGTTTGGGTAGCTGATATTGATACAAGCCAACTTTGGGCATCAGATGGTTATTTTACAGCTCCCGAATGGGATGTAACATCTCGCGAATGGTACAAAAGTATCAAAGCTAACCCAAATTCTGATTTTGTTATGTCCAAACCATATGTCTATGAATATATCAATGAAAAAATTGTCTCGATTGTAACTCCGATGTATGATAATGGTGTTTTATCGGGAGTTGCAGGTATTGATGTTACAATTTCAAAAGTTAGCGAATTTATGAAATCTCAAAAATTGAGAGAAACCGGATTTTTTGTTTTAATTACAAATACCGGAGAAATTTTATACCATCCTGACAATACTTTAATCGATACACAACTTCAAGAGGCTCCAATCAGCAAAAATTTTCTGGATAAGCTTATCGATAAAAAAGAAGGTAATGTTCAATTCCAACAAAACGGCGTATCCATGGAAGGAAATATTGAAATAGCTCATACATCAGGTTGGACAATAGCTTCCGGAATTACAGAGAAAGAAGTTTTTAGAGATTATAAGATATTGCGAGATACTATTCTCTTTATCTTTACTCTTGTTTTTATGGTTTATATAATTATCTTATGGTTTAGAACAAAAAAAATTTCCAGATCTCTGGTCGATCTGAATAAAGCCGCTCAAGAGATTGCAAATGGAAATTTAGATGTGCAGCTAAATATACAGGCAAACAACGAAATCGGAATGGTTGCAGAGTCGATGGAAGATACCGTGTCCCGATTAAAGGAATATATCGATTATATTGATGAGATCGCTAAGGTTCTATCTTCCATGGCAGATGGAGACATGAGGATCCATCTTACGAAAGAATACAAAGGAGAGTTTGGAATTATAAGATCCGCTCTTGAAAAAATATCTCATTCTCTTAATGATACACTTCTATCCATCAGCGATGCGTCTGATCAGGTAAATCAAAGTGCGATCCACGTATCCTCTTCTGCACAGGCTCTTGCAAGCGGTGCGGCGACTCAAGCAAGCTCCCTGGAGCAAGTGATCGCTTCTACACATCAAATCGAAGAGCAGTCTAAAGCCAATGTAAAAAATGCGGAGAACTCAAAAGTACTTGCAAATGAAGTCTCTAAAGAACTTCAAGCAGGAAGTGCGCAAATGAAAAATATGTTGGTCGCAATGGAAGATATCAACCGATCTTCTCAAGAGATCCACAAGATCATCAAGGTGATCGATGATATTGCATTCCAAACTAATATCTTGGCATTGAATGCATCCGTAGAGGCTGCACGTGCCGGAGAAGCCGGCAAAGGTTTTGCCGTAGTAGCTGATGAAGTTCGAAATCTCGCTGTAAAATCAGCGGAGGCTGCAAAACAAACACAAGTTTTGATTGAAGAAAGCGTAAAAAATGCAAATATCGGATTTGATATTGCAAAAGAGACCGCTCAATCATTGGAACAGGTTAGCGAAAAAGCTTATCGAAGTAATGAATATGTTGAGACAATCACTTCGGCAAGCCAGGAACAAGCAGAAACGATCGAAAAAATCAATGTAGCGCTAGGTCAGGTTTCCAGTGTTGTGCAAAGTAATGCCGCTACCGCAGAAGAAAGCTCTGCAGCAAGTGAAGAACTCTCTACACAAGCAAATCTTCTAAACAGCGAGGTCAAGAAATTCAAATTGAATCAGCGTGAATATCGTTCATCCTATCCAATCAGCGAGGATGTACGAAGACCTATTCAAAACTCAAGCTCCGAAGAAAAATATTAAAAGATCCCATTCATTATGCCGGCCGCAACAGCTCAAAAGTTAAGCGGTCGGCATTTCTGTTGAATGAGATCTTTATATTCAAAATTTCTATTTTATTTATGCTATACCTATATCCTTTTGGATTTTTATGATCCGGAAATATTGTAAATAGATCCATTGTTTATAATGGTATCATTATTCAGTCGGGCAATTTTATGTCTTCTTCTACAAACACAGGATAATTTTTTAAAGCCATATTCTATAAAAATAGCTACTTATTTTGCATCATCTGTCGATCAATATCCATTCGATAAATTTTTGCGACAAAATACCTACTTTTTGAAATGTTCTACCTGTCCAAAAACATCGCTGATCACTTCTTGGAGGGTCTTTTTTTCAACTACTTTGATATGGTCAAAATCGATCCTTCGATTAAACGCCCCCTTCGCTACATATACTTTATCAAAACCCATGCGATCGAGTTCACGAACTCTTTGTTCCATCGATGGTACTTTCTTCAGCTCTCCGGTCAAGCCCACATCCCCAATAAAAACATAATTGTTCGGAATCGGTTTTTCAGAAAAAGATGAAACGATACTCATTATGATCCCGAGATTAATCGCATTTTCCTTTACTTTTAATCCTCCTGTTGTCTTGATCACAACATTTTTGTTCAATAGATTGAATCTTGCTCTTTGTTCTAAAATACTAATCAAAATATTGAGCTGATCTCGCTTCAATCCTTCCGCGATCCTTGTCGGATAAGGCATAAAGGATGTGGATACCAAACTTTCGATCTCAAGGATCACCGGTCTTGTTCCTTCCCTCACCACAGTGAGAGCGGATCCGGAAACTCGATCCTTTTCATCACGAATCGTCATAAAATATTCCGATGGATTGTCAATCGAGATCAGCCCTTCTTCCGTCATTGTAAAAAAGCCCATCTCACCTGTACTTCCAAAACGGTTTTTTGTGCTCTGAAGCTCCCTTAGCTCTTCTTCGCTTTCTCCCTCAATGACCAGCACAGTGTCCACCAAATGTTCTAAAGCGCGTAACCCCGCCATTTCTTCATTTTTATTCATCTGCCCTACAAAAATCACAGCTCGAGGTCTTTTTTTATTTTTCGCGATCCGAACCATAGCATTGGCACATTCCATCGTCTGTGTCGGTGAGCCGGCACGAGATGGCAAATGTTCTTCCATTGTAAAAGTCTGGATTGAATCAATAATGATAAGATCCGGATCCAGTGTCTCGATCTGCTCCAACACATGATCCATCGAATGATCCGTAATGACCCATATGTTTTCAGAGATATTTCTCAAAATACGCTCCGCACGTGATTTAATCTGGGAATCACTTTCTTCTCCCGAAGCATACAAGACCTTCAATCCTTGTAATGCAATATCCTGTGCAACCTGTAATAAAAGTGTCGATTTCCCTGCACCCGGTTTCGCCGTAATGATAGTAACAGAGTCTCGCACGATCCCACCGCCCATCACGCGATTAAATTCGTTCAATGAGCTGATGATACGATTGCTGTTCTCCATTTTTACATCCGTCAAACGAATGGTCGGAACTGCCGGATCTCTTGTTATAGCAGAAGAAACTTTTGCGGAACTCTTACTTTTAGCTGACACTTCAAATTCTTCCATTGTGCCATAAGCACCGCACTCAAAACATCTCGCACTCCATTTCACACTTTCTTTTTCACATTGGCTACATCGGTAGATCGTTTTAGTTTTCATATTACACCTTGCTAATCTTTTGAAATATTCTTCTTGCAGTTTTCATACATTTTTTTTATACCCCTACTTTACTTTGTAGGTAAAATGAACTTGTAGCAAAACAAGATGCTACATGGTTTTTCTTCTCTATTAGGTTCAAATGAACTAACCCCTATTGTCTGCAGGAAGATAGATTTCTCCCAAAATCTATCTTCGGACAGTTGAAAAAGACCCCTAAAGAAAACAAGTCAAATCCCCTGACTTGTTTTCTATTTTTATGCCTTTTATTTTGACTACATATTAGTGTGATCTATATCCTGCTCCGGTTCTCTCTTCTGAGCTCGGCTACTTCTTTGGGACGCTTTATATAACAGATGTTCTCTCTTTTCAAAAGAGGCACAGCTCTAAAATAGAGCTTTTTTCCGGTACCCTTCCATTGATTTTATAAAAACTTTTAGTCTTTAATCCTTTAGTTCACTTATGATTTGGCGTTGTCATATAAGAAACGATATTTCGGATCTATCGGTTCCGCAGATTGAATGATCGCTCCACCAAGACAAACTTCACCGTCATAAAGAACTGCCACCTGTCCGGGTGTAACCGCTTTGACCGGATAGTCGTATTCTATTTTGAGTTTTCCATCTCTCTGAGCCTTGACTGTGACCGGGATATCTTCTTGGCGGTATCGAAACTTAGCGGTACAACGTAGTGGAAGTTCTGACGGCTCTCCCAAGATCCATATCATATCATCCGCGATCAGACTTTTGGTGAATAAAGATTTGTGATTCTCTCCTTGAGCAACATATAAAATATTTTTCTTCAAATTTTTCCCAACGACAAACCAAGGCTCGCCGGTTCCTACTCCACCGATACCGATCCCTCGTCGCTGACCATAGGTATAATGGATCAAGCCTTGATGTTCTCCAAGCTTCTTCCCATCTACGCTATGGATCTCCCCTTTTTTTGCCAAAAGATATTTGTCTAAAAAAAGGTCAAAGTCACGCTCTCCAATAAAACAGATCCCTGTAGAGTCTTTTTTATATGCTGTTGCCAGATCGTGTTTTTTCGCAAGCTCCCGAACTTGATCTTTCGGAATGTTACCGATCGGAAATATCGTACGGGATAAGGCACGCTGTCCGATCCTTGATAGAAAATAACTCTGATCCTTCGACTTGTCTGCACCACGCAACAGAAAGAATTGATCTCCCCGTTGCTCTACTCTGGCATAGTGCCCCATCGCAATATAATCGCCTTCCAGCTTGAGCGCATAATCTAGAAAAGCATTAAATTTGATCTCTGTATTACACATCACATCCGGATTTGGTGTTCTTCCTGCATTATATTCTTTCAAAAAGTACGTGAATACCCGATCCCAATATTCTTTTTCAAAATTGATCGTATAATAGGGGATGTCCAGCTGAGAAGCGACACGTCCAACATCCAGATAATCCTCTGTCGCTGTACAAACGCCGCTCTCATCTTTTTCGTCCCAATTCTTCATAAACAGCCCGACTACATCATAGCCCTGCTCCTTGAGCAAAAGCGCAGACACTGATGAGTCCACCCCCCCGCTCATTCCGAGAATAACTCTTTTTTTCATGATACTCCTATTGATCTAACATCGATTCCATCTGCACAAGAAGCTCTTCAAACGCTTTCATCGCAAGCTCTATCGGCTCTGTCGTACTCATATCGACTCCGGCGATCTTAAGCAGATCGACCGGATATCCGCTTCCCCCGCTTTTTAGGAAATTAAGATAAGATTCCACCGCCGGCTGTCCTTCTTCTAAGATTTTTTTCGAGATCGCAGTCGCTGCTGAATATCCTGTAGCATACTTATACACATAAAACGATGAATAAAAATGAGGGATCCTAGCCCATTCCAGTGAGATCTGTTCATCCAGTTCGACACTTTCACCAAAATATTTCTTGTTGAGCTCCAGATATTTGTTAGACAAATAGTCGACGGTCAGTGCTTCTCCTGCCTCAACCGCTGCATGCATCATCATTTCAAATTCAGCAAACATCGTTTGGCGAAAGATCGTTGTGCGGAACCCTTCCATATACATATTGATCAAATACATTTTTTCGTTATTATTTTTAGCATTTTTGATCAGGTGATTTGCCAATAAAGATTCGTTGACAGTTGACGCAACCTCTGCCGTAAACAAAGAATAGTCGGCATAAATATATGGTTGGGTCTTTCTTGCATAAAGAGAATGCATCGAATGTCCCATCTCATGTAGCAAAGTAAATACATCTCGCAAAGTATTGTCATAATTTAGTAGGATATAAGGCATGCTCTCAAAGGATCCAAAAGAATATGCACCACTGCTCTTCCCTTTGTTTTCATATACATCGATCCATCCGGAATCTACGCCCTCTTTTACAAAACGAGTATATTCTTCCCCAAGCGGAGCCAACGCATCCTGCATGATCTCAAGCGCTTCTTCATAAGCAAATTTCTCATTTTCTAAGGAAAACAACGGAACATACATATCATACATTCTAAGTTTATCCAACTTCAGCATTTTTCTTCGCACCTCAATATATCGATGAAGTAAAGGTAAATTCTGATTGATCACCTTTACCAAATTTTGATATACGGAAAGCGGAACATTGTCCGGATGCAACGCTTTCTCCAACGATGAAGAGTACTTGCGAATTTTTGCCAAGATCGTATTAGTCTTTATTTCATATCCTAGAGTCATAGCGATCGTATTTTTATGTTTTTCATATTCCTTATAGAGTTGTTCATATGCTTTTCTACGAACTTCTCGGTCCTTCGATATGATAAGGCTTCCATAGCTACCATGAGTAAGTGGTATTTCCTGCCCATCTTCATCGATCACATTTCCAAAATTCATGTCCGTATCATTCAGCATCGTAAAAATATCATCATTTCCTGAAAAGATCGGATCCAATGTGGAAAGCAATTTTTCTTCGCTCTCACTGAGAGTATGCCCTTCTCCTCTAAAAAGCTCCTCCAGCATAAATTCATACTTCAGCAACTCAGATTTAGATTGATAAAACTGCTTGATCTCCTCGTATTTTGCAGAGAGAAGCTCCGGCTTTATAAAAGAGAGTCCTGCTTTCACTGTTGCAGAAAGCCCCTGTACTTTGCTCAATCTTGCAACACTACTATCCAGTCTGTTGTCTTCATCTTTCTTCATTCTGGCAAAGGTAAACAAGCTATCTAACTTCATATTGATAAAGCTTGTGTCCTCTAGTGCTTGAAATAAAGTATCTGCATCCCGGAGCAATACCCCCTGATATTTTGAACATTCTTTCACCAAGCGATCGACCATCTCATGATCCTTGAGCCATGATTCATCCGTATACATTTTATCCAATGCCCATTTGTATTTGTTATCTATTTCTTTGCGTTCTCTTTGCATAAACTTCTCCTATTTCTATTCTAAATTTTTGTTCCGCTTATGGATTGCTTTTTGAAAACAAATTTCATCCCAATTATATCACAAATCTCACGCTAATGTTATATTTTTGTACAAATCAAGGGGTATTGAAACATTTGGAAAAATACGGCTATGGTTGTTGATCAAATTACTCAAAATTTCGAACAAAAATAGATCTGTTGATACAACAGACCTATCCTCTCTTAATATATCCCACTATTTTTATTATACTCTTTTGTGAAGAAAAATTCCTAGTTTATGACCGATCAAGTGTTACAGCTCTACCTTCTGTAATGAATGCTCTCTTAATAAAACATCTATAACTTTCAATAGCTTTTAATAGATCTTCTTTATGATAACTTTTATGATCATTTAGATGAAACCCATCCATGTAAAAAGAAATTGCATGATCTGTTCGCCATAGATGGACATAATAAATGCTGCGATACATATTGATGGTCCAAATGGTATCTCATCATATTTCCTTATCTTTTTACCAAGTAATTTCGATAAAATCACACCTATTAAAGCAACATAAAATGCCATCATAGAAATAATGATCGTGCGTTGCCATCCAAATACAATGCCTACCGCTGTGATCAATGTAATATCGCCCGTTCCAAATGCCTCTCTCTTATAAATGAACTTTGAGATAATATAGATCAAGCCATAAATCACAGCTCCAACCATAGCTCCAAAAATATAATGTTCCCAACGATATCCCATAATGATCAAAATTGCCAGATCTATTATAGAAAATACGATCAAAACCGAATCAATGATCACCAGATGATCAAAATCGATCATTGTAACAATTAGAAGCATCGACCAAAAAGAAATATATAAGAAGGTCTCGATCGATATGCCAAAAAATCGGTATGCTAAAAAGAACAGCACTCCTGTGATAATTTCGATCATCGGATATCTAATTGAAATTTCCGTTTTGCAATATCGACATTTCCCTCCCAAAAAAATAAAACTCAAAACCGGAAAAAGATCCAATGCTTTTAATGCTGTACTACATGTTGGACACATTGATCGACCTTTTCTTATCGATATATCAAGTGGTAAACGGTAAATTACAACATTATAAAAGCTACCGAATATCAGTCCATAAATAAAAAATATAATTCCCATTACATACCTCTATGTTTATAAAAAATAGGGCTAGAGCCCTATTCTTCTTTCCCAAATCTTGAACTGCATAGAATGGATACTATACAGCTCAAGATTTTTAATATCTTTTTACTGTCATTATATCAATAAACTTTTATTGATCCTCTACTACCATAATTGGTCTCACTCTTTTTGAGCTAATCTCCATATCTTTCAACAAGATCGATCCGGATATTATTTATAGCTGTAAGCAAGTGAATCAAAGTATAATACTGAATCAGTCACTGAAACATCTTCCACTCTAGAAATATAGATGCTCTTTATAGTAGCCGGATAACTCATTCTAGGAAGATTGAGTAATCTTACATCTTTCCAGTCTGTCCAGTCAATATCTTCATACAATACAACTGAATGCACCATATTATCAGCATCTACGATCTCAAGTCCGATATTATGTCCTGATGTCATATCCGATTTAACTTTTAGAATAATATCTGTCGCTTTCTTTGTCAAAACGATATTCTTACTGGAAAGATCGATCTTAATAGCTCCATAATATCCAACATCACCCAGATGATAGTCAAGCTTCAAAGCATTTCTACTTAGTCCACTCTTATCCGATACCTTCAGTGATCCTCTGTTTTTTGTCGCTCCATTTGAGTTCAATTCAAGAGATACCCCACCTAGATTATTAAAAGTGATAGTGTTGTCCGATTTTGTTGTTAAAAGACTTGATGAATTATTTTCACTCGGCTGATTGGCTGTCGGTGGTGTAGGATTTTGTACATATCCACCAAATGGTAATCTAGTATAGCCCGGATTATAATTATTCTGATTTTGATCTTGCCCTGGAATTACTCCTTGACTCATCTCTGAAGTATTTGGTACCGGAGTCGGAACCACATTAGTATTCGGATACACTTGGTATGGTGGTAAAATACTTTGCGGCGGTTGAGGCAATGTGATCTGGTTTCCAAATGAGTTTTGAGCAACTGCACCTGTTGGTGTACTTGGAGTAAAGTTCCATGAATAAGATAAGAACGGTGAAGCCTTGCTGGACTTCTTCACTAAATTCTTTGCAAGTACACTATCCTTATGCTCAAAATACTTCTCAAGCTCTATGACTTTATAGAATACGATTTTAATATTTGCATTATTTTTTGCATTTTTGTCATTTAGCGCATCATCTTGTTTTGTAATATTAATCGATTCTACGATAATATTGCGCTCATTCATCGCAATCAATGAAACAAATTCATGAATCTGGCTATATGATCCTTCCAGCTTTAATTCCGCATTCAATGCTTTAATGTTTTTCGCATATGTTGTCGCGCTTGGATCCTCTGAACGTAAAACATCTTCCGGTGTTCTATTTGTATTTTCAGCCGGTTGACCCTCTTGAGTATTCTCAGTATTCTCGGTGTTCTCGGTGTTTTCTGTAGCATCATCCGCATAGCTGACATCAGAACCACTAGGAACGGGTTTTACAGAGACTTTACTAGCATCTGGCTTCTGTTCTTCCTGTTTCTCGCTAGGTGGGGTTAAACCATCTTTTTGCTCCGGTTTTATATAACCTTTAATTTTATCTTGCGCGATCAACTCATTGTACTTGTCTATTTTTTGGTGAGCTTGCTCAAATCGTTCAATAGCGACTGAGCCATCCGACTCACTGAAATCCATTGATGATATATTGATCTTACTTTCCCTGCCCAAGTCATTCAATAATACAATAAATTCTTCCTGTTCTACTTCTGAAAAGAATTTATTAGATAATCTCATTACAGAATTCTTTGACATCAAATATTCTTGGTCGAGAGTTTTTCCATCTTCTATTCTGGCTTCCATTTCTGTCTTACGCGCAAGTTTTGCCTCATAATCTACCGTTAGTGTATTAATTTCATCTAGTTTGTTAACCAAAAAGTAAGTATAATATAAATATAATACAAGCAATAGACCAAGAGATACCAACATTATTTTTTCTCTTTCGCTCCTTACCTTCATTGCTCGCCTCCTACTACAGTATCAAACTCAATATTGAAGCTAAAATAAGCTTCGTCCTTCTTGATATTCGGAACAAAAACTTCATGAAACTTTCCACTATTTCTTAAATCATGTTCAAATTGTGCAATTCCCATTTTTGTTAAAGATACGCCCTGTAAAGATACTTTCCCTTGTTGATCTATGCTTAGAGAATCTACACTCAGATCTTGAACAATCTCATTCTTAATAAAATCAAGAAGTTGGTCATTTACAACATCTATACTCTTCATATCCTTTTCTAGATATTGAAGATATTGCTGCTTTAGCTTTATATCCTGAATTTCTGCAAGTTTTGCATCAATTTCAACGATCTTCGCTTTTATAACCTCATCTTCAAAAAACATATCTACTTCAGCAATCTCTTTTTCTAAGTTTTTCTTTTGGAATATGGTATATCCAAATGAAGCACCTATAAATCCTACCGCTAATATCATAAGAGTAAATATGATCAGATTTGTATTATTCTTTTTTTCAGGCTTTACTTCTCTTAAAAATGGTTCAAAAAAATTATATGCCATATCATCACCTACATTCTTGTTAGAGCACTAATTGTATTTACATAAACTGGAATCTCTGAAAAATCAACATCTTTTGATACATCTAAATTAGAGAAAGTTCTTATCGTTTCTGTTGGAGTGGATATCCTCTTCTCAATATATTGATCAACACCTGTTAAAACTGTAT
>JAUNKR010000002.1 GCA_030532705.1 Peptostreptococcaceae bacterium
TTGTTAATCATTATAATTCCCCCTTGTAAACTCCACTCGCTTTGGCAAGTGCTATTGTTCTTTGTGCGCCTTCCAGCATCGCGATATCGACCATCTGTCCATCGACCGTGAATACTCCGATTCCTTTTTTCTCATTTTCTTCCAGCTGGATGATGATCTTTTCCGCACGCCGGATCTCTTTTTCGCTCGGTGCAAAGATCTTGTGTACGATCGAGATCTGCTTTGGACTGATGAGCGATTTTCCGTCAAAACCAAGCTGCTTGATCAAACGAACTTCCTCTTCAAAACCTTCCAGATTATCGACATCCATATATACAGTGTCAAAACATTGGATCCCCGCCGCTCTCGCTGCGATCACCATCTGACTTCTTGCACCGAGAAGCTCGATACCCGATGCCGATTTGGTCGTATGCATCGTACGAAGATAATCGCCGGCGCCGATCGCGATCCCGAACATTCTCGGCGAACTTTCTGCGATCTCCAGCGCATTGATCACCCCACGTGGAGACTCGATCGCCCCCATCATCAAAGTACGTCCGACTTCGACACCAAATTCCTTTTCCGCTTTTTCTATGGCGAACTCCGCCTCGCGGATATCTTTCGCTGTCTCACATTTCGGCACACGGATCCCATCGACCCCGCTTGCCACCGCTACCCGTATATCCTCATAGAAATGAGGAGTATCCGATGCATTGATACGAACGATGCGCTCCACTCCACGGTAATCCACCGTTTTCATCGTATTATATAGCGAAAATCGTGCAGAATCCTTCTCACGCTCCGCCACCGCATCTTCCAGGTCAAACATCACGGTGTCCGGCTTGTAAACATAAGCATCCTTGACCAATGACGCACGCTGCGCATTCAAAAACAGCATCGTTCGTCGAAGTCTTCTTTTATCCGGTCTCATTATTTTATCGCACCTCCCCACGCAAAATTCTTGTTCTGCTCCGCTGCGCGATGAACGGCACATTCTACTCTCGCTTTGATCGTACAGTCCAATGCCCCTTTGTCCACCACACGAATGCTCGCATTCTGAACATCAAGATTTTTTAATGTGTCCAATACGACCGCCTTGATCTGTCTACCATACTGATTGATGACACTGCTCTCCAGACTGAATTCGATCCCGGTCGCATTCGGTTCGATCGTTACCTGAGCATCGCTTGATTCAAGCGTGCCTGCAACTGCCAGCTTTTTGATCTCCATGGTACCCTCCTTTTCTTATCGAAAACTGCATTAACAAATATGCCAAGCTTCGATAAATCTCTTTTTCATCAATACGTTTGAATTATCTATAATTTTATGATATTATAGATATATAATTCAAATACTATTTTTTTTATGTTTAGCATAGTCTCAAAATTATGTTTCTGATCATTGGATGTTTTTTGATCGTGAAACAGAGCTCCTGTAAGCTCTTCAAAAAAATCATTTAAGTAAACAAAACTTCAAAATGTTAACCCCTAAAAAATTCCGACTATTTGAACGAGGTAAATTATGAATTCAAGACAACTCCAATATATTACAAAAGTTGCCGAGACCGGCAGCATTTCCAAAGCGGCGGAGGAGCTTCGCATCTCCCAGCCTTCACTGAGCCAGATGATCAAATCCGTTGAAAGAACACTTGGTACTCCGATCTTCGATCGATCCCGAGTACCTGCAACTTTGACCTATGCCGGCGAAAAATATGTAGAAGCGGCTGAAAAAATACTTCGCATCGAAAAACAGATGATGTCCGAAATGACTGAGATCGCTTCCGAGCACAGCGGCAAAATTCGCCTCGGTATCTCAATGCACCGTGCGATCGCCTTTCTACCCGAGATCCTAATGCAATTCAAACAGGAGCATCCGCATGTGGAAGTCGAAATTCATGAACTCGGATCTTCCACCCTTGAAAACCATGCCTATCTTCAGCATGTCGATTTGGCTTTTGCAACGTCCAGTCAGGCAAATCCTGATATGGTGTATCTCCCGATCACGGTGGAGAAGATTTTTCTGGTCGCCGGTAAAAACACCAACATCGCGAGAAGAATCGAGTCCGGCAAAAAAATCTCTATCAAGGAAGCTCGCATCGAAGAATTCGTCGTGCTCAAAAAAGGTCACGCGATCCGCTCGATACAGGACGAACTGTTCGAAGATTTTAAACTCTATCCGAGCGTATACTGTGAGACCGACAGCATCGAGCTGGCAAAAAAGATGGCGCTATACTGTGACAAGGTCGCACTCTATCCGGAAATCATCACGACCAGTCTCCAAATGATGTACGACGGAAGCTACTACGAGATTGAGCGCCCTCGAAGCTACAAGACCTTCTGTCTCTGCTACCACAAGGATATTCAGATCAAAAAATATATGCAACGTTTTATCGATATTGCAATGGCATATCTCAAAAAGGAGAATACGGAGGACTAAATGGAATTTACCGCCACAGTGATCTATCCACGCGATCGATACACCATGCAACAGGTCGATACTCTGTTGGAACAGGAGAATATTCGCCGTGATGCAAATCTTGATCTCACGATCGGACTTTTTGACCAAGATCGTCTTGTTGCGACCGGTTCTTACTATAAAAATACCCTGCGATGCCTCGCCGTACACAAAGATTATCAGGGCTATGCGCTGATGAATCGTCTCGTGACCGAGCTTCTAAACTATCAGAGCGATCTGGGCTACGACAATAGTTTTGTTTACACGAAAAAAGAGACCGGCAAATTTTTTGAGAGCCTCGGATTTTATCCGATCGCTTCCACCGAAAAGCTGGTCTTTTTGGAAAATCGAAATCGATTCGAAAACTATTTGAACAAGCTGAAACTTGAGAGCGAAGAGCAAAATTTTCCAAAAAAAGAGAGGGTCGCATCCATCGTCATGAATGCGAATCCGTTTACACTGGGGCATCTCTATCTTGTCGAAAAAGCCGCTTCGGAAAATGATCTGCTCCATCTTTTTATGGTGTCCGACGATTCTTCACTGATCCCATTTTCTGTAAGAGAAGAGCTCATCCGAAAAGGCACCGCCCATTTGGACAATATCATTTACCATCAAACCAGAAGCTATATGATCTCACGGTCGATCTTTCCATCGTACTTCATCAAGGAAGCCGACGATATTATCGTGCAACAGGCGAAACTCGACATCCGGATCTTTTCACGGATCGCCGAAACCCTCGGCATCGGATCACGCTACATCGGAAGTGAGCCGTTCAGCCGAGTCACCAACCTCTATAACGAAGTGATGCAGCAGGATCTGACCGAAAAAGGCATCCGGGTCCACATCGTCCCAAGAAAAGAACAGGATGATCAGGCGATCTCCGCCTCTCATGTGAGGGAACTGATCCGGCTCGGTCGGATCGATGAGATCCAAAAATTCGTGCCAAAGAGCACCTACAAATTCTTTTGCTCCGAAGCCGCAAGAGGGATCATCCGGCAGATCCAAAAAGAAAAGGATGTGATCCACTACTAGATCACATCCCCGAGCACTCGGCTGAAGACAAAAATCACTTTGCTTCCTTCGCTGAGCACAAAACCACAATCTAACATCCGGATCTCTGTAAAATCGGGATGATCTTTTATGCGATGATAGATCCATCCCCGAGCACTCCGCTGAAGACAAAAGTCACTTTGCTTATTTCGCTGAGTACAAAACCACAATCTAAAATCCGGATCTCTATAAAATCGGGATGATCTTTTGTGCGATAATAAAACCATCCCCCATCATTTCAACATCATTGTAATTTTAATATTCTTACTGCGCTTTGTCCCTTAAAATCATTTGACAATCGATAATTTTTTCGTTACAATGATAAAGCAGTCCAACCTTTGATCGGTCAGACTGCTCAAAAAACATTAGCGTTCCCATAGCTCAGGTGGATAGAGCAGTGCTCTCCTAAAGCATGTGCGGAGGTTCGAGTCCTCTTGGGGACACCAGATCACTTAGCCGAAGACTTTTGTAACCAAAGGTATTCGGCTTTTTGTTTTATGACCCGGTCTTTGTATCCACTGATCGTTTATTCTACAAACTTTATTTTACCAAGGTGTTCAATTTGGTATTGCAATTTAGGGAATAAAAATAGATCGAATTAAAAAGCCCTCTTGGATTGCGTTATGATATGTATAGGAAAAGCTCAAAGAGGAACTCTTTATATCTTGTAACAAACAACATGATAAATCGTTTCAGCTCCAACAGAGCTACAAAAACTACAAAGTATTGAAAAAAGTTTTAAATAGGATCATAAATCCTGACACATAATGTAGCGAAGCAAGTATTTTTAAATGAGTAAGCCACATTGGATGTTCAAGAAGAAAATCACTTCTAGGTTCGAACCATAGAGTCGTTAGGAATAAGCCTAGCCCAAACTGAGCAGCAAAAATGATCAAAGAATAGAGCCGCCGTCTCTTTTTGTCCTCGGTATTTTTTACAAGCAGATAAGTGATGATCAACAAAGTAAATGCCAGAATGTATAATGGTACGACCTTGATCCAAGGTGCCGTCTCATCCTTAATATACACCGAAACAAAAAACAGATATAGCAAAAAATTTGCAATGGTCATCAAACCATATCCCTTATTCTGTACTTTGTTGTCACTCATTTTAACTTTCCCTCCTGTTTTTACAATATTCTTCTTCCAAAAGCAAAGCGCTCACGAAAGTGCGATCGTAGATACGATATTTCCATGGTCAATAGTGCAAAATCCTGCTTAACCACTGAGCCGAATGTTCGCTTAGGCATTTGCCAGGTCGTAGATCGCATAGGGAAGATATTCGAGCACATCGGTCGCAGTCACCGAGTACATCTTTTTCCCTTTTTGGTCTGCCGCATAGCCGTGGATGTACGCCCCGCAGTATCCCGCCTGATAAATACTCAGCCCCTGTCCGGCAAGTGCCGCGATGACCCCTGCCAGCGTATCGCCCATTCCGCCCGATGCCATCTTCGCACTTCCGGTCGGATTGATCTTGTACTCATTCGGAGCGGCAATGACCGTATGCTTTCCTTTGAGCAGCAGATTGACTCCATATTCTTTGGCAAAAGAGCTTGCCATCTGCTCCCGATCTTGTGCAACTTTTTGCACATCGATGTCCAGAAGTCTCGCAAACTCCATCTCATGTGGTGTCAGCAGGATATTTTCTTTCCCTCGGAGTCTTTTTGCGTTTCCGGCAAGCACATTGATCGCATCGGCATCGATAATGATGGGGATATTCTTTTGTAAAGATAATATTTTCTCGACGATCTGTTTGGTGTTCTCATTGTTTCCCATACCACAGCCCACTGCGATCGCATCGGCGGAGTTCAGCAGGTCCGAAACAAGCGGTGAGTCTTGAGGCAGTACCATCGCCTCATTGAGCTTAGTAGCGAGGATATCGACCACTTCTTCCTCTGTTATCAATGTGACCAATCCTGCGCCCGATCGTACAGCCGCCTGTGCACAAAAATAAGCGGCTCCCGTATAGCGTCTGCTTCCTGCAAAGATCACGATACGACCAAAATCTCCCTTATGGGCATCCTCTTTTCTTTTTGGGATCAAACCTCCGATCTCTTCTCTGCATGTCATGTGGTTCATTCGCATTCCCTCTCTTTGTACAACAAAGTCGTTTTACAAGTTACATGATCTTCGGTGAATCGTTTCTTTTTTTATCTCATGTATTTTCCTTGATTCTATCATAAGTATTTTTATATAACAAGGATAACCGCAATTTATAGAAACAACTAATAAAATTCTCTTGTCAAGTAAAAATGATTTTTACTTGACATATATCTGTTTGACGATATAATGATATTAAAAGGAGGTATCGCATGAATAATTATTCAAAACAAATCGAGGCCATTATCGAGCAAGAGCCTGAGAACAAACTATTGGATGCCAGTGCCCTATATAAAAAATTATTCGGCGCTATCCCTGAAACATCTTATTACAAAACACTTGAGAGATTGAGTAAGCGAGGTGCATTAGTTCACCTCACAAAGGGATTATACTATCGTCCGAAAAAATCAAGGTTTGGCTTTGTCCCGATCAGTGAACGAGAGATTCTTGCCCATTACACGAAAGAAGGTCAAGGGATCATGATCGGTTATAGGCTTTACAATCAAAAAGGATTAACAACTCAAATTAGCAAGACGGTCGAAGTTCTCTCTTCTGTTATCTCCGAGCAAAAGAAAAACATTCAAAATATCTGCGTTAAAAATAGCGGGATCACCCTCACCGAACAAACGATCCCCGTGATTGAAACGCTCGAGATTCTTCAAAACTATAAAAATATCGAGGATATAAACAAATCTGCGCTCGCTGAATATATGAAAAAATTTTCTTTAAATTATACAGACTCTATTGCAATTGACGTATTAAAAAACAGAAAGTATAAAAAATCGACCATTGCTCTCTTAGAAAACTTTCTACTTTACCATGGAATAGAAAATACTTTATACCAGTTTTTGTCCCCGCTTTCGTCCTATGCGATCCCTGAAATGGAGGAGTTTTATGAAACTGCATAAAAACAAAGAGGAGTTTGAACAGCTCATCACGATCGTTGCAAAGCATGTGGGTATCCCGGAGGATGCGATCCGTCGCGATTATTATATTGTTAAGATAATGCAAAATCTACAAAACAGTAATTTCGTAGACATGTGTGTGTTCAAAGGTGGCACTTCTCTCAGCAAATGTTACCCCGGATCAATAAATCGCTTTTCTGAAGACATCGATCTCACATTTATTCCAACAAATGATATGAGTAACAAACAGTATGATAAAGCTTTGAAAAGTGCGGAAGATGCCATCACCCATGGTTTTCAAATAGAGAAGATCAAGGAAGAGCGAAGTGATCGGAATAAAAGTTCCTATATTTGGCCAAAATTCGAAAATAGAGATAATTGTCAAATCAAACTCGAAATCGGATCTCTTGTCAGACCGGATCCATTCACCAAAAGACAAATGAAAACATATATCCAGGAATATCTTGAATTACAAGAGATGAATGATATTATTATGGAATATGATCTAAAAGCTGTTTCTATAAACACGCTTGATATTACAAGAACTTTTCTTGATAAGATCCTATCTGTAAAAAGACATGCGATCTGTGGAACCTTGGAGGGAAAAGTTCGTCACATATATGATGTAACTGTCCTGTTTGAAAGAGAGCATATTCAGTCGTTCTTAAATGATTTTGTAGAACTCAAAAAACTACTATCCCTAACAAAAGAAACGGATAGCTTTTATCTTGAAAAGAGAAATATTGAAGAAAAATATAATCCTACAGATTTATTTAGATTTGAAAATTGGAAAGATCGTTTTGATGAAAGAATAAAAAACAGATATGAAAAATTGCACGAAGATCTCCTTTATACTTCTGAAAAGCAGGACTTTGATAAGGCGATCCAAACCTTCGAAACAATCAGTAACATCTTTTCTGAAATACAAGAATAAAAATACCGTCAGCCAATTCTGCTTAAAAAATTGGTTGGCGGTATTTTTTGAATCAAATTAACAGATATAGAATCTCTTTTCTTTTAAAAGCATTCAGGCATTTAAATTTTCTTACACTTTATTATAAAGGCCCCTATCCCAACCTCCAATGAGCTGTCAAAGCATCTCCGCCAAATAACAAAAAAGTTGCCCTACAAAAACGGACAACTTCATTCGTTTCTTTATTTACTTTTTGTTTGGTGCAAACTCGAATACGCTTGCCTTATGCCGTCTGTTCTCTCTTATCCCACTCGAAGAAATGGTATTCTCCATTCTCATAGTACATCGGACGGCATTCTCTGTTTTTGATCGCCTCGATCAGTTCCTGCTCGGTATGGATCTCCTGCGGGAAGTAGGTCGCCATCAGTCCGACTCTTTCTTTAAAATGTGCATCGGAGCCGGCTGTCATCGCCAGATTCGATTCAAAAGCGGTCTCTCCTGCCTGGATGTTCAAATATTCGGGCGTGCTACCATTAAGCACTTCGACTCCTGTCAGCGAAAGCTCCGCACCGGCATGGTGAGTGAAGATATGATCGCCCATCCCTCTGTTGTTTTTGCGGTATGGATGTGCCGCGATCGCAACGGCTCCCTGCTCATGAACGAGTTTGAGCAGTTCGCTCGGTGTCAGCATTTTCTCCGGCACCTTGTCGAGCCCGATCACCAAAATATCTCCCTGTGTTGTCAATATCTCCACACCGACAAAGATCTTCAGATCTTCGGTATAAAATTCTTCGACGATCTCGCGCAATCCCAAGTCGTCATGGTCTGTGATACAGATCCCATCCAGTCCTTTGCGCTTTGCTTCATCAATGATCTCCTCGAGGCTCACATGGCTGTCGAAGGAATGACGATCTTGATGAAGGTGCATATCGATCAACATAAAAACTCCTATTCTATCTCAAAAAATTATTTGCTGTTCTTATTATACAAGAGGTAGTCCTAAATAACCATCGTCACTTTTATAAAATATATTTATCGGATCGATAAAAAAACTTTATACCCTTCCCCTTTCTCTGCCCGCTGTGTTTGACATTCCGCCTTATTTTTGTTAGACTAGAGAAGCTGAGAACTTCAACATTTTACGACTCAAGGAGGTGAATATCTTGGACGGATCGCCCAAGCGGTTATTACAAAAATTTATGATGAAACAGGGCGATCACCATTCGCCCGGAAGGAGGCGCAATGGCACCGGATATTAAAGAACTTATCAAAAACAAAAATTATCTCAGCATCCGCGATCTGCTTGCTCAGCTCAATACGGTGGAGATCTCGGAGTTGATCGATGAACTGGATGAGGCGGATGTGATCGTCGTATTTCGTCTTTTGCCAAAGGATGAGGCGGCGGATGTGTTTGCTTATCTGAGCTCGGATCAGCAGGAGAGCATCATCAATATGATCACGGATGTGGAGATGGCAGGGATCATCGAAGAACTTTCGTTTGACGATATGATCGATATCATCGAGGAGATGCCTGCAAATGTCGTAAAAAAGATCCTAAAGAACACAAAGGTCGAGGAGCGTCCGCTCATCAACCAGTTTTTGAATTATCCGGAGTATTCTGCCGGAAGCATTATGACGATCGAGTATGTCGATCTGAAAAAGAATATGTCTGTGGCTGAGGCGATCCGGAGGATCCGTAAAACAGGGATCGACAAGGAAACGATCAACACCTGTTATGTGATGGACAGTGAACGTCATCTGAAGGGGATCGTATCGCTCCGAACGCTGATCACAAGTGCGGATGATGTGATCGTCGATGATATCATGACCACGAATTATGTCAGCGTGCATGCGGCGGACGATCAGGAAGAAGTCGCCATGGTCTTCAAAAAGTATGACCTTTCGGCGATCCCGGTATTGGATGCGGAGGGAAGGTTGCTCGGTATCATCACTTTTGACGATATCATGGACGTCATCGATCAGGAGAATACGGAGGACTTTCACAAGATGGCAGGTATCGCACCTTCGGAGGACAGTTATCTGGAAGCGAGTATCTTCACGATGGCAAAGCAACGGATCCTGTGGCTGATGGTACTGATGATCTCGGCAACTTTTACCGGTCGGATCATCCAGCAGTATGAGGAGGTGTTGCAATCGGTCGTATTGCTTGCCGCTTTTATCCCGATGCTGATGGATACGGGCGGAAATGCCGGTTCGCAGTCTTCGACGATGGTCATTCGTTCGCTGGCGCTTGGCGATATCGGTCCAAGGGATGTGTTCAAGGTCATGCGCAAGGAGCTTGCGATCGCTTTGATCGTAGGTGCCTGTCTGGCGGTGCTGAATTTCGGAAGATTGCTTCTTTTTGAGAAAGTGCCTTATGCCATCGCCCTTACGGTGACGCTGACCTTGTTTTTGACCGTCGTCTTGGCAAAGGCGGTCGGCTCGGCATTGCCGATCATCGCAAAGATCGTCAAGGTGGACCCGGCAGTCATGGCAAGCCCGCTGATCACGACGATCGTCGATGCGGTCGCCTTGATGGTGTACTTCCAGCTGGCGCATCTGTTGCTGAGTCTTTAGAAAGATCGACTGACCTTCGTTTTCGGGGTCAGTTTTTTGTAGCAAGGGGCTCTTTGTGTTTTTAATATCGGATCGATCGCCGTTTAATAGCGAACCGATCTTGGTAAAAATAAAGAAATAGGTATTTGCATCACAGGAAATGAGCTTATGTTAGGAGGATGTATGGAGAATAAAAGAATGATGATGTCCGGCAATAAAGCGATCGCCAGAGGTTTTTATGAGGCGGGCGGCAAGGTGGCGGCAAGCTATCCCGGTTCGCCGACGGTCGAGATCTTGGACAATCTCAGACCCTATGGGGAGATCTATTCCGAGTTTTCGACGAATGAGAAGGTCGCTCTTGAAGTAGCGATCGGCTCTTCGATGGGTGGCGTGCGTTCGATGGTATCGATGAAGCATGTCGGCGTGAATATCGCCATGGACCCGCTGATGACGTTTACACAGACCAAGGTGAATGGCGGCTTCCTTTTGATCACGGGTGACGATCCGGGGATGGCAAGCTCTCAGAATGAGCAGGACAACCGGATCCTCGGAAAGTTTGCGAATATGGGTGTGTTGGATCCATCAAATTCGCAGGAGGCAAAGGATTTTACGAAGCTGAGTCTCGAGTTGAGCGAAAAGCATCAGATGCCGATGATGCTTCGTATCACTTCCCGTCTTTGTCACTCTCGCTCCGTAGTGGAGGTGGAGGATCGTGTTGAAGTGGAAGCGAAGGTTTTTGAGCCGGATGCGGCAAAATATTGTATGCTGCCGCCATATACTTTCCAAGCCCAGCATGATATGAAGGATCGTATCGCCGCTTTGTCCAAATGGGCGGATGATGCGGATATCAATCCTTTCACCGAGGGCGAGGTCGATGCGCTGATCATCACATCGGGCATCGTGTATGAAAACTTTATGGATGTCAATGCAAGACTTGCGCAAAAATTGCCGGTCCTTAAGCTTGGGATGGTGTATCCTCTTCCGATCGAGAAGATCAAAAAGCTGAGCGAAAAGTACAGCCGTGTGATCGTGATCGAGGAGATGATGCCGTTTATCGAAGATGAGCTGACTTTGCATGGGATCGCTTGTGACGGCAAGAAGTATTTCTCTTTTACCGGGGAGCTGAATACGGAAACGATCGAAAAGGGTCTGATGGATGCCGGTGTGATCAGGGAGCGTCATTTTGAAGATATCCAAGGAGATGATACGACGGCAAGAGGTCCTTTGTTCTGTGCAGGCTGTCCGCATCGACCGGTGTTTGATATTTTGAAAAAATCGAAGGTGCTCGTACTGGGCGATATCGGTTGCTATACGATGGGACTGCTCTATCCTTTCGATGTGATCAAGACGAATATCAGTATGGGCGCATCGCTTGGAATGATCAAGGGAATGCGTATCGCGATGGATCAAAAAGGCGATGATCGTCCGATCCTGAGCGTGATCGGGGACGGTACTTTCTTCCACAGCGGATTGGCAGGCTTTGCAAATCTTCGTTATCAAATGAAGGGCGATGAAAATATCACCATCCTTGTGCTCGACAACTCGACGACGGCGATGACGGGCGGACAACCGACTGCGGCATCCAACAAAAAGGATGGCGCCGGACAGGATATCAGCATCGATGATACGCTGAAGGTGATGGGCTTTGAGGATGTGGTCCGCATCGACCAGTTCAACTATGACCTGGCGAAACAGGAGATCAATGCGGCGATCGCAAGACCGGGTATCTCGATCGTGATCACCTCTCGACCTTGTGCGTTGAAATACAAGGTGAAGGAGCCTCATTATTATGTGGACCCTGAGATCTGTATCGGTTGTAAGACTTGTATCAAGACGGCTTGTCCTCCACTTCGTATGAAAAAATATGAGGGCATCGAAAAGATGAAATCATCGATCGACCCGAGCCAATGCGTTGGTTGTTCGATCTGTGCACAGGTATGTCCGGTGGGTGCGATCAAGCACAGCGTGACCGGCGAAGCTCCTAAGAAAGCTGGAAAGAGAGGTTAGTTATGCAAGAGAAAAATATCATCATTGCAGGTGTCGGCGGTCAAGGATTGGTGCTGACGACACAGATTATGGCGGAAGCGGCTTTTTTGGCGGGCTTTGATGTGAAAACAAATGACGTGATCGGACTTTCCCAGCGTGGCGGAAAGATCTGGGGTTCTGTGCGAATGGGCAAAAAGATCCACTCGCCGAATATCGCACCGGGCGAGGGCGACATCCTGATCGCATTCGAGCAGCTTGAAGGCAGAAGATGGAGACAGATGATGAAGAAGGGCTCGATCGCGATCGTCAACGATTATGAGATCGCACCGGCGCTTGTTCAACAGGGACAGACCGAGTATCAGAGCGATGTGATCGAGGAGCTTCAGAAGAACAGTACCGTAACAAAGATCAAGGCGACCGAGCAAGCTCAAAAACTCGGAAATACCGCAGTAACAAATATCATTATGCTCGGCGCGGCGGCGAAGCATATGGACATCCCGACGGAGGTCTGGTATCAGTCGATCCAGAACAATGTTCCGCCAAAATTCAAGGAAATGAATATCGAGGCATTCAATTTCGGATATCGCTTTGAAGGATAATCTTATATAAGGAAGCGTATTTCGGATGCTTTAGACAAGGGACCCTCTTTATCAAATGGTAGAGAGGGTCTTGTTATGTGATCTATTTTATCTTAAGCCGATCTAAACGCCATGACCTTTTCCCTGCTTGTATAGGTTGCGCTTTTAACTGAGAGGAGTTGCTGTGGCTAGTGGGTGTATCCATCGATCTTCCTTGATCCGGCTTTTATGCTTTGTTTTTCGTCATTTTCACTTATCACGGTCTTCTCTTTTACTGTTTCGATCCGCTCTCTCCACCATTCAATGATCGTTGTCCCCAAAAAAACACTACAAAATACCTCTTTATAATAGTTAATATATTAGCTTTTTATTGCAAAAATTACAGAAATAGGATAAAATATTAGCTATGGATAATAATTTTTTTAAATCCCCTGCAGATATTAACAAGGATATAGCAAACCGAATGAGGGCACGAAGAAAGGAGAAAAAATTATCTCAGGCCGAACTGAGTACAAGGTCGAATGTCAGCCTAGGTTCTTTGAAACGCTTTGAAAGGACGGGTGAAATATCATTGTCCTCTCTGATCAAGATTGCTTTTACCCTTGGATATGAAGATGACTTTGATCATCTTTTTGCCAAGAAAAAATACCTTTCTATCCGGGAGGTGATCGATGAACAAGCATAATTCTCTGAATGTATTTATTGATGATCTCAAAGTCGGAACACTTGCAAAAACAAATGACTATCGGATCGCCTTCGAATATGATCCTGTATGGCTCGAGAAGGGCTTTTCGATCAGTCCTTTTTCTCTTCCGCTTCGGAAGGAAGTGTTCATCCCCAAAAAGTATGAAACTTTTGAAGGGCTTTTTGGCGTGTTTTCGGACAGTCTTCCCGATGGATGGGGTCGCTTACTCGTTGATCGACTGCTACTGCAAAACAAAATGGATCCATCACAAATAGAAAGCCTCGACCGCCTATCGATCGTAGGGCAAAGCGGAATGGGCACCTTGACGTATCGTCCGGAAGAATCATTTACTTTCTCTCAAAGTAAGCTTTCTTTGGATCAGATCGCTGATGAATGTGAGAAAATTTTTGAGTCTCACCCATCAAAAAACTTAGATGAAATTTTTCATATGGGTGGCTCCTCCGGCGGTGCACGACCAAAAATCTTTTATCCGATCGATGGCGAAGAATGGATCGTAAAATTTCCATGTTCCATCGATAGCAAAAACATCGGCGTTCAGGAATATGACTATGCTCTTTGTGCCAAAGAATGCGGCATCGAAATGGCAGAAGTAAAATTGCTTCCTTCTTTAAAAAATACCGGTTATTTTGCGACCAGGCGTTTTGATCGTCAAGGCACAAAACGCATCCACATGATTTCTGTCAGCGGTCTTTTGGAAAGCTCGCATCGCTTACCGAATTTGGATTACAATATTTTGATGCAATTGACGTTGAAGCTCTGCAATGACTATTGTGAAGTAGAAAAATTATTCCGTCTGATGTGCTTCAATGTGTTTGCTCATAATCGAGATGACCATTCCAAAAACTTCTCTTTCCTATTCGATAAAGGCCTGTGGAAACTATCTCCTGCATACGATCTAACTTTCAGTTCTTCGATCGGCGGAGAGCATGCAACAACGATCGATGGCAACGGCAGAGATCCTTCTGTCGAAGATCTGCTTTCTGTTGCAAGAAATATCAAATTCGATCTAAAAAGATCTCAACAGATCATCCGGCAAACTCGAGAAGCGGTCTATTCGATGCTCGGAAAGTATCTCAAAGAAACCTATAAATAATATCTTCGGCTCCGGGTCAACGGACTTGGGGCCTTTTTGATTTCCCCGAGAACATGGACCGCCCTTCTCTATTTAGTAAATCAGGAGGCATTGCTTATGTCACCGATCCTCTCTCGTTATAGTCCTACTCTTTTGATCGGATCCTCTTCAAAAAGTTGTATTGATTCATCAAACTCTATATGATAGTATTATTTAAGAGATATCAAAAAACGAAAAAGGAGAGAATCATGAAAAAATTTTGTTTGTATTGCAGTGTTTTAATGGCCTTGCTGCTGATGTTAACGGGCTGTAGATCTTCTTCCACCGATTCGTCAAACTCTCAAAGCAGCTCTGATCCTTCGGACTCAAAAAATGAGCAACCGATCGGAAACTGGCGGGAAGAAAAATATTTGGGCACCGAAGTCGAGCTTTTCTACAACGGTCTTGCTCCGGTATGGAATGATTTTGACAAATTGGATGCTTTTTTGGGGCTTTGTGACAAGAATGGGAAATTGGTCACCGAAATAAAATATAATTTCCATACGATCGTTGAAGGAAAAAGATATGTCGGTATAGATCCTCCTTATTACGAAAGTGATAAACCAACCCGGCATTTTTTGATTCAAGATGATGGAACAGAAATAAAAGTAGAAGAATCAGATGTTTTTTGGGATGATCCAAATTCAAATTTCGGCTGGGATTTTAAATATACTAAGATAGGCAACTCCTATGGAGTCACTCAGATAGAAAACAATAAAAAGGAAGTTTTATTGGATCTAACGGATGGTGAGGATGAGATCAAATATATCATTGTTCAGGAGATCGGTGAAGATACGATCTTGATGAAAGACATCCAAGAAGAAACCTTCGGTGCGATCAATTCCAAAGGAGAATGGACGATCGAGCCGAAATTCACGATGATCGGTTATTTTAACGAAAAGGGTTATGCCCTTGCTACCGAAGAAGATATCGATTATGAAGAGTGGGTCCGTGGAAAATCCGATGATCTGATCGGGCCTTTTGGGCTGATCGATTATAAGGGCGAATATGTCGTCGAGCCGAAATTCTATCTAAATCGAAAGTCCACCTATAGCCGGATCGAGATCAAAGAGCATGCGCTCCAGAATGTACAACCGACTCAAAGCAATACCTTTGTTATAGAGTCCATTGACGTTCCATCTTTCTCCGAAGGTCTGTGTCCGGTATGGCTGGAGGACGGCGAACCCAATGAAGCGCCACTGGGTTATATCAATGAGAAAGGGAAAGTGGTCATCGAACTGCCTAAAAATGAAGATCCTGATGTACCCTATCAGATCAGTCGCTTTTCTGAAGATCTTGCATTCTTCAGCTATCATGAAAAAATCGAGAATAAGTCAAAGGCTGACTCGGACGATGAGGATTACAGATCGATCGATCATGTTCAGTTTATCAACAAAAAAGGGAAGGTCGTGATCGATCTTACCGATAAACGTGACCTTGAATCTGTCGAGGATTATACGATAACGGAGGATGAAGACATACGAAACCATATCTTTTACGCTCTTCCGTTCAAAAACGGATTATCCTGTTTTTATGTAACCATAGACGGTGAAGATCGATACGGCTTTATCAACAAAGAGGGCGAAGTCGTGATCCCCGCTGTGTTGGAGGATGCAACATATTTTAAGGATCCGAATTATGCCATTTTGTCAAAATGGGCCGATGATCCCGAAGAACGAGATATCGTCGCAGCGGTGATCGATCGTGAAGGAAATTATATCATTCCTTATGATCTGAAACTCGGAAAGATCGAACATAGCAGAAGTTTAGGAGAAGAAGCGTGGAGAATGAGATAGCCTCCTCCTTTCAAACTTTGTAAATAAAATCTTGGCTCTTATCGCAATGATGAGCGTCAAGATTTTTGTTTTTCGGACGATAAAAAAATAGCAACGCAAAATCCTTCGTTTGTACTATCCAAACATACCACATATATGGTATATTATTACCTGAAGCAAAAATCAGACACAAAATATAGCGCAGCGACGGAGTGATTTTTCGGCGGGATATGGATGCAAACCATCGAGCGATCCCCTCACGCGTCATCCTTGGATCTCTAGGGTCAGGCAGAGCGTCTTTGATCGTTTGCCCATCAAGAGAAGTTTTGCGTTTTGTCGCACACCTCTCGTCTATGCAATATTATAATGTAGGAGAATATCAGTGAAAATTATCAAGAGAAATGGAGAAGAAAAAGATTTCGACATCCGAAAGATCGAAGTCGCTATGGAAAAAGCCTTCATCAGTGTCGGGATGCCGATCGATCAGGAGAAGATCCGATCGATGGCGAAGGATGTGGAGCAAAAGGTGCAGACACAGTTCCCGAAGGAGCATATCGTGTCGGTCGAAGAAGTACAAGATTTTGTAGAGATCGCATTGATCGAAAACAATTTTTATGCGGTCGTCAAATCCTATATCCTCTACCGTGCGAGCCATCATACGATGCGCAAGACTTTGGAGGATTTTGGGCAATATTTCCAAGATCAGACGATCCTCTCCGAGATGAAGAATATCCAGACGGAATTTAAGGAGGATGCCTATAATCTGTCTTTCCTGTTCAATAAATTCCTGTCTTTTGCGAAGGAAAGTATGAACGAATCGGAATGTTTGAGCCTTCTGATCAAAGCGGCGAGCGAGCTGACCAGCAAGGAGGCGCCGAAGTGGGAATTTGTTGCGGCAAGATTTTTGTCATTACAGATCGATCAACGAATTCAGCTGGAAATGAACAAGCTGGATATTTTCTCCTTTGGTCAAAAACTCCATTATCTCACCAAGTCCGGTCTATATGGCGAGTATATGCTCCAGGCTTATTCGGATGCACAGATCGACGAGCTGGAGAAATATCTCAAACCGGAGCGCAACCATCTGTTCAATTACAGCGGATTGGATCTCGTGATGAAGCGTTATCTGATCAAGGACAATGATGGCAAGATCTTGGAATCGGTGCAGGAGATGTTTATGGGGATCGCGATGCATTTGGCGATCCCGGAAAAAGAGAATAAGCTCCAATGGGCAAAGAAGATCTATGATATTTTGAGTACGCTCAAGGTGACGATGGCGACTCCGACGATGTCGAATGCCCGAAAGCCTTTCCACCAGCTATCATCCTGCTTTATCGATACCGTACCGGACAGTTTGGACGGGATCTATCGCTCGATCACGAATTTCTCGCAGGTATCGAAGCATGGCGGCGGAATGGGTCTTTATTTCGGCAAGGTGCGTGCGATGGGCTCGGATATTCGTGGCTTCAAGGGCGTTGCCGGCGGTGTGATCCGCTGGATCAAGCTGGCGAATGATACGGCGGTCGCCGTCGATCAACTGGGCGTAAGACAGGGAGCCTGTGCGGTGTATCTTGACATTTGGCACAAGGACATCCCTGAATTCCTACAGCTGAAGACAAATAACGGGGACGATCGAATGAAGGCACATGATATTTTCCCGGCTGTCTGCTTCCCGGATTATTTCTGGAAGCTGGCGAAAGAGGATATCAACGGAAACTGGTATATGTTCTGTCCACACGAGGTACGCTCGGTCAAGGGCTATGCGCTCGAGGATCACTACGGCGATCAGTGGCTTGAAAAATATCTGGATTGTGTGAATGATCCGAGACTCGACAAGCGTGTGATGAGCGTCAAAGACATGGTACGTCTGATCATCAAATCTTCCGTCGAGACGGGTACGCCATTTATTTTCAACCGTGACGTGATCAATCGATACAATCCGAATCCGCACAAAGGGATCATCTATTCGTCCAACCTTTGTACCGAGATCGCGCAGAATATGCGTCCGATCGAGTCCATCTCTCGTGAGATCGTGCGCATCGATGGCGAGGAGATCGTGGTGGAGAAAACGGAGCCCGGCGATTTTGTCGTATGTAATCTTGCATCGCTGGTGCTCGGAAATATTGAAGTCCATGATAAAAAAGAGCTGGAAGAAGTCGTTTCGACGGTCGTTCGCGCTCTGGACAATGTGATTGATCTCAATTATTATCCGGTACCTTATGCTGAAATCACCAACCAAAAATATCGTGCAATCGGTCTTGGAACGAGCGGATATCATCACAGCTTAGTAAAGAACGGCATCTCTTTCCAAAGTGAGGAGCATTTAAAATTTGCGGATGAAGTCTATGAAGACATCAACTATTTTGCGATCAAGGCAAGCTGTGCGATCAGCCGTGAAAAAGGTCATTATGCTTACTTCAAAGGATCCGATTGGGACAATGGCGATTATTTTGCAAAGAGAAATTACGATTCTGAGCGCTGGCTCGAGCTTCAAAAGGATGTTCAGGAACATGGTCTGCGCAACGGCTATCTGATGGCGATCGCTCCGACCGGTTCGACATCGATCATCGCAGGCACAACGGCTGCGATCGATCCGGTGATGAAGCGATACTTCCTGGAGGAGAAAAAAGGACAGATCGTGCCGCGCGTTGCCCCGAGTCTCACCTCGGAAACTTTCTGGCTGTATGAGAATGCCCATGAGATCGACCAAAGCTGGGTGATCCGATCCGCATCGGTGCGCCAGCGCCATATCGACCAGTCACAGTCGGTCAATCTGTATATCACAACGGAATTCAGCATGAGCCGAATTTTGAATCTATATATCTCCGCTTGCGAGCATGAGGTCAAAACGCTGTATTATGTTCGCAGCAAATCGCTGGAAATCGAAGAATGTGAAAGCTGTAGTGCATAGGAGGGAATATGTCAGAGGTAAAAAGAAAAGCCCTGTTTAATGAAAATGGAGATATCGAGCTCTCCAAACGAAGAATGATCAATGGGAACACGACCAATCTAAACGATTTCAACAATATGAAATATGCATGGGTGAGCGACTGGTATCGCCATGCGATGAATAATTTCTGGATCCCGGAGGAGATCAATCTTACGCAGGATATCAAGGATTATCGCAATCTCGAGCCGGGGGAAAAGACTGCTTATGACAAGATCCTCTCCTTCCTCATTTTTTTGGACTCTCTGCAAACGGCGAATCTGCCGAATATCGGCGAATTCATCACGGCGAATGAGGTCAATCTTTGTCTGACGATCCAGGCTTATCAGGAAGCGATCCATTCCCAAAGCTATGGCTATATTTTGGATACGATCTGTTCGCCGGAAGAAAGGACGAAGATCCTGTATCAGTGGAAGGATGACCCTCTGCTATTGGAACGCAACAAGTTCATCGGCGATCAGTACAATGATTTTTACTACAACCGTACAAAGTATAATCTTGTCAAAACGGCGGTCGCAAACTATATTCTGGAAGGCATCTACTTCTACTCCGGCTTTATGTTCTTCTACTCGCTTGGAAGAAATGGCAAAGTGCCGGGCACCGTTCAGGAGATCCGCTACATCAACCGGGATGAAAATACGCATCTGTGGCTGTTCCGCTCGATCCTACTGGAGCTGAAAAAAGAAGAGCCGGAGCTTTTTACCCAAGAGAATATCGATGAATTCCGCTCGATGATCAAACAGGGTGTTGAAGAAGAGATCAAATGGGCGAAATATGTGATCGGTGATAATATCAAAGGTTTGACGATGACGATGGTCGAGGATTATCTCAAATATCTCGGCAACCTTCGCTGCAAGGGATTGGGATTTGCTCCGGTCTATGATGGCTACGACAAAGAACCTGAGTCGATGGCATGGGTGATGGAATACTCCGACCCGAATGCGATCAAGACCGACTTCTTTGAGGCAAAACCGTCCGCATATTCCAAATCAAGCGTGATCGAAGACGATCTATAAAATACAAAAAATACCGAGCCGAAAGTTATGTGATGACCCCAAAAAGCTAGGCTTTTTGAGGTCGGTTCATTAACCATGGCTCGGTATTTTATTTTCTTCAGTCATACATTAGAAATCCCTATTTCTAAAGTTGAAACTATTTTCCTAAAATTATTATGCAACAATTTTATATTTTGAGGACTATAAATCAAATAGTGCTGTCAAGGACAACTTATTTCAAAATCCTTTACATAAATCGTGAATTATTGAGGAATTTCTTCAGAGCATAGCGCTTTAACCTGTTTTTTGCATTCATAAATCCCGGCAATCAGTGCGATAATCCCCGAAATGATAGCATTTTTACTAGTTGCCATCGGAAACTCACTAAAATAACCCAATATAAAGCTGAGCGTAAACAGTCTCGCAAAAATCGTCCAAAAAGTCTTAACAAAAGTCAGGAATAAAGTGTTACTGTGTTCTCTCCACGAATTCATAGTTCCTCCTGTTCTCAATTAGCCGTTTTTACAAATCCAACATTCCGATTTGAATAAATGAGAGTTAAGTAAAACAATCCACCAAAGCTTTGGTTGTCTATAATATATCATAGGGGGGGATATTGTCAAGCAAATTCGTTATTTTTATATTAAAGTTTTTGTCATAAATTGCAATAGCAGGTTGAACGCTCTGCGAAAATCAAGCGTTACGGATTTCATTTGCCTTGCTGCTTTTTCGATCCAGTGATCTTAAATAAAAAAATCGCTCGAAGGATATCCCTTAGATCTTAGGGGTATCCACAGAGCGATTTTTATTTTTCTTTTTCAAATATCCATTGCGTCACCTATGATGGACCCGGAGGTACATCCGCTCACTGCGAAATGATTTTTGGGCTGATATACATTACAGTTTCGCTTTCAGCATCAGCACTTTGAAGACCGCCTGATCGATCGTTTCCATCGAGATCTGTTGCTCTTTGACCGCCTGCACGAGATGTTTTGCAATCGATGCGGTCTGTGTCGAGTCCCCGATCAATATCAGATGACAGCCGGAGCGCAGTGCCATGACCGATGCCTGTTCTACACCGTATTTCTCTCGAATGATCGGCTTGGTGATGCTGTCGGAGATCACGATCCCTTCATAGCTGATCGCTGCAAAGAGTTCTTTTTTCGCATTTTCTGACAGGGAGACCGGATATTCTTTGTCGAGCACATCCACAAAGGCATGGGATGTCATGATCATCTCGATCTTTTCGTCCGCAAGGGCTTTGAATGGGATCAGCTCTCTGTTTTGGAGCGTTTGCAGATCATCGGAGATATGCAGTTCTTTTGTCCCTGCGCTGACCGGAAAATATTTTGCGGTAGCAAATACATTGGCTTCCCGAAGTCCTTCGAGAAATCGCTTGACCATCTCGGCATTTTGCTGTGGCTCGCCCGCAAAGATCGCATGCATCAAAGTTTCGTCGATCTCGCCCAATCGTAGATTTGCGACAGGTGCAAGATCAAGGTTGAAGCCCAATGAGCGCATATTCACAGCGATTATCTTGCCCGAATTATGAGCCCGCTGAACATCGCCGACATCGCCGATCTCCTGCGGATCCTCCGCCCTGGTCATGCCTTGCGGAAAATTGGTTGCGTCCCCGCCCACTTCATCGAGGGCAAAAAACATCGGTATTTCGGAATCTTCCACAGACAATCTTTTGAAACTCTTGATAAATTCTTTGGTCTGTTCTTCATTTTTGATATTGGTCGTCGAAAAAACGACTCCGCCGATGCGATGCTCTTTGATCAACGCTCGGCTCCTATCGTTGAGCTGCATCCCATCCACTGCCGTGATGATGAGCTGTCCAACTTTTTCTTCCACCGTCATATTCGCGATGCGATCTGTCGCACGCTGTATCTGAAGCTTATCGATATCTTCTTGCGAAACCCCGCAAGCGCTCGAACTTCAAGACGGGATCTCCGTGATCTTTTCGATCACGGGCTTTTGCTCCGTCCCCTGATTTTCAGATGGGGTCTTCTGATCCACCGAGATTGGCGGATCATTTGCCAGATCATTATTAAAGCTTTGCGAAATGCCGACCATCAGCCCGATCAGGACCACCACCGCCATCGCTCGCAATATATTCTTTGTTTTCATACATCCTCCGTTTATTTATCCCACTTCTTTTTATATCCCGGGCATTCTACAAATAGTTTTCTGCCAACATATTTTTTTAGATTTTGTTCATATCCCCGATAGTAAACATTCCGGTAGCTGACCATCCGATCATAACTCTTCTTGCAAGCTGGTTTGTTTTCTAAACAGAAATTTATGATGTCTTCATTGTTTCTATCCTTCAATCTATCATAGATCAAATGCAGGATCTCCACGACATATTCATCACAAAACTCCACTCTATACTCCTAACACTCCATTCTTATTGTAACTATTATATCCATTTTTGTTTGAAATGAAAAGCTTTTGATGAAAAAGGATCTCTTTTCATTTCTTATAGGCGAAACAGGGATCAAAAAATGACCATTCCTCTTTCGAAGTATGGTCATCCACTGAACAATTTTATCCTGTTTAGCTGACAGGAATATTCGATCATTCTAAAAGTCTATCGCTATGTTTCAAAATTACCTTGTCCGATCTTGCGCCGTCTGACTCTGGAGCCTCGGCTGAATGCAGTGATCATTGCACTGAATGCCAGCGAAAAATAGTAGCTGATCCCTCTCGTAACGAGCATCGCCGCGACCACATTCTTATGCCCGAAGACCAGACTGTAAAGGCTGATAAATCCGCCTTCGGCGATCCCCATTCCGCCCGGGATCGGCAACGATTCGATCGACATGGTGAGCGCCGCTTGGATCGCAAGGATCGAAAAATAGCCATGCCCCGTCAGCCCCATCCCCTTATAGACCCAAAAAGGCGTCGAGTACAGCAGGGTGATCTGGAGGATCCCAAGCAACAGGATCCGCATCAGTATGGTCGGATTTTGCTTGATATATTCCGCGCCCCGATGATATTCTTCGATATTGTGTTCCGCTCTTTTGTGCCATCGATCCGCATCTTTGATCAGTCGGATCTTCACAAAAAGGTCGATGCCTTTGTGCAGGATATTCGGCGCAAGTTTTTTGGAGAAGATCAGGATGCAAAAGCAGCTGCTCAAAAAGATCTGTGCTATCGCCCCATAGTAAAAGAAAATGCGGAAGCTTCCCATTTTGTCGAGCACGCTCATTCCGCCCAGCAAGAGCGATGAACCTGCCACGATCAGCACCGCGAGATGATAGATCCCGTTGAGGATGAGCATCGCAAGAGAACCCGAACCGACTTTGATCCCGTCTTTTTTCATATAATAGATCTCGGAGGGCTGTCCTCCGACACAGCCCGGCGTGATCGAGCTGAAGTAAAAATCGATCAGGCTGTATCTTGCACAATGTCGGATGCTCGCATCATAGCCGAAGGAATTGATCAGCAATTTGATCGCCAGGGACTGACAAAGAAAGAACGCGCCCATCCCAACGATCCCGAGCAAAAGATAGTACGGTCTGATATTATGTAAAGCTTCAAAAAGCTGCGGCATCTCATGATCTCGAAAGATCGTGATCCAGGTCAAAAGCATGATCAGCAAGGTAAAGAGCAGGCTTTTGCCATATTTTTTGATGTAATTGTCTTTCATATCCTCCCCTCGATCAATGGACTTCTTTTCTAAAATGATGTATCAATGGTTTCCAAGAGCTTATAGATCTCGGCTCAATGGCAAACCCATTATATCACAGCGCACCAAAAAGTTGAATAGAATCCATTTTTTGTCTACGAATTTTTTACAAATTTGCTGTCATTGGCTATCTTTTGTATCGGCAAAGATCACCTCCGGCTTGTTTTCAAAAAGCCATTCGGTGAGGATCTTCTCGGTTACAACGACTTCGTGGAGCGGGTTTTTCAAGGCTTGCCCCTCTCTGACTAAGGTCTTCTAAAACTGCGAAGGAACATTCTTAAATTACCATCTTTTACTCATTTGATCCGTTCCAACTTCATTTCGCCCTTCTTCCACAAGATTTTTCAAGGCTCATTTCCCGCTGTCTGATGTCTTATAAAACCATGAAGGAACTTTCTTAAATTACCGGCTTTTATGCTTTTATCGAGCAAGCCTGTCAAAGATCTCCGATTGTTTCTTGCATCAGATCATCGGGCTCCGCTATAAAGCAGAAGCCTTTTCGTTTCATCATCGGAATAAAGAGACGAAGTGCCTCGATCATATTTTGGGGAGCAGAGGGTTCTCCACCCGTGCCTTCCCCGGAGTCGTGCAGACAGATCACATTCCCTCGGTGGAGCTTCTTTTCCATCGCATGAAGGATCTCTTGTGCACTTTTTCCATTCCAATCTCGTGGCAAAATATCCCACAGCTCCATCTGTAATCCCTCTTTTTGGAGAAAGCGGAGCATCGCCAGATTGACATAGCCGTGGGGCGGTCGATAGGATCTCACTGAGATCCCCTGCTTTTCCAAAATATACAGTCCCTGCTTTATATCGCCGATCGTTTGATGAGGCAGTCGGTACAATGCCCTCTGATGGCGATTGCAGTGCAATCCGATCTCATGTCCCTGTGCCGATATCTGCTTTATGATGTCGGGATGGCGCTGTGCTTTTTCGGCGATCACAAAAAATGTCGCCTTCACTTGATGCTCCTTGAGCAGATCCAGAAGCATCTCGGTGTATTGGGGATCCGGTCCATCGTCGAAGGTGAGTCGAATGGATCGGTCTTTTCGCTTCATTCTTCTTAGGTATTTATAGTAGATCGTCGGCAGAAGGGCATAGAGCCCCCAAACAATGCCAAGAAACTGGATCGTCTTTATCATTTGTCCCTCCGATATGTTATGCCGAAGCGGTTCGATGAGCTTGTACCAGATCGATGATCGCATCTTTTTGCCAGCCTTTGCACAACTGTGCCATCTGCTCGCGCATTTTGAGCTGTGCGTGAAAATCTCTCAGCAGCCTTTCGATCTCGTTGATCGCTTCCTCCGCCTGCTCCGGACCCTGCTCCAATACGATCCCGATCCCCTTTTCGCTGACGAGTCGTGCATTGGTGACTTCCTGTTCCAAAAAGGGCTTGAAGATCATCAGCGGCGTCTTGCTACAGATCGCCTCGAAGGTCGTGAGGCCACCCGATTTGGTGAGCAACAGATCGGCTTTTTCCATCAAATTTGCCATCTCCTCACAGTATCCCAAGACTTCGATCTGTTCAAATCGTCCCGCCAATTTTTTGTAGAGTTTTTCGTTTTTGGCAGTGATCACGGTCGTCTTTACATCTTTCAGATCGTTGAGCGCGCGATAAAAGGCGGTCGAATGAGGAAGAAGTCCGAGCCCTCCCCCCATGACCAGCAATCTTTTTTCTTTCTGATCCGGCGATTTTGTATTCCTCTTGTGAAGATGCTGCTCAAAACTTTTTGCCACCGGCATCCCGCTGATCGTGATGATCTCTGCCGGCACTTGCATTCGGCATAAATAGTCTCTCCCCTGCTCGTCCGCGACCAAATAATGATCCGTCGCCTCATTGATCCAGCTATCATGAGGCGAAACATCGGTGATGGCGGTGATGAGCAAAAAATCACTCTCAAGTTCCTTTTTGCAGTCGGATGCAAGCATCGATGCGACGGAATAGGTGGAGATCACGATATCTGCCTGCTCCTGCAAAAACAGTTGCGTCATCTCCTGTTTCAGTTTACGGTATATTTTTCTCAGCGTGATGCTCTGATGATTGCCTCGCGTTGCTTTTTTGTATGCCAGATTATAGAGCGGTGCTCCTTTATGTATGAAGGTCTGATAGCTTTTGTATATGAATTGCGAAAAATCACCATAGCTGTATTCAAAAATATCCACGATCTTCAGCTCGTCGCGGTCGTTCAAGATGGAATGCAGTTTTTGCTCTATTGCCTTTGCCGCCGAAAAATGCCCCATCCCAAATCGGCTTGTCAAAATCAAGATCTTCATCTTTTCCTCCTTGTACTAAGTTAATCAATCGGATATTATATTCCGTTAGGATCCATCATTGGATGATGTATTTTTACGGCGGATCTTTATCCCCCAAGTCCTCGTCCAAAATTTTGCGACCTCTTTTTTGTTCAAATATCTCTTTATCGATCTTCCCTCTCGATCTTCCGAAACACCGGACAGCTCATGTCGCGTCCTCTTTTGCCATTCGTTTCGGCTCTCCTTCGAGTCGGCTCGTCTTATGCACGATCCGAGAAGTCCGTCCGATCGAAGCGTAAATGGATCCTTCTTCTTTTATTATAGGGAGCAAATCTTACATCCTTCGGAACATTTTCTTAATACTTTCTTACGATTTTATGGCAAAGCTTCGCTTTTTCTTTAAGATCTTTGAGTGAGCAAAAAAATGATTTCATAAGGTATACCAATTCTCTTGTTTTTCTTGTCATTTTATGCTAAATTAGTTATATGAATGTGGTTATGACTACTTTTGATCGGCTTATTCGTTATACTGATACCACTAAATTTTATCTAAGGGAGAAGAAGATCTATGTTCTGTAGCAAATGCGGTCAATCTCTGCAGGATGGCGCCCAGTTTTGTCATGCCTGTGGAAACAAAATTATGGTAGAGGGTGCAGTATCATCAGCAAGCCCTGTTATTCAGCCTATCACACAGGGAGCTTCCAACTGTTATCATCATTCGACGGAACATGCAGCAGGTTCTTGTCGTCGTTGCGGAAAGGCGATCTGCTCGGATTGTATGGAGGCATTTACACCGTCATCCGGTCCTTTTGAGCAGCAATGCCTATGCTATGATTGTTATTCGAGTCTTTTGCAGACGAATATCCATGAGATCGCCGATGAAAAAGAGCGTATGCTGGATTATTACAATCGATTGAATTTCCGCCTAAAGATCGGTGCCGGTGTCGGTGCTGCGATCGGACTTTACCAATTCATCCGTGTGATGAGCTTGACCGATACGGAGTTTGGCGGAAGGCTTGTTTTTGGGATATTCAGCTTCATTTTCAATGTGATCGGTTGGATGACCTTGATCGGCTTTTTCAAGGAATATGTCAACTTTATGATCAACGGTACGAAGGAAGCATTCCACCATGCGACCAGAACTCCGGATGTATATACGAATATGGCAACGGGCTTTATGGCTGCCTTGATCAAACCTTTTGTATTGCTTTATCAGCTGGTTCGACAATATTTGGATACCAGAAAAACGATCCAGCATTATGATTTTATGCTGAACAGCGAAAATCGATCTCTACAATGGGCGAAAGATCAAATGGCTTTTTGGAATGTGCGTAATAAAAATAAAAATGTCAGCATACGCGATCTGATGAATATTGAACCAAGCTTACAAAATAATGCTTATGCACAGCATCTAAACAATAATTAGGATCTTTTAAGATAAAACGACCTTTTTTTCATTCCATGATAAGAAGGTCGTTCTTCTTTTCAGGGACTGATAGGACCCTAAGCTGAACTTGACGATCGATCTACTTTTATTCGTGCTTCTATCATCGTTCAGATTATTTTTACAAAAAGTCTTACAATTCAATTCTGTTGTGTTATAATTAGTATTAGGGTAATAATTGTAAAGTCTATGGACTTAAAACTAAGGGGGGCAATATGAAAAAAATATTATCTTTAGTCGCAGCACTTTTTATGCTTTTTGCACTGGTAGCATGTGGCGGAGGAACGAATTCAAGTGAGAAGATCCAAAAGACTACAATATTCGGTAGTGATGATTTTGGCTATCTGAAGCTGGATGGTGCATGGCAGGAGCTATATGAATCCTTGGGTCAAAAACCTCCTGAACATCTTCCTGCAATGGTTTATACCAAGGATTCCAGTATCGTTGATATCGGATTGGTCTATCCTGAAGATGTATCTGATGAGTTGACATTACAGGAAGCGGCAGATGAATTTATTGCTGTGTATTTTGATGATTTTGACGAAGAAAATCGTACCGTAGAAGAATCCACTTTTGCAGGCTATAAAGCGATCTTGGTCACAAACACTTATGTAGATCCCGACTTTAAGGAGGATGCAACGGCAAAAGCATGGTTTTTTGAGACCGACGATAAGTTGTATCACTATGTTCAGATCGATGTGCTCACAGCAGATCTTGAGGACATAATGGAACAAGTGACTTCCTCTTTCAGCTTCAAAAGGCCTGCGGCTTAATGCATATTGAGAGAAAAACTTCCGCACGATCACGATTTGTTCGATGCCCACGCCTTTTGAGGTCCGGTCCGTGGTGTAAAAATCCTTGCCGATCGGATGCAATGCTTTGGCGATACGACACCGGTCACTACATTTGAAATCCGAAGGGATATTCACAAATATCGGTCTTCGAAACCTAGATCGCGATCTAGTATGGAGGATCATCAGAGAGAACCCCAAAGGTTCTCTTTTTGTTGATAGAAATATCGTTTTTTGTTGATAGAAGTGTAGCTTTTTGATATAATCATTATAAAATCAACCAGGAGGACTTTTATGAAAAAACGTTTAGTTTCAATGCTCACAGTACTTTTATCGACCTTGATGATCTTCTCAAGCATCGCTTTTGCCGCACCATCCGTGCGACTTCAAATGAATGGCCAATTCCACGATGATTATCAGCCGATGCTCAAAAACGGACGTACACTCGTCCCTCTTGCATTTATCTCAAAACAGCTCGGTTTCGATGTGAAATGGATGGCGCAGGAGAAGAAAGTCATTGTAAGCGGTTCCAAGAATATCGAGCTTAAGATCGGGGATAAGAATGCAATGATCGACGGATCCAAGAAGACGATCTCGGAAGCACCTCAGATCTTCAATGGAAAGACTTATGTTCCTCTTGCTTTCATCGCTGAAACTTTTGGGATCCCGGTACATTGGGATGCTAAGAACAAGATCGTTACGATCGGAGAAGGAAAGATGACGGACCAAGGCGAAAAGGATACAGGCTCTGATGCTTCCAAGCCAAGCGACAAAACATCCAAAAAAATCCCAAGCTATGATAAGAATAGCGGATCTACTCTCTTGGGAAATGACCGATATGGTTATGTGAAATTGGGTGGAGAATGGATCGAGTACACTGCTCTGACCGGAGAAAAACACTTTTTCGGAGAAGGAAGCTCATTAGAATGTCTCGCTTATTTTTCCGGTGCTAATAATATCCTGATAGGTATCGATCATATGGATGTATCTGGCTTAGGTATCAGCAGAGACAAGTATCTTGAACATATGTTTAGCGGAGAGTTTCCAAATAATACGCTAACGACCTTTGCCGGATCGAAGGCGATCGTGGAAAAAGATCGAAAAGTGTCCACAGAAGATGGCGTAAAGACCGAAACTGCTACGGTAGAATGGAAATTCTTAACAAAGGATGGCTTATTGCACTTTGTATCGGTTCAAGGGGATCCGAAAGAGGTCGATGAGATCGCTGCAAAAATCGTTTCTGACTTTAGCTTCAAAAGGCCTGCGGAATAACAGGTTCTCTCATAGATCAGGCGATCTGTGATTTAGATTTTGTATAGTAGTTTTGAAGCGAATCTAAAAAGCAAGATTTTTTGAGCATAGTAGTTTATGACTGCTATGCTTTTTTATGCTCCTAATGCCCCAATGATCCTCCGGATCCAAAAGCGATCTCATAACTTCCGACGATTTGCGATCCTTTGGATGAGTGCAGGGCAAGATCTCCTTTTGTATCTTTAGTCATCAGTCCTGTCGGATCTGCCGCCTCAGCGATCTCTCTTGAGGGATGGCGGAAGAGTCTGAGCGTTTGAAGCACAAAAAAGACCCGCAAACTATGTTCACAGGTCTTTCGAATATAATTGTCTAGAAAATTATATTTACACGAGCTCAATGATCGCCATCGGTGCTGCATCACCTTTTCTTGGCATCGTCTTGATTATTCTTGTGTAACCACCGTTACGCTCAGCGTATTTCGGTGCTGTTTCATCAAACAGTTTTTTTACAACTGTTTCATCCATCATATAGGATAGAGCTTGTCTTCTCGCATGAAGATCGCCTCTTTTTGCAAGAGTCACCATTTTGTCTGCCATTCTTTTGATCTCTTTTGCTCTTGTCTCAGTTGTTTGGATTCTTCCATGCTTATGAAGTTCTGTTACAAGATTTCTTAGCATCATATTTCTGTGAGAGCTTACAACTCCCAATTTTCTATATCTTGCCATCTAGTCTTTCCTCCTTTCGTCCTATTGATCTTCGCTCGGCTTGAGTCCCAAACCAAGTTCTTCAAGTTTTTGTATCACTTCTTCCAATGACTTTTTACCTAGGTTACGGACCTTCATCATTTCATCTTCCGTCTTTTCAGTGAGCTCTTCAACGGTGTTGATATTCGCTCGCTTCAAACAGTTGTATGATCTTACCGAAAGGTCGAGTTCCTCGATGGTCATCTCCAGTACTTTTTCTTTCTTGTTTTCTTCCTTCTCCACCATGATCTCCATCACGCTGAGGTTTTCGCTTAGGTCGATAAACAAGTTTAGGTGCTCCAGCAATATCTTTGCAGCCAGTGAAGCGGCATCCTGCGGATTGATCGTTGCGTTCGTTTCGATCTCAACGGTCAGTTTTTCAAAATCTGTTCTTGCACCTACGCGTGTACCTTCTACTTTGTAGCTGCATTTTTGTACAGGTGTGAAAATGGAATCCACCGGAATAACATCGGTCGATTCGGTCTTATTGTTTTCCGCCGGTTGATAGCCTCGACCTCGATCAACGTAGATCTGCATATTAAGGTCTGCATCTTTGTTCAGTGTCGCAATATGCAAGTCTTTGTTCATGATCTCCACATCTGAGGGAACTTTGATATCGCCTGCTGTCAGTACACCTTCGCCTTTGTGCTCCAGTCGCAAAGTTCGAAGTCCCGGCTCGCCATCGATCTTGATCGCCAAGTCTTTCAGTGAAAGGATGATGGTCACAACATCTTCCGTTACACCGGGGATCTCTGCCATTTCTTTATACACGCCGGCAATTTTGATAGAATGTACTGCTGCGCCCGGTAGTGAGGAAAGCAGGATCCTTCGAAGTGAGTTTCCTACTGTGTGTCCGAATCCTCGCTCCAACGGCTCAACAACGATCACGCCTCTAGTTTCGGTCAGTACGTCTACATTAATATTCGGTTTTTCAATTCCTATCATCAAAACCCTCCTTGGATTATTCAACTCATGATATGAGGGTAACAAATCTTACTTGGAGTATAGCTCGACGATCAAGTGCTCTGCTATATCAAGCTCGATATCATCTCTTTCCGGGTTTGCAACAACTTTTGCTTTCATCGCCGGTAGATCTACTTCAAGCCACTTTGGCGATACTCTTGTCGATCCGTCGATCAGATCTTTGAATTTCGCTACGGATCTTGAGCTTTCTTTTACTTCGATCACATCGCCGACTTTTACGATCAGCGACGGGATGTTCACTTTTTTGCCATTTAGCGTAAAGTGTGAATGTGTTACCAGCTGTCTTGCTTCTTTTCTTGAGTTTGCAAGTCCCATTCTAAATACGACATTGTCCAGTCTTCTCTCAAGCAGGCTGAGCAGGTTTTCACCCGCGATCCCTTGCATTTTTTCAGCTTTTTCAAATGTATTGTAGAACTGAGTTTCGATCAGACCATAAATTCGCTTTACTTTTTGTTTCTCTCTTAGTTGCTCTCCGTAGTTGGAAAGTTTTTTTCTGTTTTGTCCATGCTGTCCCGGTGCGTATGATCTTTTGTTCATCGCACATTTTTCAGAATAGCAACGATCGCCTTTTAGAAAAAGCTTCATTCCTTCTCTACGGCAAAGTCTACAAGATGAATCTGTATATCTTGCCATTACATTCTCCTTTGTTAAACCTTTTCGTTAATACCTGACAGTCGCTTTGTGATCGGATGAAGTTCTCCGGCTTCATCTTATAAGCGCTGTCGGTCTATTTTCCAATTACCTTGGATTACACTCTTCTTCTCTTTGGCGGTCTGCATCCGTTGTGAGGGATCGGTGTAACGTCTTTGATCATCGTTACATCAAGTCCTGCCGCTTGAAGCGCACGGATCGCTGCCTCTCTTCCGGATCCGGGTCCTTTTACGAATACCTCTACAGATTTCAACCCATGCTCCATCGCCGCTTTTGTTGCCGCTTCAGCTGCCATTTGTGCCGCAAATGGCGTTGCTTTTCTTGAACCTTTGAAGCCCAATCCACCTGCTGATGCCCATGAGATCGCGTTTCCATGTACATCAGTAAGCGTTACGATCGTGTTGTTAAAGGTTGACTGGATATGTGCATGACCTTTTTCTATATTTTTACGCTCTCGTCTTCTAACACGAGCCACTTTTTTTGGCTTTGCCATTGTTATACCTCCTTACTGTAGATTATTTTTTCTTCTTACGTCCTACTGTACGCTTTGGACCTTTTCTTGTTCTTGCATTTGTTTTTGTCTTTTGTCCTCTTACAGGAAGTCCCTTCTGATGTCTGATCCCTCTGTAAGAACGAATGTCTCTAAGTCGCTTGATGTTTAGAGCGATCTCTCTTCGAAGGTCTCCTTCTACAGTATAGTTGTCGATTGCTTTTCTTAAGCTGTTTACTTCGTCTTCAGATAGGTCTTTTACTCTTTTGTTCGGATCGATCCCAGTTTCAGCCAATATTGCATTGGATACGGATCTTCCGATTCCAAAGATATAGGTCAGACCTATTTCAACTCTTTTTTCTCTTGGTAAGTCTACACCGGCTATACGTGCCATGTATTTGCACCTCCTATATTAATTTCAATCTGAAATTTACCTTCTTAGCCTTGCTTCTGCTTGTGCTTAGGATTTTCACAGATTACCATTACTCTTCCTTTTCTTTTGATGATTTTACATTTTTCGCAGATCGGCTTAACTGATGGTCTTACTTTCATCGTTTTTACCTCCCTCGGTTATTTCTTTCTCCATGTGATACGGCCTTTTGTCAAGTCGTATGGGGAAAGCTCCACCGTAACTCTGTCACCCGGCAAGATTCGAATAAAGTTCATTCTGAGTTTGCCTGAGATGTGTGCTATGATTTGGTGATCATTTTCCAATTTTACTTTGAACATTGCGTTTGGTAGTGCGTCTACGATCACACCTTCCAACTCTATCACGTCTTTTTTAGACATCTACAACCTCCGTTTTTTCGATTCTCCTAATTTCTTTTCGTATCTTGGCATTTTCGCTTTCGATATCCTTTGATCTTTCGTTGATATTGATCTCTGTTATTTCGCCTGTGGGCTGAAGGTGCCTCAGATTTTTTTTCTTCGGCTTTTGGATCGTTCGTCCTTCTCCATCCACGATGTAGGCAAAGTTTCCATCGATGCGTAGTACAATGAAATGGCTTTCGCCGTCTCTGCCTGCTTTGTTTTTTACGATCGCACCTCTTTGCATCTGTTTCATATTGCCCTCTAGTGCGCTGTCAGGATCTCGGGTCCATTGTCGGTGATCGCAATGGTATGTTCATAGTGCGCGGAGCGCATATGATCGTCTGTTACAACGGTCCAGCCGTCTTCCAGCACATGAACTTTGTATGTCCCTTGGTTTATCATCGGTTCGATCGCGAGTACCATACCACTTTGAAGTTTGGGGCCTCTTTCCGGTGGTCCATAGTTGGGAACGGGCGGATCTTCGTGAAGATTTCTGCCTACTCCATGCCCGACCAGATCTCTGACCACGGAGAAGCCGTAGCTTTCCACATGGCTTTGGATCGCGTGAGATATGTCGGAGAGTCTTTTTCCGAGGATCGCATGTTCAATTCCTTTGTAGAAGCTGTTTTTGGTTTCTTGGATGAGCATGATGTCCAGCTCGGAGATCTCTCCGACCGGATGGGTCTTGGCACAATCGGCATGGTAGCCGTTTTTGTATGCCCCGATATCGATACTGATGATATCTCCTTCTTTCAGGATGATGTCTTTGCTCGGTATCCCATGCACCACCACTTCATTGGGTGATGCACAGATGCTCCCCCTAAATCCGTTGTAGCCTAAGAATGATGGCTCTGCTGCGTATTTTTTGATCGTGTTGTAAGCGATCTGATCGAGTTCAAATGTTGAAACGCCCGGTCGGATCGCTCGACGCACCATCTCATGTGCTTCAGCTACGATTTTTCCAGCTTCTCTTATCAGCTCTATTTCATGTTTTGACTTTAGTATTATCATTATTTATTTCCTAAGGCCTTTTGAATATCGCTAAATACCTTGTCGATTGCCTGGTCACCTTGGATCGTCACGATATTCCCTTTGCCGGTGTAGTATTCTACAAGCGGCATGGTTTCTTTCTCATAGACGTCGATCCGTTTTGCAACGGTCTCTTCTACATCATCTACTCTCTGGTAAAGTTCGCCTTCACACTTGTCGCAGGTACCTGCCTGTTTTGTCGGGTTGAACTTCACATGGTAAGTCGCTCCACAGTCACGACAGATCCTTCTGCCGACTGCACGCCCTACAAGGATGTTTTTGTCCACTTGAATATTTATCACTTTGTCGATCTGTGTTCCCATTTCCATCATCAGTTCGTCGAGTGCTTCCGCTTGACTGACCGATCTTGGAAATCCATCCAGAAGAAAACCTTCTGCAACGTCTTCTTCTTTAAGTCTGTCCTCTACCATGGCGATCGTGATCTCGTCCGGTACCAGCTGTCCTTTGTCCACGTATTCCTTCGCTTTTTTGCCAAGGATCGTGTTTTCTTTCATGTTTTTTCTGAAGATGTCTCCGGTGGAAATATGGACTAGTTTATATGCGTCTCTAATACTTTCTGCCTGTGTGCCTTTTCCTGCTCCCGGAGGCCCGAGTAATATCAGTTTCATTATCTCTCCTTTGTACTACATGAATGCCTCTTTCGAGGTTTGGTTTCCTATTTCAAAAAGCCTTGATAGCTTCTCATTACTGTTTGAGATTCTAGCTGCTTCATTGTTTCAATTGCAACGCCGACTACGATAAGTAGTGATGTGCCACCAAATTTGAATGGTACATTGGTCGTATAGAATAAAACTGTTGGTAGTGCCGCTATGATCGCTAGGAAGATCGCTCCTGCAAAGGTCAAGCGGTCTAGTATTCTTTTAATAAAAACTTCTGTCGCTTTTCCGGGTCTTACTCCAGGGATAAAACCATTGGAGTTTTTCATATTCTCTGCCACCTCGTCCGGTTTGAAAGTGATGGAGATGTAGAAGTATGAGAACCCGATCACCATAATGAATTGTAGTAAAGCGTACAGGTACATTCCCGGCGGATGTGACGGATTGAACCACTTCTGCACGAATGCCTGATAGCTTGCCGCTTTTACAAATAGTGTCAAAAATAACGGGAAGCTCAGTAGGGATGATGCCAAGATGACCGGCATTACTCCCGCTTGGTTCACTTTAAGCGGTAGATGCGATTGCTTGCCGCCATAAGTGTTTTTGCCAACCACTCGCTTTGCATATTCCACCGGAATTCTTCTTGTTCCTTGAAGAACGATGATCACTCCGACAACGATAAGCACGGAGATGATCAAAAATCCGATCAACTGAACGATGTTGATGTTTTTTGCTTGAACGCCTGCAACCGTGAGTCGCACGTCAAAAGGCAATCTTGATACGATACCGAAGAAGATCAGCATCGATGTTCCATTGCCCACTCCTCTTTCTGTGATCATCTCACCGATCCACATCAGGAAGGTCGTTCCTGCTGTAAGTGTCAAGATGACCGCTACGGTCGATAGGACCGATGTCGATATAAAAGCACTTCTAAAGAGTCCCAAGCTCATTACTGCCGCTTGCATCAACGCAAGCAACACTGCAAGGTATCTTGTCCATGCCGAAATTTTCTTTTGTCCTTCTTCACCGGATTTTTGGATTTCCTCGAGTGAAGGGATCGCTACTGCCAAAAGCTGAAGAACGATCGAAGCGGTGATATATGGTGTAACACCGAGTGCAAACAGCGTAAAGTTGTTCAACGATCCTCCGGAGATCAGGTCATACAGACCGAGTGCTCCGCCTACGGTACCGCCCATCATCGCTTGGATTGCTTGTCTGTCGATTCCGGGTACTGTGATATTTGCTCCGATTCGGTAAACCACCAACATCAAGAGGGTAAACATCAGTTTTTTTCTCAATTCCGGAATTTTAACTGCTCTTTGCAATGTTTTTAGCAATTAGATCACCTCAGCCTTTCCTCCAGCTGCTTCTATCTTGCTCGCTGCAGAACCCGTAAATTTGTTCGCCTTTACTGTTAGCTTCTTCTCTAGGCTGCCGCTTCCTAATACTTTTATTCCATCTTTTTCGATCTTCTTGATCGCCTTTGTTGCCTTTAGAAGCTCAGCTGTTACCTCTGTTCCATCTTCAAAGCGATTTAATGTGTCAAGATTGATGATCGTATATCTTGTCTCAAAATCGTGGTTGTTAAATCCTCTTTTTGGAAGTCTTCTCATAAGAGATGTTTGTCCTCCCTCAAAGCCCGGTCTAACGCCACCGCCTGAACGGGACCATTGTCCTTTTTGTCCTCTTCCTGCTGTTTTACCTTGTCCGGTCGCTGTACCTCGTCCAAGTCTTTTCTTTGGCTTCGATCCACCGCCGGCTGCAGGTTGTAAGCTGTGTAGTTTCAATGTGTACACCTCCTTTTAAGCTTCTTCTACTGTTACTAGATGTTTAACTACATTTATCATCCCTCTGATCTGAGGGTTGTCTTGTTTCTCCACAACTTGCTCTCTTTTTGTTAGTCCTAGAGCAATCAGTGTCTTTCTTTGGTTTGGCTTTGTGCCGATTGGACTCTTAGATAGTTTTATCTTTAGCATCAAAATTTCCTCCTATCCTAAAAGCTCGTCTACTTTTTTCCCTCTTAGGGCTGCTACTTCTTCGATCAGTCTTAGAGATTTTAGTCCCTCCATCGTAGCATTTACCATATTTCTTGCATTGTTTGTTCCAAGAGATTTTGATCTGACATCCTTAAGTCCTGCAAGCTCAAGCACTGAACGCACAGGTCCTCCTGCGATAACTCCTGTACCTTCTTTCGCCGGCATGATCAAAACATTTCCTGCTCCGAATCTTCCTTTTACTTGGTGTGGTACTGTTGTTCCTACCATCGGTACTTTGATCAAAGATTTCTTTGCATCTTCTTCAGCTTTTCTGATCGCCTCCGGAACTTCCATCGCTTTACCTGTTCCGATCCCAACATGTCCGTTGTGGTCGCCGCATACAACAAGTGCTGCAAATCTAAAGTTACGTCCGCCCTTTACAACCTTGGTTACTCGTCTGATCTCGATAACCTTAGTTTCGATATCCAGTTTGCCTGCATCGATTGGCTTTTTATACATTTGTTTTCCTCCTTCTCCTAGAATTCAAGTCCTGCTTCTCTAGCGCCGTTTGCGAGCTCTTGCACTCTTCCGTGGTAGATGTATCCACCTCTGTCGAATACGACAACTTTGTGTCCTTTTTCGATCGCTCTCTTCGCAACAAGTTCCCCTACTTTTTTAGCAGCTTCTTTGTTGCTTGTGTTCTGCACTGCCGACTTGATTTCTTTATCCAATGTAGAAGCAGAAACCAATGTTACTCTGTTCACATCGTCGATTAGCTGTGCGTAGATATGATTTGTGCTTCTGAATACATTCAATCTAGGTCTTTCAGGAGTTCCAACTACGTTTTTACGCACTCTTTTGTGTCTTGCGATTCTGTTCGCGTTTTTGTCTATTTTCTTGAACATTATCTGATCACTCCTTTCAATTATTTCTTACCTGTTTTTCCTTCTTTACGTCTTACATACTCATTCTCGTAACGAATTCCTTTGCCTTTGTATGGCTCCGGCTCTCTCCAAGCTCTGATCTTCGCTGCGTAGTTTCCTACAAGCTGCTTGTCGATCCCTCTTACAACGATCTCCGTTTGTGTCGGAACTTCCGTTTCAACACCCTCCGGATCTTCCATCTCTACCGGATGTGAAAATCCAAGGCTCAGGTTGAGTACTTTACCTTGCTTTGCAGCTCGGTATCCAACTCCTACGATCTGAAGTTTCTTCTCGTATCCTTGAGTTACTCCGACTACCATATTGTTAAGCAGTGTTCTGGTAAGTCCGTGAAGTGATTTGTGCTTCTTTAGCTCAGATGGTCTCTCTACGTGGATCACCCCATCAGAAATGCTTATTTTCATTTCCGGGCTAAGCTGTTGCTGAAGCTGTCCCTTTGGTCCTTTTACTACTGCATAGTTATTTTCATCCAGTTTTATTTCAACGCCTGACGGCACTGTGATTGGTTTAAGTCCTATTCTTGACATTTAGGCGCACCTCCTTCTTTGCTTATTACCAAACGTAGCAGATTACCTCTCCGCCGATTCCAAGCTCTCTTGCTTGTTTGTCTGTTAGTATTCCTTTTGAAGTGGAAATGATCGATACTCCGATCCCGTTTAATACTTTTGGTAAAGTATCTCTGTCTGCGTATACTCTCATTCCCGGCTTGGAAATTCTCTTTAGACCTTTGATTACTCTCTCGCCTGTCTTTCCGTACTTAAGCTGTAATCTGATCAGTCCTTGCTTTCCATCTTCGATCACATCATAGCCTTTGATAAATCCTTCTTCCAGTAGGATCCTAGCTATTTCTTTCTTTATATTTGAAGCAGGCACATCAACGTTTTCGTGCTTTGCGGTGTTTGCGTTTCTCAAACGTGTCAGCATATCTGCTATCGGATCTGTCATTGTCATTATTACTTACCTCCTTTGTTCTAATATTACCAGCTCGCTTTTCGAACTCCCGGTATTTGTCCCTTGTATGCTAATTCTCTAAAGCATATACGGCATATTCCAAATCTTTTTAGAACTGCATGAGGTCTTCCGCATAGGCTACATCTCGTATATTCTCTAGTTGGATATTTTTGCTTCTTCTGTTGCTTAAGCACCATAGCTTTTCTTGCCACGCTATTTACCTCCTATTACTTTACAAAAGGCATTCCATAAAGTCTTAGTAACTCTCGTGCCTCTTCATCTGTTTTTGCAGTAGTTACGAAAATGATATCCATACCTCTCACTGCATCTACCTTATCGTACTCTATTTCAGGGAAAATCAGCTGCTCTTTGATTCCAAGTGCGTAGTTTCCTCTACCGTCAAAGCTGTCTTTGCTAACTCCTCTAAAGTCACGAACTCGTGGAAGTGAAATGTTTACCAATTTGTCTACAAAGTGAAGCATCATGTCGCCTCTTAGTGTGACCTTTGCACCGATCGGCATTCCTTCTCTCAGTTTGAAGTTCGCTACGGATTTTCTAGCTCTTGTAACTACAGCTTTCTGTCCTGCGATTGCTTCCAGTTCTGCTACAGCAGTATCAAGAATCTTCGCGTTATCTCTCGCTTCGCCAAGTCCCATATTGATAACAACTTTTTCTAATTTAGGAATCTGCATTACGTTCTTGTATCCGAACTTCTCCATCATTCCTTTTGCTATTTCGTTTTTGTATATTTCTCTAAGTCTTGAAGCCATCTATTTTGCCTCCTTTCCCTATTAAAGTTTCTCGCCTGATTTTTTAGATATTCTAACTTTCTTTCCATTCTCAACTTTTGTTGAAACTCTTGTTCCTTTGCCTGCTTTTGCATCGTAAAGCATTACATTTGAACAGTGGATCGCCGCTTCTTTCTTGATGAGTCCACCTTGTTGGTGCTCTTTGTTCGGCTTTTGGTGTTTTGTGATCATGTTCACACCCTCAACAACTACTCGATCTTGCTTCGGGAATGTGTGGAGCACTTTACCTTTTTTGCCTTTATCCTTACCGCTTATTACTACTACGGTATCTCCTGTTTTTACGTGCATTCTGACACCTCCTTGATTATAGAACTTCTGGTGCAAGTGAAATAATTTTCATGAATTGCTTGTCTCTTAGCTCTCTCGCAACCGGTCCAAAAATACGAGTTCCCATTGGAGACTTGTCGTCCTTTATGATAACCGCCGCGTTTTCGTCAAATTTTACATATGAGCCGTCTTTTCTGCGTACTCCTTGCTTTGTTCTTACGATAACCGCTTTTACTACCTTACCTTTTTTAACAACTCCGCCGGGTGTTGTGCTTTTAACCGAACAAACGATGATGTCACCGATGTTTCCGGACTTTCTTGTTGATCCACCCAACACTCTGATTGCAAGAAGCTCTTTTGCCCCTGAGTTGTCCGCTACTTTAAGGCGCGTTTCTTGTTGTATCATTATTGCCTCCTATTCCTGCTAAAATTATTCAGCAGCTCTTTCTATCACTTCAACGACTCTCCATCTCTTGTCTTTTGAAAGTGGGCGAGTCTCCATTATTTTAACGCGATCACCTTTTTTGCAGGTGTTGTTTTCGTCATGTGCTTTGAATTTGATGGTTCTCTTTACCGCTTTTCCGTAAAGAGGATGTCTTACGAACTCAACGATCGATACAACTACCGTCTTATCCATCTTGTCCGAAGTAACCATTCCGATTCTTGTTTTTCTATTTAATCTTTCCATTTTGACCTCCTTCCAATCTAGCTGTTACGCTCTTTCTCGTTCAAAAATGTTTTTACACGAGCTATGTCCTTTTTAACGAACTTTACTTGCAAAGGATTTTCTAGTTGTCCTGTCGCTAGTTGGAATCTTAGGTTGAACAGTTCTGATTTTAGCTCTGTTAATTTAGCAGAAAGTTGCTCTGTTGTCATATTTCTGTAATTATTAGCTTTCATTTGCTTCACCAACCTTTTCTTCAAAGTCTGCCTTTGTCACAAACTTACACTTCACAGGAAGCTTGTGCATTGCAAGACGCATTGCTTCTCTTGCTTTTTCCTCAGGTACTCCTGCAAGTTCAAACATTACTCTTCCCGGCTTAACGACTGCTACCCAGTACTCCGGTGAACCTTTACCAGCTCCCATACGTGTCTCTGCTGGTTTTTGAGTGATCGGTTTGTGTGGGAATATTTTGATCCACACCTTTCCGCCCCTACGAATATATCTATTGATCGCGATACGTGCCGCTTCAATTTGGTTTGCTGTTATCCAAGATGGCTCTAGTGCTACTAGTCCATACTCGCCGTAAGTGATCGTATTTCCTTTTGTCGCTTTACCGGCAAAATGTCCTCTGTGCACTCTACGACGCTTTACTCTTTTTGGCATTAACATTGATATGTTCCTCCTTCCTGAAATAAGGTTTTATTCTTGCTCTTGTCTTGGAGCACGTTCTGCTCTCGGCTTTCTTGGTGCTCTTCCGCCCTTTTTGTCTTTGTCATCAAATCTTCTCTTCTTGCCTCTTCCAGCATCTTTCGGCTGATCTAGCGGTTGATCGAAAGTTCTTGTTACCGCTTTCTTACCCGGCAAGATTTCTCCATTTGAGATCCAAACCTTTACGCCCAGCTTACCGTAAGTGGTATCTGCTTCTGCAAATCCGTAGCTGATGTCTGCTCTTAGCGTATGAAGCGGCACATTACCTTCTGCATATCCTTCGGTTCTTGCCATCTCCGCTCCGCCAAGTCGTCCGGATGTAGAAACCTTGATCCCTACCGCTCCGGCTTTCATCGCTCTTTGCATCGCCTGCTTCATCGCACGTCTGAATGCGATACGACGCTCAAGTGCTGCTGCGATGCTCTCTGCTACAAGCTGTGCATCTCTTTCAGGTCTTTGTACTTCTTGTACGCTTACATTTACTTTCTTGCCTTTTGCAAGTTTTTCAATGTCTTTTCTGATTTCATCGATGCCCTGTCCGCTTTTTCCGATCACCATTCCCGGCTTTGCACACCAGAGGAACAGGTTGATCTTGTCGTTCATTCTCTCGATCTCTATTTTAGCTACTCCTGCAAGGTATAGCTTCTTTTTTACAAACTCTCGAATAACAGCGTCTTCCTTGATTAGAGCTGCCATTTCGCCTTTTTTCGGAAACCATCTGGAGTCCCAGTTTTTATTGATTCCGACTCTTAGTCCATGAGGGCTTACCTTTTGACCCATGCTACTCCTCCTATCTTTCTCTTACTGTTACACCAATATGGCTCGTTCTCTTGCGAATGCCTGTTGCTCTACCTTGTGCTCTTGGCATAAATCTCTTCAGAGTTGGTCCTTGGTTTGCATATATTTCTGCTACGTATAGCTTCTCTCTATCCATGCTGTTATTATTCTCTGCATTCGCTGCTGCCGAGTTAATAACCTTTGCTATCACACTTGCACTTCTGTTTGGCATATATTTCAGTATCGCTACTGCTTCGTCTACGTTTTTTCCTCTAACCAGTGAGCAAATGTATCCGGCTTTTCTTGGAGACATTCTCACATATTTCGCTATTGCTTTAGCTTCCATTTATTAACCTCCTTCCACACAGGAATTTATTTTCTTTTTGAAGATCTGTCGTCGTCCTTATGTCCTTTGAATGTTCTTGTAGGAACAAACTCTCCAAGCTTATGTCCGACCATATCCTCAGTTACATAAACCGGCACATGCTTTCTTCCGTCATGCACGGCGATCGTGTGTCCCACGAACTCCGGGAATATTGTTGATGATCTTGACCATGTCTTTAGTACGGCCTTCTCATTTTTTTCATTCATTGCTACTATCTTCTTGTAAAGACCTTCATGTACAAAAGGTCCTTTTTTAGATGATCTTCCCACTATGAAATCCTCCTTTCAGGCTCTATTTCTTTCTTCTTGATACTATCATGCTGCTTGAAGCTTTTTTCTTCTTTCTTGTCTTGTATCCAAGCGCCGGTTTACCCCAAGGTGTAACAGGTGTAGGTCTTCCGATCGGAGCTCTACCCTCTCCTCCTCCGTGTGGGTGGTCATTCGGGTTCATTACGGAACCTCTAACTGTTGGACGGATGCCCATATGTCTTTTTCTTCCGGCTTTACCGATCACTACGTTTGCGTGCTCGATATTTCCAACCTGGCCGATCGTCGCTTTGCACTCTGCGTTGATATATCTCATTTCGCCTGAAGGAAGTCTAAGCAATGCGTTCTTTCCTTCTTTTGCCATAAGCTGTGCTGATACACCAGCTGATCTTACAAGCTGAGCACCTTTTCCAGCTTTCATTTCGATGTTGTGGATCTCTGTACCTACCGGAAGGTCTTTCAGCTTCAGTGCGTTACCGATCTTAATGTCTGCGCCTTCGCCCGATACGATCTTATCGCCAACTTTCAATCCGACCGGTGCAAGGATGTATCTCTTCTCACCATCTACATAGTGAAGCAATGCGATATTTGCACTTCTGTTCGGATCGTACTCGATTCCTGCAACTACTGCCGGGATCTGATCCTTATCTCTTTTGAAGTCGATGATTCTATATTTTCTCTTCGCTCCGCCACCTCTGTGACGTACAGTTATTTTTCCTCTTGAGTTTCTACCTGCGTTTTTCTTTAGTGTAGCAAGTAGCGACTTTTCCGGCTCGTGTTTTGTAATTTCATCTGATTTTAATACGGTTAGGGATCTTAAACCAGGTGAAGTCGGTCTATATTTTTTTATAGCCATTTGCCTACCCTCCTATTAAATACTAAAGAACTCTATTTCTTTGCTTGCAGGAGTCAATGATACGATCGCTTTTTTGTAAGAAGATGTCTTTCCGACATTTCTTCCCATTCTCTTTGTCTTTCCTGCATAGTTCATTGTGTTAACATTTGCAACCTTCACTTTGAAGATCTCTTCGACCGCATTTTTGATCTGCGTTTTGTTTGCACTTTTGTGTACGATGAAAGTGTACTTCTTGTCTTGTGCATCGATCATACTCTGCTCAGTGATAACTGGTCGGATCAATATGTCTTGTGCTAGCATTATGCGTACACCTCCTCAACTTTTTCTACTGCTTTTCTTGTAATAACAAGAGTGTCAGAGTTTACGATATCATATACATTCAATGTATTTACGAAAGAAACCTTCACGCCCGGAATATTTCTTCCTGATTTTACAACTGTCGGCGCATTCTCTGCTGTTACAACAAGCGCCTTTCGTCCTGCATTCAGTGCGCTGAGTGCTCCTGCAAAAGTTTTTGTCTTCGGTGCATCCATTGCGAACTCGTCCACGACGATCAATTCGTTGTTAGCAAGCTTTGAAGTAAGCGCTGATCTCATCGCCAATCTTCTAACTTTCTTAGGAACTGTGTAGCTGTAATCTCTTGGCTTCGGTGCAAATACGATACCGCCACCTTTCCATTGTGGTGAACGGATACTTCCCTGTCTTGCACGTCCTGTTCCTTTTTGTCTCCATGGCTTTCTTCCTCCGCCACGAACCTCAGCTCTTGTCTTTGATGACTGAGTGCCTTGTCTTTGGTTTGCCAAGTAGTTTTTGATCACTTCATATACTGCGTGCTCGTTGATATCCACACCGAACACTGCATCTGTCAATTCTATTTCATCAACCTTTTTACCGTTTAGGTCTAATACGTCAATCTTAGGCATTTTCTATTCCTCCTTTCTTTGCATTAACCTTTGATGGCTTTCTTAACTACGACTAAGCCCTTCTTAGGTCCAGGTATCGCTCCTTTGATCAGAAGAAGATTATTCTCTGTATCAACTTTCACGATCTCAAGATTTTGGATAGTAACTCTCTCCGCTCCCATGTGTCCTGCAAGTTTTTTGCCTTTGTACACTCTGGATGGATCGGATGCCGCTCCCATCGAACCCGGTCCTCTGTGGTATCTCGAACCATGGCTCATCGGTCCTCTGTGCTGATTGTGTCTTTTGATCGGACCTTGGAATCCTTTACCTTTTGAAGTTCCCGTTACATCAACCTTGTCACCTTCTGCAAAGATGCTCACATTGATCTCTTGTGCAAGTGCGAAGTCTTCAACATTCTCTGTTCTGAACTCACGAACAAATCTCTTAAGACCTACGCCTGCTTTAGCAAAATGTCCTTTTTGTGGCTTGTTCAACAGTTTTTCTTTGATATCGCCAAATCCAACCTGTACAGCCTTGTATCCGTCTTTTTCAACGGATTTTAATTGTGTTACTACCATCGGTCCTGCCTCAACTACTGTTACCGGAACGATAACGCCAGTGTCAGTAAAGATTTGAGTCATTCCCAGTTTTTTTCCTAAAATACCTTTCATTTTAGAAATTCCTCCTTTTCTTACAGCGGATTGCTCTGCAATCATTCTAAGATAAGATACTATATCTTAATACCTTAACTTTTAATTTTAGTTATGCTTGTCGTTTAGCTTCACTTCCAGCTCAACGCCAGCCGCAATGTCCATTCTGATCAAACTATCAACTGTTTTCGGTCCCGGATTTGCGATCTCGATCAATCTCTTGTGAGTTCTGATCTCGAACTGCTCTCTGGAATCCTTGTACTTATGGACCGCTCTTAGAATAGTGATCACCTGCTTCTCAGTTGGAAGTGGGATCGGCCCTGCCACAGATGCTCCGGACGCCTTAGCAGTCTCTACCACCTTTTGTGCAGCCTCGTCTAAGATTTTGTGATCATAAGACTTCAGTCTGATTTTGATTTTTTGGTTTTTTGACATTGATTTTTACCTCCTATCGTACGATTCTCGTACGACTTAAGCCGATAACTGCCCCGCGCGTTTCATAAACGGCTTTTAAAAAAACAGCTCAAAGGCTTTCAGTCGCAGCATTCTTGATGTTGCATACTCCACGGAAATTACCTGGTTTTCATCCAGCAACCTTCCATATCATCGCATTCTATAATTAAACACACTCAAATAGTATACAACAAAGCGATCTTTATTTCAAGAAATTTTTTCGCTTTTTGCAAACTTTTTTTGCATTTTTTTCGTTCTCTTCCGAGCAAACGATCTCCGTGCTATTTTGATCTCAAAAATATTTTTTGTTATATACTATATAATGAAGCGAAATTTTTTCGCTATAAATTATTATATCCTTTTTAGGAGTGCTTGAAACAAAAGTACGCTATGTTTTTAGTCGCTCGAGACGATCATCGAAAGATAAAATGACAAGCTCGATCGATCTCATCGCTTTTCGGATAAACCGAGCCCTTTCTCCGCACAAAAAACTCTCTCACAAAAAGTAAGAGAGTTTATCCAAACTAAGTGTCCAAAATTTTTCGTTACCAAATTATTGTACGAGCTCGTACTCGAATTCTTTTACGCCTTCGGCATTATATACCACTTTAAATCCGTTATCGACAAGCACTTTTGCCGCTTGTCCGCTTCGATTTCCCGTATTGCAATACAGGATCACCGGATGCTCTTTATATCCTTCGATCTCGCCCACTCGGGACTCCATCTCATCATGAGGGATATTGACTGCTCCTTGGATATGTCCGTCCGCATATTCGTCCGCAGAACGCACATCGATCAACAGTGCATCGAGGGACTTATCTTCGTCCGCCATAAAGTCGACCAACTCTTGCCCCTTCATATCCTGCACCATCACTTCATCTTGTGTCTGTCCGTTTTCCGTTGTAGTGGATCCGCTATCGTTCTTGCTGCACCCGATCGCTCCGAACATCAACACTCCCGCTAACATCAACGCTGCTATTCTTTTCATTTTTTCTCCTTTATGCCGATCAACATCGGTCTTTAATATTTTTCAAAATAGGATCCGATCAACAGATCCTCTTATTTTTGAACACTTAACGATACTTGCTGTGATCCATTCAGCTGCGGTATCCTTCCGCAAGCTCCGTTTGTATTTTTTCAACGACCTTGAGCACTCCATCCTCATTGATCTGACGAACGATCGCTCGCATATTATTGCGCATCTTTTGTAGCCGATCCTCATCAAACAAAAGCTCTACGATATCATCGACCTCCCGATCGATCTTGCTCATCTTGGACGAAAGCACGATCCCGAGCTCTTTGTTTTTTACAAATTCGGCATTGCTCACCTCTTGCTGCAAAAAAGGTTTGAAGATCACCATCGGAAGCTCCGCATAGATCGACTCAAAAGTCGTGATCCCTCCGGACTTGGAAAGCAGCAGATCCGATTCCAGCATCCTCTCCTTAATGTCGTCAACAAAACCTACCACATGAACATTCTCAAATCTTCCGTGAAGTTTTTTGTAGAGGCTGTGATTTTTTGCAGTGATCACCGTCGTCTCCATCCCGAGACGGCTATTGAGCGTCTCATAAAATGCCAGGCTCGTCGGCACGAGCCCCAGCCCGCCTCCCATGATCAGAAGCTTTCGCTTACGATTTTGAGTCAATGAAGAGGTCTCTCCATTTTTCTTAAATATCACAGGCGATAACTTCCCATTGCCCGACATCTTGTCAGGGATGGCCGGATTCAGATCCTCCGACGAGGTCTCCTTTTCAAGCGACGAAACTCCCGTTTCCTTATCACCGCACTGACTGCGTGATATTTCTTCCTCATTCGTCTTTGGATCTATCTCTTTTGAACACTCCGAGACCTTCTGTTCATCGAGCGCCTCTATTTTTTCTGCACTATTTTTATATTTGAGCATCTCAAATTTTGGGTTTAGCGGCATCCCGACCACCAGGATCCGATCCGCCTCCACTCCGGCTTCGATCAGCAGCTCCTTCGTCTCCTCGACAGCGACGAGATAGTAATCGGTCTTCTCATTGATCCAAGTCGTATGCGGATAGATATCCGTGATCGCCGTGATCAACGGGATCGAATGATGCGAAAGCTTTTTGTAATCCGAGATGATCTCCGAGCACACCGAAAAAGCAGAGATGATAAGGTCCGGCTTTTCTTTGTGCAAAAGCTTCACCGCACTGCCCAGTACATGATTGTAGATATGTTCCAGCGCTTTGCTCTCCGACGGAGGCACTTCATCCGATTTTTTGTAGATCAGATTTGCCAGCTTCGCTCCCTTATCGACGATCGATCCGTAGATCTTGTAGACCAGCGCGATATACTCCGGATATGCCAACTCAAAAAGATCGACGATCTTGACTTCTTCGATCTGATCCGTCCAGGCTTTATCCGATGATGCGATCAACTGCTCATAATCGATATCATCAAAAGTGATCTTGATCTTTTTTAGTTCTCTCCAAAAATCTTTGATCAATTTCTTTGGGCTGGGCAGGTAGTAATCCTGTAAGTCTAATGAACCTACTTTTGCATTTTGATAATGTGCTACCAGCTTCTGCTCGATCGACTTCGCCGCAGAATAGTGCCCCATCCCAAACTTGCAGGTAAGTATAAGTATCTTCATCGTTCCTCCTCATTCGGCAAAGTCCCCTAGGCAATTATTATAGCACAATTCATTTCATAAATAGTAAAAATTTGGTTACAATTTTCGAAATAAATCTTGACAAAATCTCTTAGTAATATTATGATAATAACAAGATAGATAGTATCAAGTTGATAATAATAAAAGCAATTTCAAAAAGGAGTCGTCCCATGAATGCAAAACAACAGGAACAGGAGTTTTTGAAAAACTACGATACCCACGATTATGAAAAACCATCCGTCACCGTCGATGTCGTCGCCTTCACCATCGGCGAAAAGGATGAAACGAACTACCGAAAGAACACGAACAAGCGGCTTAAAGTCCTGCTGATGAAACGAACGGACTTTCCTTTCAAAGAGATGTGGGCATTGCCCGGCGGATTTGTCGACATCCGCGAGAGCCTCGAAGATGCGACCGCTCGAGTTTTGCTGAACAAGACGGATCTGAGCAAGGCCTATCTAGAACAACTCTATACCTGGGGCGAGATCGACCGGGACCCGAGACATCGGATCTTCAGCATCTCTTACCTTACATTGATCCAAGAAGAAAATCTCCGGGCCAAGAGCGCGGACAAAACTTATGCCTGGTTCGATCTTACGATGGATCGTATCTTCGAAAAAACCGAAACGATCGCCGGCGGGGAAAGGTGGACCACGATCGAGCGGCTCGGATTTGAAGGCGAAAAAGAAAATTTTGCCGTCACGATCGAGCTGACAAGGACGGTACAGGACCGATTGCTGAGCCAATCCTATCGAGTCCTTGAAAATGATCACATCGCCTTTGATCATCCCAAGATCATCGCCTATGCGCTCAAGAGACTTCGGGAAAAAATAGAGTACACACCGATCGCATTTTCGCTGATGCCTGCGCGATTCACGCTCACCCAGCTTCAGCAGGTCTATGAAACGATATTGAACAGAGAATTGCTCAAAGCCAATTTCCGACGAAAGATCGCGAGCATGGTGATCGAGACGGAGGAATATAAAAAAGATGCGGGTCATCGACCTTCTAAACTGTTTAAGTTCAACAGCAAATTCGATCTGTAGCGAAGAAAGGAGATCACAATGTTTGGACTACGATTTATGAAATTTGAACCGAATAACCATGTTATCGTCTATAAGAACGGAAAGATCACAAAGCAGGGCAAGGGACTCAGCTTCTGGTACTACTCCCCGACCGGAAGTATCCAAAAGATCCCGACCGATGTGATGGACGAGCCTTTTATGTTCGAGGAGATCACTTTGGACTACCAGCCGATCACGATCCAAGGCAATGTCAGCTACAAGATCGAGGATCCGCTCAAGACCTCCGGCTATATCAACTTTACGCTAAGGCCCAACGGAAGAAGTTATCTCGATACTCCGCAGGAGAATCTTTCCAAAAAGATCCACAGCGCCGTCATCGTGTCCGCCAACAAAACGATCAGCCGATTGGATCTTAAGCAGACCATCACCTCCAGAGAACAGATCAAAGAGAGCATCCTCTCAGACCTTAGGTCCAATGAGGAGCTAAATCAGATCGGCGTCGACATCGTCAACCTCTCCATCCTCGGCATCAAGCCGAATGTTGAAACTGCAAGAGCATTGGAAGCACAGACCCGAGAGCAGATCCTGAAAGATGCCGACGATGCGATCTATGTGCGCCGCAATTCATCCATCGAGCAGGAGCGGATCGTCAAAGAAAATGAATACAATACCGAGATCGCGATCGAAGAAAAGAAACGAGAGATCGAGGAAAGAAAGCTGAAAGCAAAACAAGGCCTTCAAAGACAGCAGAACCTATTAAAAGAAGAACAGATCCATGCCGACATCCAGCTCGAAGAGAAGAAAAAAGAATGGATCAGCCTATCGTCCGAAAATACCAAGATCCAGGCGGATGCAAAAGCATATGAACTATCCGCTGCGATGAAGGCACTGGAAGATACCGACCAAGAGACCATTCAAGCGCTGGCAAGCGTCGGCATGGATTCGAACCGACTGATCGCCGCCGCATTCCAAGAGCTTGCGAAAAAAGCGGGATCCATCGGACAGCTCAATGTCTCTCCGGATCTTTTGAGAGAGCTGCTCCAATGATACGCTTCAACCAACGCGGATCTTAACGAACGAACGGATCAAAAGATATCCGCTCCAGGTTCACATCCTCCAGAAATGCTTTGATCCACTTGTTTTGCAACCACCATTTGAGAAAACAAAAAGAAAGGGATCCTATGATCGAGAATACCAAATTTGTCGTTATCACCAGAAAGACCATGCTTGAAGAATTGGTCCACAAATACAATACCATCGAGCAAGCGAGATTTTATATCACCCATTTGGGCGAAGATTTCGAGAGCTATCAGATCCAGCACAGACAATACTACCATTCCCTCGATGAAACGATCCGGGCACTCCACGACTTCGGGAAGGTCCAGACCATCGACCGCAGATATCTTCCGAATTTTATCTTCGGAGAAAAGGATATCGTCGTGGTCGTCGGTCAGGACGGGCTGGTCGCAAATACGATGAAATATCTTCAAAACCAAAGGATCATTGCCGTCAACCCCGACAAAAAACGCTGGGACGGGATCCTGCTGCCCTTCGATCCGATCTCCGTCCGAAAGATCGTGCCCGAAGTGATCAAAGACAAAAGATCCGTCAAAGAGATCACGATGGCAAAGGCGACTCTCACCGACGGACAGTCCCTCTATGCTGTGAACGATCTTTTCATCGGACCAAAGAGCCACACTTCCGCAAGATATAAACTCCAATTCGGCGATCTGTCCGAGGAACAATCCTCCAGCGGTATCATCGTATCCACCGGACTGGGCAGCACCGGCTGGCTCAAAAGCATCATGTGCGGTGCGCTCGGGATCGCCAAAAAAGTCGAGAACTTCCATGGCAGCGCACTCGAACAAAACGACTTTGTGATCCCCAACCTGAGCTGGAACACCAAAAGCCTGATCTTCTCCGTCCGCGAACCTTTCCCGAGCAAAAGCTCCAAGGCGGACTGCGTGTTCGGCGAGATCAAAGAAGACAAACCGCTGATCCTCATCTCCAAGATGCCCGATCATGGCGTCATATTCAGCGACGGGATCGAAAGTGACTTTTTGATCTTTTCATCCGGCATGCAAGCCGAGATCACCATCGCCGAGCGAAAAGGCCATCTGGTCGTATAGATAGAAAGAAAGAAAGAAAGAAAGAGCATACTGCCCCTATCACATCCGATCGGATCATGACCCAATGATCCGCAGACGATAAAGTTCAGTATGCTCTTTTTGCATCTTGATCAATTCAAAATACCGACGAACAAAACAAAATTATTTTTTACATAAATTTTATTTGATCGAGTTCTAAAAATCAAGCTCCAGCATCACCGGGCAATGATCCGATCCCATGATCTCGGCATGGATCTCGGCACGAACGATCTTGTCTTTGATCCTTTCGGACACGACGAAATAGTCGATCCTCCAGCCCGTATTTCGCTCCCGTGCTTTTCCGAAGTAGGACCACCAGGTATAAGCGCCTTCCTGATCAGGGTATAGGAAACGGAAAGTATCGACAAAGCCCGCCTCCAAAAGCTCCGTGAATTTGTTTCTTTCTTCATCGGTAAATCCTGCCGAGCGTCGATTGGTCTTTGGGTTTTTCAGATCGATCTCCTTATGCGCCACATTGAGATCTCCACAAAGCACGACCGGCTTCTTCTCATCCAGCGCCTTCAGATAGGAGCGGAATTCATCTTCCCATACCTGACGATAGTCAAGTCGCTCCAGCTCGGATTTAGAATTCGGGGTATAGCAGGTCACCAGATAAAAATGCTCATATTCCGCCGTGATGACACGTCCTTCTTTGTCATGCTCTTCGATGCCGATGCCATAACTCACCGACAAAGGCTCCTGCTTTGTAAAGATCGCCGTGCCGGAGTAACCTTTTTTCTGTGCGCTGTTCCAATATTCCTTGTATGCCGGAATATCGATCTCCGCTTGCCCCTGCTCCATTTTGGTCTCCTGCATACAGAACATATCCGCATCGATCTCATTAAAATAATCCATAAATCCTTTTTTCAAATTGGCACGCAGCCCGTTTACATTCCATGATATCAGCTTTACCATAAATTCTCCTTTGTTCTGTTATTTATCTTTTTCCACATTTCATACTTATTCAAAACTCACATATCGCCCGGCTTTTCGGTCCGAGTAGATCCGCCCTCTGCGGAGCATGATCACTCTCTTTCTCGTCAGATTGACGAGCGCTTTTTGATGGGTCGCCATCAAAATGGTCGTCCCCTGATGATTAAAATGCTCCAAGAGGTTGATGATGTCCCAAGCGGTGTCGTTATCCAATCCTGCCGTCGGTTCATCCGCCAAGATCAGCGGCGGATTGGTGATCAATGCTCTGGCGATCGCTGCCCTCGCGCGTTCCCCGCCGGATATATGTTGTACTTTTTTATCTGCGATCTCCTTGATCCCGACCGAACCGAGCATTGCATCGACTGCCCGATCGATCACGCGAGGTTTTTCCCTACGAACGATCAGCGGCAATGCGATATTTTGGCGGACCGTCTGATCCATCATCATGCCCACCGAGTTTGCAATGATGCCGAAGTTGCGCCGAAACATCGGCAGATCATCCTCCTCGACCGAAGATAAATCGATATGAGATAGTCTTATCTTTCCTTCATCCGGGTCGATATTTTTAATAAGGAGATTGATTATCGTACTTTTACCGGTACCCGACTCTCCGATCACATAGACAAATTCACCGGCCTCGATCTGAAAACTAAGATCGTAAACGCCGCCTTGAGAAGACGGATATGTCTTGGTCACATGTTCAAAACAAATCATTGTACTTCTCCTTTCCTGAATTTGTTTCTACTATATTATAGTATCAAATGTAATGAATATCAATGATTTTGTAAAAGGAGCATTCGATTCGGTTCAAATGGTCCGCTTTTGCCATTTCATTCGATCATTGCAAAAACTTTTTGGATCCGAGGATCGTTTTCAAAAAGTCGTACAACAAGGATGTTGTATCGGTATAAGAAAGGAATTTTTATGAGTTCAAGCATCGCAACCTTTGCCAAACTCGTCTTGACTTTCGTAAGCAGTTTTACGGTCGCATTTGCCGGGATCTCTTTGGCGCTTGGCGATAAGCTGGGAGTCGAACTGGATTGGGAAACACTCGCAAATGATATCGTCACTGCACAACAAAAGGTGAGCACATTCACCTCAAACGGCTTGGATCATCTGGCGACCAGAGTGGGAACACTCAGCCGAGTCAAGAGAGAAGATAAACCAAAAACATTGATCTATACTGCGTACGGAAGCAGTGCAAAAAAGGCTTCCTCCGTTGAGGTCGCTCAAAAACAAAAATCAAAGAATGTCAGCAGCGAAGTGATCTTGCCCGGCAATATCCAAAACTTCGTTTACTATAATCAGCATGATGTGCGTTGGAAGGACTACCTATATGGCGCACAGGACCCGATCGACAAGTATGGATGCGGTCCGACCACACTGGCGATGCTCGTCGGCAATCTTTCCAAAAAAGATCTGACGCCGACTCGATCGGCAGACTGGGCAAGCGCCAACGGTTATCACGCATCACAAAGCGGCTCTTATCATGGGATCTTGGCTCAAGGTGCGAATGCCTTCGGTTTGGACAGCGCTTCCTTTAAGAATTATAATGCTGATGCGATCCGCAAGGAGCTTCAAAAAGGAAATGTGTTCGCCGCCTTGATGAAAAATGGGGTCTTCAGCCAAAGCAGCGGTCATTTTATCCTGATCATCGGTTTGGACGAAAACGGAAAGGCGATCATCGCTGACTCCAATTCGATCGAAAATACCCAAAAAACTTGGGATTTAGAAACATTGGTCGATGAACTGAAGTACAGTGCATCAGCCGGCGGTCCGCTTTGGGTCATTCGACTGTGATCCCACTTTTAAGCGGGATGTTATCATCCATACCCTACCGAATGTGTTAAGCGATGCGAGCTTTTTATAAGCTTGCAAAACAGCCGCTCGGCTTTGAGCGACCGATACCTCTGCACAAAATTTTTTAATGAGATTCCCTTAAATCGTCATTCTCCCCCGAATGACAAAAGTCCTGCGCTCCCCTTTGCGCAGGACTTTTTTATGTACAAAAAAGACTCCTCCCACATGGGAAGGAGCCTATCGTTCTTAAAGTCCGTATCATCAAAAGTTCTTAGATCTCCAGGTCCACCGACCGATCTTCGTTGGATCTTCCACGGTCTAAACAGCTTTTGCTTCAAGTGTTTTCAGTCGCACAAGATCTCTCTTATGTCCTATCCTTCACCGATCCGTCATCGCTTAGAACTGGATCTCCACTTTCACTTCTTCTTCAAATCGCCATACGACCGCTTGGACTTTATCGCCATCCTTGATCGTATAAAGCTGTCTGAGCAGATCTTCACGCTCTTTGATCTTTTTACCGTTGAATTCGATGATGATGTCATTGACCTGAAGATCGTTTTTCGCTGCGATGGAGTCTTTTTCGATCTTGATGATGATCGCGCCTTCATCGATCCCGAAATCCAGATTGTTGTGCTTCTGGTACACAGCCGCATCCGAAACGGTAACGCCCATCACGACTTTTTGGAAAGATCCGTTCTTTATAAATTGCTCCACGATCGGTTTTGCAACATTGATCGGGATCGCAAAGCCAAGTCCTTCCCCTTCTCCCGCTTTTGCAGAGTTGATACCGATGACCTGTCCCTTGCGGTTGAGCAACGGTCCTCCACTGTTCCCCGGATTGATCGCTGCGGAAGTTTGGATCAGCCCTTCCATCTTGGATGGCGGTCCGATCAGATTTTCCACCAGGATGGTACGATCCATCCCTGAAATGATCCCTTCGGTCACGGTGCGCTGAAATTCAAGACCCAGAGGGTTTCCGATCGCTACGGAGATATCGCCGACTTCGACCTTGTCGGAATCGCCAAGCTCCGCCACCGGTAGATTTTCTTTCTCCACCTTGATCACTGCCAAGTCCATCGTTTTATCCGTCCATAAGATCTCCGCCGGTACGCTTTCCGCATCGTCAAACATCACGGTGACATGTCTTGCCGCTCCGTCATCGACCACATGAGAATTGGTCAGGATATATCCGCGAGAGTCGATGATGACACCTGTTCCAAGACCCGATATCGAACCTTCGCCAAGAACGCTCTTGAGCGGGTTATTGGTCGTCGTGATCCCTACGACCGACGGCATCGCTTTGGCAATGACCGCTTTATAGATATTGTCCGTCTCATGTCCGCCGACGATGTTGATCGTCGAGTTATTCTGAGGCGCCGAAGGGGTGGTTGCCGTCTCATTGACTTTTATTAAATTCGTTGTAAAGAAAGGCATCGTCATAAAGGTGATCATACTTCCCATAAGCGCGCCGATCAAAGATAGTGCCAAATAATTTTTTGACTTCATACAAACCTCCTTATTCGATGGAGTACATTCTCGAAACTTTTCCTCTTAACATAACATCCAGCCCGACATCTTTTGGACCGAGTCCTTGAGATGTCAGGATCGTACCGACCGTTTGAAAAGCGATCTGCGGCAGATTGCTCTCTTTGCTCAAATGGGCAAGCAGGATCTTTCTCGTTCCCGATCGAGCCAATGCCGTACCGAGATAGCCCGCCTCCGCATTGCTCAAGTGCCCACGCTCCGATCGTATCCGTTGCTTCAGTTGCGGTGTGTAGCTACAATATGAGAGCATATGTTCATCGTAATTCGATTCGATCACCGCGATATCCGCCCCTTTGATCTTCGCAAACACTTCTTCGGTGACCATCCCAAGATCCGTCACGATCGCGATCTTTTGTCCATTTTGTCGAAAGGCATAGCCTACAGGATCCGCTGCATCGTGACTGATCGCAAAGGTATCGATCTCCAGTGAGCCGATGCCCAATGTTTCTCCTTTTTCAAATACCATGATATTTTTTTCAGCGATCTTGCCGATATGCCTGCTCATGATCTCCCAGGTCTTTTCCGTTGCATAGATCGGAAGGTCCAACTTTCGACTGAGGATCCCTACCGCATGGATATGATCGAAATGCTCATGTGTCACCAAGATCGCATCCAGCTCTTTCCAATCTTTGCCATGGATCATCATATGCTCATAGATCTTCTTACCGCTGATCCCTGCATCCACGATCACCTTGGTATCTTTTCCTTCGATATAATGGCTGTTGCCACAACTTCCCGAGGATAGCGAGATATATTTCATACTTCTCCTTTTGTCCAATTATATGATAGCTTTGTGGAATTTATATAGGCTAAACTCGTGAATTCTGTTCAAAAATTTTTAGCCAAAGATCTTACAGTTGAGTGCACAGCCGGACGGTGTGCCTGCCAATCCGCCCAATGCGCTTTCGCGAAGCTCAAACGGAAGCGTTCTTCCCACAAGATACATCGCCGATACCGTCTCGTCGAACGGGATCGGATTTCCTGCGCCTGAAAGCGTGATATCCGCCGATATGATCGCATTGGTCGCGCCCATTGCATTCCTCTTTTGGCATGGCGACTCTACCAGTCCTGCGATCGGGTCACAAACCAGCCCCAGCATATTGGCGATCGCTCCCGATGCCGCATCCAGAGCCTGTTTCGGTGTACCGCCGAAAAGTTCGACGATCGCGCCCGCCGCCATTGCAGCCGCCGAACCGATCTCCGCCTGACAGCCTCCTTCTGCACCGGATACTGTCGCATTTCTCGTAATGATATACCCAATCGCTCCCGCAGTTAAAAGGGCGTCCAGCATTTTTTCGTCCGCAAGATCATGCTCTTCCTGGATCGCGACGAAAGACCCCGGGATCACACCCGAAGAACCTGCCGTAGGTGCTGCAACGATCAGTCCCATCGAACTGTTTTGCTCGAGCACCGCCATCGAATAGGCGATCACTTTCTGAAAGAATTTTCCGCTGATCGGCGAAGGTCGTTTCATCATGAGGATCGCTTCCCCTCCGATCAAACCGCCCATCGTCTTGAGTTTCTTTTCCAAAGGCTTTTGCGTCGCCTTTTTCATAATATTATAGCTATGTTGCAATGCACTCTTTATCTCTGCTTCGCTTTTGCCGAACACTTCCATCTCCCGATGAAGCATCAGTTCAGCGATCGACATCTTATGCTCCGCCGTTTTTTCGAGCAGGCTGATGCCATCCACAAAATCATATTTTCTTATCTGTTCCATATTCCCCTACATTTCTATAACCTTTGCATCCAGTATATACTTGTTGAGCTTGATCAGATCCGCCACTTCCGGATCGATCTTCTCATCGGTTTCCAATATCGTATATGCTTTTTTACCCTTTTCTTCACGGTAAGTTCGCATAAAGGCGATATTGATCTCCAGGTTTCCTAAAGTGCTCGTGATATGTGCGATCACGCCGGCATGGTCGATATTGCTGATGATAAGCGTACTGTACTGTCCGGTAAACATCAGCTTGACATCGTCGATCTGAGTGATCTGTACATTGCCGCCTCCGATCGACTCGCCCATAATGACCATCTGATGCCCATCCTCTGATCTTAGGGTGATTTGTACTGTGTTGGGGTGAACATTTTTGTTTTTTTCGTCAGTCTGAAAACTATACTTTAGACCGATCTGATCCGCGATCTCAAAAGAGTTGCTGATCCGTTCGTCCTCCGTGCCAAAACCCATGATGCCCGCAAGCAATGCACGGTCGGTCCCGTGACCCTTGTAGGTTTTTGCAAATGAACCGTATAGCACAAAATCCGCCGAAACGATATTTCCTCGCATCATTTTATAGGCGATCGCCGCAATTCGAAGCGCGCCTGCCGTATGCGAACTGGACGGACCGATCATATTCGGACCGATCACGTCAAACAAACTGATATCTTTCATTTTTATTCTCCGTATCTAACCTTTTTATTCCCTATTCAGATAGCCGATCATCGACGAATGATCTTTCGGGCGATCAGCAGAAGACCTTCTCCCTTAAGCCGCGGGATAAGATCCGATTTATAACTCTCTGCGGCCTTCCAGCGCCTTCGTGATCGTCACATCGTCCGCATACTCGATATCGCCCCCCACCGGAAGTCCATGCGCGATCCGTGTCACCTTGATCCCGAGCGGTTTGATCAGACGAGCGATATACATCGCCGTCGCTTCGCCATCGATCGTCGGGTTGGTCGCCAAGATCACTTCTTTCAGATCTTTGTTCGCCATTCGAGTCATCAGCTCCTTGATCTTGAGCATCTCCGGCGTGATCGAATCCATCGGTGAGATCGTGCCGTGCAAAACATGATACTTGCCATTGTACTCACGGATCCGCTCCATCGCTGCAACATCCCGAGGATCCTCCACCACACAGATGATCGAATTGTCACGTGATGGGTTTTTGCAGATCGCACAGGGCGAGCTGTCCGCAATATTACAACATTCCTCGCAGTATGTGATATTTTGCTTCGCATTGACGATGCTTTCCGCAAGAGCGCTTACATCCTTTGAAGACATATTGATGATATGAAATGCCAATCGCTGGGCGGTCTTTCTCCCAACGCCCGGCAAATGTGCCAAATTTTCGATCAGATTATCGATATGATTTGAAAAATGCTGCATTAGAATAGCCCCGGAATGCCTATTCCGCCCGTGATCTTACTCATCGATGAGCTCATCATTTCCTCTGCAGAATCCAAAGCCTGATTTACCGCTGTCAAGATCAAGTCCTCGATCATTTCCACATCCTCCGGATCCAATACCTCCGGGTTGATCTTGATCGATACGATCGACTTCGCCCCATTCGCACGAACGACCACTGCACCGCCGCCTACCGAAGCTTCCACTTCTTTTGTCGCCAGCTCCTCCTGCGCTTTTTGCATCTCTTTTTGCATCTTTTGCGCCTGCTTGATCATATTGTTCATATTTCCGCCGCCAAATCCGCCCGGGAATCCACCTCTTTTTGCCATTTTATCCTCCTGAACTTTTCCTACTTTAATATTTTATATCTAACAATATATTGTACCATAGATCCCCAAAAAAGAACATATCTCACAGCATATCGAAAAAGATTTTTTGCGATGGATCTTGCATAAGCCCCATGCTGCAAACAGCCCCCTTCATCCATTTTGAAAATGGCCTCAACCACAAGGAGCCGCATCGATCTTACAGCGCCGGAGTATGAGGTCTTCCGATCCATTGAAAGCATGCTCAAAGAATCGGCTCCGCCTTCTTATTCGATCCGATCGAGATGATCTGAAAAGGATAAATCCGGGTCCAAGACTGTACAGAGCCGCAAGTTTTATCCTTCCGGCTCTGCGGATCTTTCAAGATCGTGTAAAAAACTTTGCATCCCCCGCGATCCGTCTATCTTTTTCCTGTTTTTATCTGATATTGATTGCTCCTTGCCCCAAATGGTTATATAATCTGCATAAGCATTTTGAAAATCGAATAAAAACCGCTATGCTTCTACACATAAGAAATGTTTATGATCCGGAAAGCCAACTGTGATATTTCGATCTTATTTAATAAGGAGGACGATATGAAATTTGGAATAAGAAAACCCAGCCTAAAGAAAAAGATCAAGTCGATGACGACCGGTAAGATCAAAAGAAAGATCAAAAAAGCGATCAATCCGCTCTATGGAAAAAAAGGAATGGGTATGCTCAACGACCCGAAAAAAGCGCTCTATGATCAGCTTTATCGACGCAAGCGTTTATCCATCAAGAGACTGATCAAAAAACTTTTTGACTAAGAATTTTTCCCGATAGAAATGTGCTTCAAATTCTTTCGGAAAAGTAATCTAGCTTAATGCGTCGGTTCGAAACCGAAGAGCAGGCACAAGCAGCCGGATATCGAAGAGCTAAGCATTAAAAATCGAGATGATAAAAAACACAAAACCGCTGCGGCTACAGCGGTTTTGTGTTTTAGGTATTAACTAAGGTTATGTTTTCGGAGAATGTGTTAGCTTCAACTAACAACTATATAGTATCATATGGCTAACTGCTTGTCAACTCTTTTTCAAAAATATTTTCAAAAAAATTTTATAAGCTCCACTATCACATCAAAACCATTGAAACAACTTGCTTTTCATTCGAGCTTTTCTTTGCTCGAAGAATAATTTTTAGTAAAATTTTCAATTTAATTCTGCTTTCCTCTTTTTTCTTTGCATCCCCGGATAACTTTTTTCTATAAGCAGCGATCGGATGCCGGACTTTTTATCAAATCATCTTTAAGATTTCCAAAGCGTCGAACTGAATATTTGGCCGGTTTTTTCTTTTTGTGATTAGAATACCTCTAAATCGGATAAAAATAATTTATAAGCTTTATAAAGAATATTTATAGGAGGTTTTACAATGAGTATTTATGATATTAAAGTAAAAAATGTGGAAGGCGAAATGATTCCACTTTCTAACTACAAAGGAAAGGTCCTTTTGATCGTAAACATCGCGACTGCTTGAGGTCTTACACCACAGCTTCAAGGTCTTGAGGCATTGTATCAAAAGTACAACAAGGACGGATTTGAGATCCTTGGTTTCCCTTGCAACCAATTTTTAAATCAAAACAAGGAAGACGGAAAAGAAACAGTTAAGTTCTGTGAGCTGAACTATGGCGTTACATTCGAAAACTTTGAAAAGATCGATGTAAACGGAAAGGATGCGGATCCTCTGTTCGTATTCCTTAAAAATGCAAAAGGCGAGGACAAGAGCAATGAGGCTTCCAGCGGATTGCTTGAAAAATTGGCAAGCCTTGCACAGATTTTCCGTGGCAGTGAATTGAATTGGAACTTTACAAAATTCCTGATCGACCGTGAAGGAAATGTTGTAGAAAGATTTTCTCCAACATACTCTCCTGAAGAGTTGGATGCAGAAGTAGCAAAATTGCTTTAATAGGATCAAGGGACTTCTTTCGATGCCCCTTAAGCTTAACAAAGGTCAGTGAGAAATCATTGACTTTTTTTATGAAGAAAGTCAAAAAGGGAATGGAAATATGAACAAATATATCGAAATGCTCGGAACAATAAAGAATAGAAACGAATTTATAAACTTTATGGAACATTACATTTCAGCAATAGAGGACTCATCACTCAAAGATTATTTAGGTTCCGTCGTATCCCGGGTCGAGGACATGGACGGATCTTCCAGTAATACCGGCAAGGAAATGCCCCCAAATATAAATTGGGATCTTATAGCAACCCTATTCTATGTTGGCAGTATTTATGAGTGATCGATGGCCCATCAGATTTGCCCCCGATCCAACAGATCCTCTTTTGTATCCAATTTGTAACCATTTGATGATTTACTAGCCGATTTCTTTTTTGTATAATATCATTAAGAAAACATTTTAAATTAGGAGGTTTTTATGGATCTTATGTATATCCTCGGCGCAGTTGCCGTGATCATCGTTTTATTGATCGTTACCATCCCATTGTGGTACATCAAATCGCCACCGGATAAAGCTTTCATCATTTCCGGACTTGGAAAAAGGAAGGTCATCATCGGAAAATCCGGTGTCAAGATCCCTTTCTTGCAACGTCTGGACAAATTGAGTCTCGAAATGGTCTCTGTCGATGTCAAAACGGACTCCTTCGTTCCGACAAATGACTATATCAACGTAAAGATCGACGGTGCTGTCAAGATCAAGATCGGGGCGGATCAAGAGCTGATCGAGTTGGCGGCACAAAACTTCTTGAACCGTGCACCCGATTATATCATCGCGCAGGTGAAAGACGTTCTGGAAGGTAATACCCGGGAGATCATCGGTAGTATGCCTTTTGAGAGCATCGTACAGGATCGTAAATCCTTCGTCGAAAAGGTTCAGGAGAACGCGGTGCCGGATCTTCGCAAAATGGGTCTTGAGATCATCTCCTTTAATGTGCAATCCGTGATCGATGAAAATAACATCATCGTGGACCTCGGTATCGACAACGTATCGCAGATCCGTAAAAAAGCACAGATCGCAAAAGCGCAAGCAGATCGTGACGTTGCGATAGCAACCTCCGAAGCGAAAAAGATGGCTAATGATGCGGAAGTTTTGGCCGAGACCGAGATCGCATCCAAACAAAAAGAGCTTGCCGTTCGTGTCGCAGAATTTAAGATCGAACAAGATACGAAGCAAGCAGAAGCGGATGCGGCATACAAGATCCAAATGGAAGAGCGCCGTGCGATCATCGAGGAAAAAACCGCTCAGGCAAACCTTGTAAAAACCGAAAAAGAAGTTCTTGTTCGCCAAAAAGTTCTACAAGCAGAGATCGAAAAACAGGCAGAAGCGGATAAGTTCAAAGAGATGCAGATGGCGGATGCGGAATTGTACCGCAGACAACAGGAAGCACAGGCAAGACTGGTAGAAAAACAGCGTGAAGCGCAAGGGATCTTGGAGATCGGTAAAGCGGAGGCGGAAGCGATCCGTGCAAAAGCGCTCGCAGAAGCGGAAGGTATCAACGCAAAAGCGGAAGCGATGAAAAAATATGGCGAAGCTGCGATCCTTGAAATGTACTTCGACAAATTGCCGGACATCGCAAAAAGTGTTGCCGAGCCGCTCACCAATGTGGACAAGATCACGATGTATGGCGATGCACAAAATGCTAAGATCGTCGGCGATATCGTCAAGGCGACCACTCAGATCACGGATGGTCTGACCGAAGGAATGGGCATCGATATCAAATCCTTCGTCCAAAGCCTGATGACGAAAAAAACAACGCCGACCGTCGAAGTTCCACCGACCACACAAGAATAGATCCAAGCATACCCTAGGGTTTTCTTACTTGTGTTGTCCACTTCAAATTTCAACCGACCTTTATGATAAAAAATATACGAAGGCATCACTTCTATGATCACCCGCCCAAAGACATAAAGGACAGCTATAGATTCTAAAAAACTTTAAAAGCAACAGTAATACAAAGGACCCTTGATGGAGGCAAATCCCCGAGAATTAGATCATATGATCTAAATTCGGAAGAGCAACTCACATCAAGGGTCCTGTTCTATTTTATAATAGATCCCCACTTTATTATCTTGTCATTATCTTGTCGCAACTTTGTCTATGCTCTTGTTCAAATCCTTACCAGCTCCATGAGATCTTTTGGATCTCTTTCATATCGGATGCACGATTGGATGAGATCTGGCTCCATGAGATCGAATAGATATAATCTCCGACATAGACGAGTCGATCGATTTGATATCGGTCATCATTTTTTTGTCCCGGATTTCTATGCTCGGTCTGACCTTTGAATTTGATCTTAAAGTCCTTGGTGATCTCGTAAACATATCCGCCTTCGAATACCGTATCTGTATACCAATATTCTTTGCCCTCTCGTTGCTTACTGATCGAGATCGGGAAGCCGAAATAGTTCTTTTCCGCATTGTACATCAATGCTTTGTGGTTTTGTAAAAGTTCGGAATAGGTACCATGGTCTCCGATCGAAACATTGGAGATCTGTTTTGGATTTTTGACATCGGTCACATCAAACATAGCGATCTTCATGCCCATATTGATGGTCGCACCATAATCACGCACTTTTGTATCTCTTCCGAATCCGATGATATGATTTTCATCATAAGGGTGTAAATAATCACTGTATCCCGGGATTTTGAGATAGCCTAAGATCTTTGGTGATTTCGGGTTTTTAAGGTCGATCACAAAGAACGGATCGACTTGCTTGAAGGTCACAAGATAAAGCTTCTCGCCCATAAAACGTGCGGAGTAGATCTTTTCTCCCGGTGCGATCGCTTTGAGATTACCGATGGGCTTCATATTTTTATCAAATACGGATACTTCGGATCCACTGTCAAAATCTCTTGTATGTGCCACGCGGAAATATCCGTCGCTCTCATCCATCGCAAATTGATTGATTAGCGTTCCGTTGATCTTAGCCTCTCCGACATAGCTCACTTTTCCTTTATTGATGCTGAACTTCTTGATGATCGTTTTGTCCAAAAATGCATCTTCCGGTGTGATATTGATCGTTTCATCCAATGAATTCGTTGACAGCCCCGCCGATCGAAGCTGACCGCCCTCAAAAGGAACAGGTCTTGGGATCCATCCACCCCTATGATATTCCGTATAACTGACATACAGACTCTTGTCATTCATATAGATGTCATGCGCCTCACCGATAAAATTGTTGTGTACCGTCGCCTCTTTGTTGTCGATCGCAAAACTTGAGACTGTCGTGATCGAATCGGTGATATAAGGAGGGAAACAGCGGAGCGTTGCCAGATCGAGTGAAGTGCTCTTGATCTCTCCATCGGCAATAGATACCGTATCATACAAATAGGTCGTCGATACCAAATAGATCTGCTTTCCGACCTTTCTCGAAGAGGAATAGCTCCCCTCTTGCGCAAGCGTGCGATAAAGTTTCGGATTTTTCGCATCTTTTACATCATATATCATCGTTACGGTATATTCCTTGTGGTTTCTGTATTCGGAACCGATCAGAACGACTCTGTCGCCATCGGCATACATCTCGAACGGTCCATACTTGATGTTTGCTTCGATCTTACCTGCTTCTACGATCTTACCCTGATCAACTTTTGCAATATATAGTTTGCTGGGGCTTAGGTAGTAGATCCGATCGCCGACCACTTTGACGACGTCCGCTTCATCGACCCCCTTCACCTGTACATTGGTCTCGCTGCTCTTGCTCTGATCGATCGAACCGCTTTCGCCGGCTGCGCCCGGAGGTGCGGATTTTGTAGCCGAATCTCTTGGAGAAGCGCTCTCTTCAACATAATTATACATTGCTCTAAACTGTGGGACCATCTTTTGGATCTTTTTCATATTCTCCATATTTTGCACAAAGATCTCGCCCGTATAAGCCGTTATTGAGACCACGTTGCCCGGATTTACCCGCTTCAAGCTCATCCCTTTCTCACTCACAAGCGGTGCCAACACATAGGTCTTGTCATTAAGCTTATTTGAAATAAATGGGATCTCTCTATTATCGGATGCAATAAATTTGAATTCCTTATCCGGATCGGATATCTTATTTTTCACTACCACTTTGATCGGCTGGCTATAGTCCGGCTCTTCGGAAGGTTTTTTGTCCGCAAAAACAAATACCGTCCCCACTAGGAACACCAGCAATACCAGCCCTATCCATCTAATTTTTTTCATAAAAACCTCCTTTGATTCAAACGAGTCCCATCTTCATTATACAATAGCATCATCTCAAAATCTTTTCAAAAAGGTTACAATATTGATAAAAGGAAATAAAAATATAAAAAATAGTTGGGTCTCGAGAAAGTCAATTTTTTAGCTTGGAGGGGGTGCTTGAGATGTTAAATTATTGAGCCGTATCTCTCGGAGAGTATATGAGCGTATTCTTTGACACTTTCCAACTCCTATTGTATAATATTTTTAATAATATTTTGCCAATTCGAATATTTCTACATAAAATTTGTCGGTTCATCTATTTAAGATTTTGATAAAGGAAGTGATTTTATGTTAAAAGGGAACGTAAGAAGACAAAACATTTCCGCAGAAGCTTATGAAGCACAAAAGGCAACGATCGAGCAGGAAGCGTTGAAGCGTTTTTTGTCCGCCTCAGATAAGAAAAAACCGAGCCCTCGATCGAAGAAAGAGGGTCTGATGCTTTCGACCCGACAAAATATCATCGAAAAATATGACAGCATTGCGATCGAGCGGATCCTCGGCAAAAGCGATCTGTTCCCGATCTCCTATCTCGAGATGGGACTCAAGGTAAGCAATGCGATCTGTCGGATCTCGATCCGAAACAGCAAGGGAAATGTCGTCGGATATGGAACAGGTTTTTTGATCGCACCATTCACGCTGATGACCAACAATCATGTGATCGATTCTCCGGAATCTGCGCTACATTCGATCGCCGAATTCAATTTTCAGGATGACATCCATTTTATGCCCTGCCCTACTTATAACTATCGTTTAGATCCGGACAAACTATTTATCACCAATGAGGAGCTCGACTATACGATCGTAGCGGTCAAAGATAATAAGAGCAGTGGAAGATCGTTGGAAGATTTTGGCATGATTCCGTTGGAGCCGATGGCCGGCAAGATCCTGACCGGCGAGTATGTTTCGATCATTCAGCATCCAAAGGGCGGCCCAAAATCCGTCACTTTGCGTGAGAATCAAGTGAGCAATATCCTCGATCATTTTATCCACTATTTGACCGATACCGAGCCGGGTTCTTCCGGTTCTCCGGTGTTCAACGACCAGTGGGTGCTCGTCGCATTGCATCATGCCGGCGTTCCGGATCCGAAGAAAAAAGGTGAGTGGATCGCCAATGAGGGCGTCCGTATCAGTTCGATCGTCAGCGATATCGCCAAACAGTATCCGACTCTTTCCGACAAGCAGAAGTTCCTGATCGACTCCATGTTACCGAACTTAATCGAACCGGGGCCTTCCTCAGATCCATCAGTAAGTGCCAAAGGCTATGACCCGCAATTCCTCGGCAAAAAATACAAAGTGCCGATGCCGAAACTAAATGCTGCGATGGAGGAGGATGTTTCCAGACTCAAGGATGGAAGCTATGTCCTCGACTATGTCCACTTCTCGATTGTGATGCGTAGATCTCGCGGGCTTGCATATTTTACCGCAGTCAATATCGACGGCAAAAATCAGGTACGGATCCCAAGAACAGCCGATTCTTGGAAATTCGATCCGCGGATCGACAAGAAGAACCAATATGGCAACGAGGTCTACAGTCAGAACGATCTCGACCGAGGACATCTCGTCCGACGAAATGACCCGAACTGGGGCGAAGATGCAGAGCTTGCAAACGAAGATACCTTCCACTTTACCAACAGTGCGCCGCAGCACAAGAATCTCAACCAAAAGATCTGGGTCGGACTCGAAGATTACATTACTCAGAATGCACGTGCACACAATTTGCGTGTGACTGTATTTACCGGCCCGGTATTTCGAGACGATGACCTCGTCTATCGAAAAAAATATCAGATCCCGGCAGAATTCTGGAAAGTGGTTGTTATCGTCAAGCCGGACCGTGAGCTTTCGGCGACCGCTTATTTGCAGACACAAAAAAATATGATCGAAAATCTCGAATTTGCTTATGGGGAATACGAAACTTACCAGATCCCGATCGCAAAGATCGAGCAGATCACCGGACTGGATTTCGGAGAACTCAGCAGCTATGATCCGATCGCCAATATCGAAAGCGCCGGCCTTCAGATACAAGATTATAGAGATATCAAGCTTTAGATCGGAGGTGGAAAATGAAACGATGTAATATGTATGCCGCATACGCAAAGCGGCGATTTACCAAAGGCGAAAAAGCGGGAGAGCCTGTCAACACCGGATGGCTGCCTCCTCTACCGGATATGAGGGACTATACGGACGAGCATCCGAAGATCAAGGAGATCTCGGACAAGCTCGGCGTCAATCAAAAAAAGAAAGAAACTCTTCCTAAGTCCGTCGATCTCAGGGAATGGTGCTCTCCGGTCGAAGATCAGCTCACCTTGGGCTCTTGTACGGCAAATGCCGCCGTCGGTATGGTTGAATACTTTCAGCGCAGAGCCTACGGACTTCATATCGAAGGCTCCCGCCTCTTCGTTTACAAAGCGACACGCAAGCTGATGATGAGCGAAGGCGATTCAGGCGGGTGGTTACGCTCGGCAATGGGTGCGCTCGTGCTCTTCGGCGTACCGGATGAAAAATATTTCCCATACACGCTCGACGGTGTCAATGTCAACCCCGATTGGGACTCTGACCCGGACAGTTTTTTGTACGCGATGGCGGACAACTACACTACGCTCACCTATTTTTGCCATGACCCATTAGGCAAGAAACAGACCAAAAAAGAAGTGCTCGACAGTGTCAAAAAATACCTTGCCGCAGGGATCCCGTCGATGTTCGGATTCTACGGATTCCCATCCTTTGAAGATTCCGATGCGCCCGGCTCGATCCCCTATCCTTGCAAAAACGAAAAGGCGGAATGGGGGCATGCGGTCGCTGCAGTAGGTTACGATGACAAGAAAAAGATCAAAAATACAAGATGCAAAACCGAAACCATCGGCGCATTGCTCATCCGAAACTCCTGGGGCACCGGATGGGGCGAAGAAGGTTATGGATGGCTGCCTTATGACTATGTGCTCAATGGCCTTGCCGAAGACTTCTGGTCCATTCTTTCGATGGACTGGATCGATACGGAACAGTTCGGACTCGGCAAATAAAACAAAATAAGATCGCTTGCAGGAACATGAAGGGGCGGGAGCTTTCTCGCCCTTTATCGAAAAAAGCCTTGCAATATTTGTAACTTAGTGGTAAGATAACAAAAACAAGGAGACTTGGATACAAGCGCTCCACTCGGCGATGACAGGGACTATAGGTTGTGATTTCCTTCAGAGAGCAGATGGACGGTGAAAATCTGTGGAATAGCTGCCGGATCTACCCTTGAGCTTGCAGGCAAACCTGCACGTTGGCAACGTTATAGCCCAAAGAGCTTCGGCTGAATTTAGGTGGTACCACGTTCCTCGTCCTATGTGACGGGGATTTTTTTATTTACGAAAAGGAGGACTTATGTTAGACATTAAACGGATCAAACAAAATCTTGATGAAATCAAGTTGCTTATGGATATGCGCGGGGAAAAAGACTTTTCGCTGGACGAAGTCGTTGCACTGGACGATAAGAGGATCGAGCTATTGCAGAAGGTAGAGGTTCTCAAAAATGAATCAAATGTAAATTCCAAAAAAATCCCTCAATACAAGAAAGAGGGCAAGGATGTCACTGAACTGATGGCGGATCTGAAAAAGCTATCCGATCAGATCGGTGAGCTGGACGATCAAGTCAAATCGGTAGAATCCGAGCTTCGCGATAAGATGATGCGCATCCCGAATGTACCGAATCCAAATGTACCGAAGGGTGACAGCGATGAGGACAATGTTGAGATCCGCAGATGGGGCGAGCCGACCAAATTCGACTTTGAAACAAAAGCGCATTGGGACGTCGGAACGGATCTTGATATTTTAGACTTTGAAACTGCCGGCAAGATCACAGGGGCAAGATTTACGCTTTACAAAAAATATGGCGCAAGATTGGAGCGTTCTTTAATCAACTTCTTTTTGGATACCCATACGGCAGATCACGGATATACCGAAGTGCTTCCGCCATTCATCGCAAACCGACAAAGCTTCATCGGGACCGGACAGCTCCCAAAATTTGAAGAAGATATGTTCAAGCTCGAGGGCTTGGAATATTTCCTCGTACCGACTGCGGAAGTCCCTGTGACCAATATCCATCGGGACGAGATCCTCGATGCGGAGGAGTTGACGATCAAATACTGTGCTTATACGCCATGCTTCCGCGCGGAAGCAGGCTCTGCCGGTCGCGACACAAGAGGTTTGATCCGTCAGCATCAATTCCAAAAGGTCGAACTTGTCAAATTTACCAAGCCGGAAGAGTCCTATGCAGAGTTGGAAAGCCTGACTGCCGATGCGGAAAAAGTGCTTCAGCTTCTCGGGCTGCCATATCGTGTGGTCAAGATCTCTTCGGGCGATCTGGGCTTCACCGCCGCTTTCAAATATGATCTTGAAGTCTGGATGCCGAGCTACGGACGCTATGTGGAGATCTCTTCTTGCTCAAATTTCGAAGATTTCCAAGCAAGACGTGCAAATATAAGATTCCGCCGAGGAAAAGGCGAAAAACCGGAGTTCGTTCATACGCTCAATGGATCCGGTGTGGCGATCGGTCGAACCGTTGCGGCAATCCTGGAGAATTATCAACAGGCGGACGGCTCCGTCATCGTGCCGAAAGTGCTGCGTCCATATATGGGCATCGATGTAATCAAATAACCCATTTTCGTATAATAAAGAACCCGAAGCAAGCTCGGGTTCTTTGATTTAAGTTTAGGTTTTGAATCTGTCGATTATCTTCGAAGAGAGTTTTTGATCTCTCCAAGATTTTCATTGATATTGAAAAGAACGATCATAAACTCGGCATAGATCCTGACTAAAAATGGTCCCAAAAGAAGAACAGCGAGTCCCAACAAGACCTGTCTTTCGCCTGTAAAGTAATCTCGAACGAACATCAATTTAAGTCCTGTCAATATCACTCCGATCATGAATAGCACATAAAGCACCTTGATGATCTTGGTAGAAATCATTTTGTCAAAATTCATAAAAGTCGACAGGAGAGGCATTCCCTCTTTTTTTGCAGTGTTCGCAAACTGTCCGAATTTCTCGGACGCATCTCTTGTAAAATTCTCTGCGCTTTGCTTAAAGTCATTGCCTCCGTTGTTTTGATTGTTCTGTCCGTTTTGATTGTTTTCGTTCATCCTACAACCTCCTCATTCAATATTTGTCTATATTATACTATACAGTGGTTGAATTGTGAACAATAATAAACGATCTTGTTCAAAAACTATTTTATCTCTTGAATGATGACTTCCTTTTTCTCATGCTCCCATCGAACTTCAGCTTGGAGTCCAAGCTCCGTAAGCGCCTTTTGAACATCGGTCAACGGCATGAGGATCCGTCCATTGACATTGAGGATGCTCGCGCTGAGCGGATGTTCTTTCCGATTGGGCTCCATCATCGATTCGATAAAGGGTAAATGGCTGATATTCTTATGTTTGTAATATTTTTGTAATGAATTTTTATTATTTTAGTGTTATAATCGTGGTAGGCGGTCACTTACTTTTGTCCGCCTCACAAATTTTAACTCATTTAGGAGGAACTATGAAGTATTGTAAAAATTGTGGCGAGTCCATGGAGGATATGGCTACGTCCTGCTCAAATTGCGGGGATGGCTCTATCGAAGAAACAGCGATGGATGCCGGCGCCGAAACGGAAAACATTTCCGATGCGGATTCGAATAGGACGGAGCCTGTAGCAGCGGGCAGTCCGGACGGATCCGCTCCATCCGGGGAAATGGCGTCTGAGACGAAAGAGGTCGTAAACGAAATTCCTGCCGCAGCGGCATCGACTGCACCGACAAGTTTCAGCGCTCCGCCAAGCGAGCCGAAAAAGAAATCGCCGGCTTTGATCCTCGGTTTGATCGCCGTACTTGTGATCGGGATCGGAGCATTTGCGCTAAAAGGTATGTTTACAGGCGGTGGACCGAGCAATCCATTCCTTCAATACCATACAAAATTGTTCACAGATCGTTTCACTCCATTAGCAGAAGCGGCGATCTCACAAGATAATAAAGTGTCGACCGACCTCACCATGACAGCGAATGTTCAGGGTCAGGGGATGGAAGATATTCAATCTGTTTTAGAAGATTCTTCATTCGTGATGAAGATCGATTCCGGCGAAGATCATATCCTGAGCAATTTTGAAATGAATATGAAGGGTAGCTCGCTGGTGAGCGGGATATTCCACATGGACCTCAAAACGATGGGCTTCTATCTGCCGGAGGGCGATGGCAATTACTATGCCGGAGATACCGGTAAGATCCTCAACACTTTGAGCGACGGGGAGATCACCGATGCATCCGAACTGTTCGGCAATGTCACAAAAAAAGACCTCGAAGAATATCTTCAAAAATGGTATCAGATCGTAAATGCCTCTTTCACAAAAGAGAATCTGATCATCGAAGATAAAGAGATCACCTTGGATCAGCTTGCCGAAACTTTCAAAGGCAAAGTTTATACTTTCAAACCGACGAATGAAGATATCCAAAAATCATTCGTTGCATTTGCCGATATGGTTGAAAAAGATGCCAAGTTCCGTCAGATGACTTCCAGTATGGGCGCATCCAACTATGCTTCCATGTATGGCGCGATGACACCGGAAATGACCGAGGATGATCTGTTGGAGCTTGCAAAAGAGATCAAGGCAGATCCGGCATCTTTCGTAGGAAACTTCGATCCGGAGCTTTTGGAATGGAGCATCGCGGTCGAAAAAGAAGCGGTCCGTCAGCTGATCTTCAATTATGACAGCGTCGGAATGGTGTATGAAGCAACTGCACCGGTCGAGAAAGGTTCGTTCTCTGAAAGATTTTATGTTATCGGCGGTATGAAAGCAGTCGATGCCGCAAACAGCAATATCGAATTGATGGTCTCCAACGACTATGACAAAGAGGGCAAAAGCTATACCGGATCCCTTCAATTTGAAATTCCGTATCAGGGAACTTTTGTCATCGACTATGCGGTGGATCTGGCACAGAAATATATCCTCTTCCCTTACGGGACCTATAATCTAAAGATCCAGGAGATGCCTTTTGTGGTACTGGATATCGAGGTGAAAGACGGCGAAAACAACAGCATCGACCATGTGTTAGATGTCAAGAGCACCTTTGGACCTTCTGCAACGATCAATATCAATGCAACACAAAAAGGGACTGCCGAAAAACCGAATATGACCCCTGTCGATATTTCAGACTATGACAAAGAGCAATTGGAAACTTTGATCGATCAGAATATGTCCACGATCGGTGAAGGCCTGGATGAAGTATTCCGCAGTCTAAACTAATGAAAGAAGTTATTTGTACTTTACAAGATATAAAAAAGCAATATCCCGCTCAATCGCCAACGCTAAACGGCATCTCGCTCGAGCTTTATGCGAATGAGGTGCTCGGCGTTCGCGGGAACAATGGCACGGGCAAGAGCACTCTTTTGGGCATCCTTGCCGGTGTGATCGAGGCGGATGAGGGGAGCTGTCATTTTGCGGAAGGCATCGAGGAACATCGCTCCTATGTCCCGCAGGATCTTTCCCTTTATGAGAGCCTGAGCGGAGCGGAAAATCTCAAATTCTGGGGCCTCGCTTACGGTATGAGCAAGGAACAGATCGCGATCCGCAGCCGCTGGCTGTTGGAGCAACTCGGATTGAGCGACAAGGCGCAGAGCGCGGTATCCGCTTATTCCGGCGGGATGAAAAGACGTCTGCACTTAGCGACTGCGCTGATGCAGACCCCAAAGCTCCTATTGCTCGATGAACCGACGGTCGGCTCGGATGCACTTTCCGCAAAACAGATCATGGAGATGATCCTTCGTCTCAAAAATCAAGGCACGACCATCGTGCTCACAACACATCAGTCCGGGGAATTGGAGTCGATCAGCGATCGGATCCTCGATCTACATGCCGGACAGATCTCAGAGGTTAAATGATCATGGCAGGATTCAAAGCAGTTATCTACAAAGACCTGAAACTTTTTCTAAGAGGGATGGGGTGGATCGCTTGGATCCTGCCTTTTGTTTTGATGCTCCTGATGCAATTCGGGATGAAAGATCTTTCGGCAGAACATTTTGTGCAGGCTTTCCCGATCGCGATCCTGGATCAGGACAGCTCCTTTATGTCCCGCTCGATGATCTCACAGATCCGTGAGGTCGAGCTTTTCTCGGATGTCCATATCCTCAGCGATCCGAAAGAAGTGCAAAAAGCACTCGAAGACGGTTTTGTCGCCGTCGTTACGATCCCGAAAGATTTTTTCTACGATGCGTATGCGTATCGCAAAAATCCGATCCATGTCCTGCTCCAAAATGATCATTCCGTCGAAAGCCGGATCTTTCGCTCGATCTTCACCTCGATCATGGACGTGATGCGCAATGATCAGGCGATCGCATTGGGCGTCTACCGTTTTTCGTATGCCGACTCGCTCAATACGAAGCAAAGACAGGACTTGATACGGGAATCCGGCTCCAAGCTTTTGCAAAATATCTTGGCAAGACAGCAGGAATTCGATGCGGAAGCTGTCGCGTCGGATCTTCGCCTCTCGCTCGTGCACAAGATCTCGGCGACCATCCTCACCTTGCTCGCGATGCTTATGGCATTTCACAGCGTCAAGACCATCCCCGATGAGATCCGTCTCGGCGTATTGCCACGATTTCATGCGATCGGAGGCTCACGGATCCTCTTTGTGTTTTCCAAACTGATCTGTGCGCTGATCTTTTCGCTCCCGACGATCCTGCTCGTTCTGGTCGCATATCATCAGGTCCGACCGTTGATCCCGATCCATGCGGTAGCGATCTTTGCACTCTATCTGCTGCTTCTCTTTGCGATGTTCGTGCTGATCATGATATTCATTCTCACGATGGATGCAACCATCGCCCAACAGATCGCCAATGCCTTCATATTGATCTCTCTATTGATCGGAGGCACGATCATTCCGGCGAACGATTTTTCAAAGCCTTTGGAACAGCTGAGCCGATGGAGCATTTTTCATTTTGCCTTAGTCGGACTGGAATCGATCGAGCGAAAGCTTCCTACAGCGCAGCTCCTGTTGCCCCTATTCATTCAGATCGCGTTCTTCTCCGCCATCAGTCTGATCCTGGGGAAAAATCTGTTGCACCGAAGAAAAATTTCGATCCGGGCTTTTCAAAAGACGAGCGAGAAAAACCAAGGACCAGCGATACAGACTGTTCAAATGTCCGAAAAAAAGGGATCGAAAGATCCTTTCGGCAATCCAAAACCTCATTTTGTATCAAAACTGTGCTCCCTGACCCTCTTCAAAATATATGCAAGCGTCCATGGCAAGATCGGGCTCTGTCTTCTGCTGATCCTCAGTCTTCTGATCGGCGGCATGCTACAGGAGACGAAACAGAGGACCTCATCGACGCTCCATCTGATGATCGTCGATGCGGATGAGAGCTCCCTATCCGAAAATTTGATCCTGGCACTTGAACAGCACGAAGCGCTATCGATCGAGCAAGCCGATCCCAAAACTTCTTCCATCGCTCTGGTCACAGGCAGAGCCGAAGGGCTTCTCACGATCCCGAAGGGCTTTGGCGAAATGCTCCAAAACAATGAAAGATCCGGGTTACACTATGAAGGTGCCTCCGCTTCGCTTTCAGCGCAGGGCGTGCGGGAGATCATCGCAAGCAATGTGCTATACCTCAAAAGCAGACTCCACGCAGAGACCTGGGCGAAGGAGAAGGTCGGCCATCCCTTGTCCGATGAAGAAAAACAACTGCTCCAAGAAAAGATCGACAGCAGTATGAAATATTTCCGTCAGCTCTATACCATCGAGTCAGCGGATCACCAAGCGCCGAAAGAGATCTTCGTGCCCGATCCGATCGCCTTCATTACGCTTGCCGTACTCCTTACCTTGCTGACGATCAGCGGTTTTTTCGGCAGCATCGGCAGTCGGAGAGTCACCAAGAGAATGCGTATGCTTCCGCAGGGTCATCTGTTATCCTACGGCAGCGACTTTGCTTCGCTTGCTGTGCTTGGGATCTGGATCTTCACAATGATCTTGATCACTTCCGGCGAGTTCAGCCTCAAAAATCTTTTGGCAGGGATCAGCTACTCCCTTTGCATCGCCGCGATGATCCGATTGTTGTTACAAAATTCGAGAGAAGGACGAGTCGATACGACCGCACCATTTATCGCGTTGATGATCTGTCTGTGGGGCGGATGTTTTATCGACCTGAACGAACTTTCCCCGGCGTTACGCTACTTGATGATACTCTCTCCGGCAGGGCAGGCGATCGCCGCCACACAAGACACATCCTTCGATCTGCTTCTTCTTTTGGAAGCGGCGGTGCTTTTCGTGATCGGCTCCAAAGATTTTATATTCAAAAAAAGCGCCCGATAAGATCCGCGCGATCCTCAGATCCAAGCTGTGCGCCGAACTTTTTGACCCTTCTGCGATCGATGAACTGCTCGGATCGGCAGTCCTCTGAAATCCGAACGCTCATCGGAATAAGATCTCAAGACCGGGTCATTACAAAAATGAATAAATCAACCAAAAAGGAGCCTTGTTCCCAGCGATCTGAAAACGGAAGTTATGATCTTCCGCTTTGATCCTGTACAAAGCTCCTTCTTTTTGTAGCTCATCCTGCTATCTTCTGTTGTCTATCCGCTTGCTTCTTTTCAAACCGTTGAACGACAATTTCTCATAGATGCTCTGAAGTTTTTCGAAGATGGGCTTTGGACCCTACAAAATCAGCCGGCAAGAGCTGCCACGCTAAAAGATCGGTCCCTGCGAACATCATTCACATTTTTTATATCGTCTTTTGGCGATCGTCGCCTTGATCAAACACAGCACATAGCCGGCTGTGACATATACGACAAAGATCGCGACGCTATATTGAAGCACCGATGCCCATCCATATTTTTCCGCATCCATAAAAAAGTATGGATACACACTGTCCAATGACGGTCCTGCGCTTCCCGGGATCGAGATCTTCAGAAACCACACATTCGCCAGTATAAAAACAAAATATGCCAGCGGAAAACCGCCCCACAGGATCGGATCATAGCTTCTGTAATTTACCTGATCAAACCACAGCGTATCCACCAAAAAACCGAGCGGCAGAATGTAGTGACAGATCAGATTGTCGATCTGATAAAAATCCTCCGCACTCACCGTCGGCGACAGTAAAAAATGATAGACCGCAAAAGTGAGTGTGATCATGATCGTCACCCCGCCCTTCAAACGAAGCGTCTTGTCATTTTGTGTTCTTTGTGTCATCAGGTATGCCAAAAACAAGACCGTGATGATATTTGACAGCACCGTATAATACATCAGCATCCCCATGCCCCCGGACATGATATGCCATACGACGCCGACAAATCCTATCATAAATAATATCCCTCGATAAATCCTTTCCATACGCGTCCTTCCTTTGCTGTTTTCGATCGGAAATTTTCCTTTTATTCTTGATCCGCTTCCTCATCGTCCAACTTCCAGTGCTCTGTTTCCACCGCAGTGATCGTCGGGATAAAAAAGCTCAGCCCTCTTGCACTCGTCTTCGGTGCATTATGGATCACCATATTTTTCTCTTCATTGTGTTTTCGTTTCTCCAACTGATTGAACAAAGGTGTCAAATGGTCTCCGATCTGCTCGGAGTTGATGCCATTTCCACCAAAGCGATCCTTGAGATCCTTGCCGGAAGATGCAAGAGGCGGTTTTGGGATGATGCTCTCGCTAATCGGCGGTAATTCCTTTTTAGGCTCGGCAGGCGGTCTGCTTTCCTCCTTCGGAGTTGAAGGAACTTTTTCCACTTGCTCCTTAGATCCTCCTGTGCTTGAAGCTCCGGATCCTCCGCCTGATGATCTTTGGGTATTCGTGATCACAAAACCGGACCTCATATTCCCCTCGATCCGAACATCATACCCTTCGATCGCCTCTTCCCTGACCGTGTAGCTCTTTTTGATCCCGTGATCATCCGTAGCCGGTTTTTCAAAATGTCCGATCCAATGATCCGCCGCTTTAAGCTCGATCGTTTCCAGTTTTTTATCGCTTTCATACAGGTGAACGATCGCTTTATCCTGCGCTGCTCCGACCCATTTTTTCTCAACACGGATCCTTACCTTCGCTGATGGTTGGAGCGATATCGCTCGGATCGGCAGACGATTGGAAACCGAATTCGATAATCCGCCGGTCACATTTTGATATCGGATCAAAAAATTATTGGTCGCGACCTTGCCATAAAGATGATCGCTTCTTTGCGGTGAACGCATCGGCAGAATGAATTCATAATTTCTTTTTTCGAGCTCCTTGCCCGGCTTAACGACTATTTTGATCGACTTGACCTCATTCCAATCAGTGCCGATCTGCGTTTCATCTTTCCAGTCAGCCGATGCGATCGCCTGCTGTGCATCAAAAGAAGCCTCGGTCGAATAGTAGATGTCAAAATGCTCCTTCGCCTTGCCCAAAAGCTCGACTTTGCCCGTCAAATGATTGGAAAATTGGCTATTGCGCTTTGTCAGATCATAATTTTTATCCTCGATGATCGGCAAGACATCGTAGATCACGACATCCTTGACCTTATCCGCATTGTTGAACAATTTGATCTTGTAGTAAAAAGGGCTGTCAAATGGTGTCGATAGAACGCCGCTCTCCCAATGGGTCTGATCGAGCGAGATATATTTCATCGCACTGATGCTGCTGCTTTTCTGTACGACAAAGGCGGATGAAGCGACCAAAGCATGCGTATGCTGATCGGATGCTCCGTCATAGATCGAGCGAAAGTTTTGGACCTTGCTCGGTGCATCGGCTTCGACCTTCTGAAAAAGCTCGTTCATATTACTCGATGAAAAATAGACCCTGTTGGTGCTCTCGATCGCCACCTGATCCGTGATCCTGCATTCCATCGCGAAACCGAGCCCTCCGGAATATTCGAGCAACTCGCTGACCGCAAGATCCTTCTGCGCTCTCAAAATGACCGCCGTCCTGCCCGTGCCTTTGTAGTTTTTGATGATCTCAAGCTCCGGAGGCATTTCCCTCCTATGATCATATCTTGAAAAACCGAACTGCGACTTGAATTTTTCAGCTCGCTCTTTTGCTCCTCCGAGAAATACATGGTCATTGTGGAGGATGCTTTCCACTTCCAGTCCTTCCGGAAGGAGATCGACGAAATAAGCATCCTGAAATACCGTATCCGGTCGAAGCGAAGCGACCTGCAAATTTACACGATAGATCACCTTTCCGCCGACTTTGTGATCGGTACTGCCAACGGGGCTGTTCGATTTGCTGATCTTTATGAAAGATTTTTTGGCGGAAAATCGGACCCAGCTGTCTGACAGGATCTTTTGACGGTCTTTTATGCCATCCGCTTCAAAAGAAAGGGTCGCTTTATTATAAGCCTGTGTCGTTTCTCGAGTATTTTGCAAAGAATCGTCGATCGGTTTGTCAAAACGCTTCAGCTCTTCTCCGTTGATATCCTTTGTCTCGTGCTTATCCCTCACCTCTTGGTCGAGCATAAAAGCAAAAGGATTTCGGATCCCCATATGAACGTCAAAAGTGATGGTCTTGTCTTTTCCCAAAACAAAATCATCCTTCATCTCGATCACGAGCTTGGATGCGACCGGATCATCCATCAAGTCATTCTTCGCCGCTTCCCAGCTTTTGATCCCTTTTTGAACATTTTGCATCTCACCGAGAATGGCTTGCTCCGTTTTTGTATCCAGCGGGATCAAAGCATCTTTTGAACTTTGATCATGTGGCAAGATCCTCTCGCTGCCATCTTCATAGACCAGCTTGATCTGCTCGATGTCGGTCATGAGGGCTTCGGAAGATCTTGTCATCTTCAATCCGCGCAGATAAAAGACCTCATCAAAATCATGATCTTCGATAATGATCTTTTTCATATCCTTGCCGGACTTGTTTGAGATATGGAGCTTAAATCTCGTGTCCGCTTCTTTCAGATGTGTGAATCCGACAAAGACCTGTTTTTTATAGGACTCCAGATTGCCTTTTTGAAAGACGCCGGATAAACTGAAATTGTCTGCGAAAAATCTAAATCGAATGTCATCCGTCTTGGTTTGAATATTCTCCAATGCCGGATCATAGTTTTTCGGCGTGATCTCCGCGCTGACCTCGCTCGAAAGCAGGATCGCCTGATCGATATTCTCCGGACGAACGACGGGCGCTCCCGGGAATTTGAGTTTGAGCTTGACCGGCCTCGTATAGATGATCTTGTCTGCCGAACCGGTGCCTGTCGCCTGCACCGTATAGTGCAAGGTCTCACCATCGGGCTGCAAGATCCATCCCGGATTTCTTGCCGGATCAAAGGATGCCTTATACTGCTGCCCGTCGCTGCCCATGTAGGTCAGTTTTTCGATCAAACGGATCTGTTCCGCAAATCTTGTATCCTTCAATCCATCACCATAGCTCTGCTGATGCGCGATCACATTCTCCCCGTCCACCGAGACCGTTTTGTTAGAACTGTTGCTCGCCGCCGTTGAAAAAGAATAATAAAACTCGATCTCTTTTAATCTGCTAAGATCTTGGGACAGATTGCGTCCGTCATTTTCTCCGGCATAAGGCAACAGCGCTGTCGCATCACGATACGATCGATCATAGCCGATGTCTTGGCTTAAGATCGACTTGTCAAAATCGATGATCGGATGATATTTCGCTTCAAAGGTCACATTGCTAAGCTCTTCTCCAAGCAATTTCTCCTCTGCACCTATCTTTTCGTAAAGAGCGATCCTCGGCGTTACCGCAAAATGCTCCGGCGTGATCCTCGGTGTCAGCGCGAATGAATAGGTCATATCCATATGGATATTATCCGGGATCTGATCCATATCGATCTGCAAAAGATGATCTTCGCCTTCGATCTCGGATCTTGTCTTTCGGATCTTTGAACTGTCCAAACTGCCTACATTTCCGATCTCAACATCCGGTGTCCTGTCCGGATCCAGATAGCTTTTCGGGATCCGGATCTTGATCACATAGTCCTTGATCGTTCCGCTGCTGGAAGGATTGAGCGAGATCTTTCCGCTAAATCTTCTTGTCAAAAGTTCTTTGGTCTTTGAATGTGCCTGATGTGTCATCTTAAGTCCCAAAAGATCTTGCGGGTCCCCATTGTTCCTCATGACCGGAAACGCTCCCTCAAGCATCGAGGAGCCATCCTCTGCACTTGCGTCAAGCTCTAAAGCTTTTTCCGCATGGTTCGGCAAAGGGTCTTTCGCCCCATTTGTTCCGTCCGCTTTGCTGTTATCCGCCGATACAACATTTTGGAGCATCGCATCTTGATCCTTCGTCTCCCGCTTCTCGCTCGGGGATGTATTTGTCCCATCGAGCAAAGCTGTCTTTTCGCCTTCCGTCTTCTTTGATGCGTCTGTCTTATCCAAAACAGAACTTATGCTTCCATCCGTAGATCTTATCACATGATCCGGATCTGCATAGACCTCTGTTTGAAATATCGTGGTAAAAAATAAAGCCAAAGCCATCACGACTGAAAGCAGTTTCTTTTCCCTTTTATATCGTTCCAATTTACACCTCTTCTGTGAAACAGAGCTGTTTTGTCTTCATGATATGATCTCCTTAGATGTCCTCCGCTTCGATCTGTTGCGGGGCATATTTTGTCCCTCGTGGACTTCCCCTATAATACTATCGAACTTTTTCACAGAATATTTATATCAAATTTAACAAAATTGATTATATCATCCTCTTTCATGGTGAAGTCTTGCGAGCACCAACTTTTGAAGATCAAAAAGAGCTGTTGCAAAACGAGTTCTTCATTCTACAACAGCTCTCTATTTTAGGGATGTTCCTTTTTGCTTCACGGCTTATCCGTTAGACAAAGGCTCCCTTTCGCCTGGTCAAAAGGATCCTTAACGAATACACTTCGATCGGAGTCTTGGATCTTATAAAAGGATCATACACATCTTCATCAAAAAATTCAGTGACATCGGAACGCTCCCTTCCGATATTCCGCCGGAGCTCCCATTGCTTCCCCTCACCTATCGATCGGTAGAAGCTTCCTGATCACAATATTTTTCATCAATAGCTGATGCTGTCCATCATATCGTTCATAAAGGCGATGGCAAGACCGTAATTGGTGATCGGTACCCCTGCCTCCTGCGCTTTTTGCACACGACTCATCACATGTTTTCGATTGAACATACAGCTTCCACAATGGATGATCGCCGAGTAGCCTGTCAGATCCTCCGGAAAATTTGCTCCGCTGACGATCTCAACCTCGACTGCTCCGTATTTTTTTCGCAACAGGTTCGGGATCTTGATCCGCCCGATATCCCCATCGAGTGCATTGTGTGTGCAGGCTTCCGCGATCAACACTCGATCTCCTGCTTTTAACATCCCGAGCGATCTTGCCCCCTCGACAAAGGTCTCGATATCTCCCTTGTATCGTGAAAACAACACTGAAAAGGAGGTCAATGTGCTCTCCTTCGGCTGCATCGCTTTGACCTTCGGGAAGATCTGCGAATCGGTGATGATGAGCTTCGGGGGCTCCTTGAGCATATCCATTGCATTTTTGAGCTGATCGAGCGTCGATGAGATCACGATACAGCGATGATCCAGCAGATCTCTGATCGTCTGGACCTGCGGCATGATCAATCTTCCTTTTGGCGCTTGGATATCCTGAGGCATCACCAGCAAAACGATGTCGCCTTCCTCCACGAGATGTCCGCAGATCGTTCTCTCTCTTTCGACCTCTGCGGACTGAGCGATCTTTTCTCTTGCAAGATCGATATTCTCTTTATTCTTTGCCGAGATCGCCACTGCATCAAGCCCCAGCTCCGCCTTGATCTTTTCACAGAGCGCCACCGGATCGATGTCATCCATCTTATTTGCCAGCACTACGATCGGGATCGAATGTTTTTTGAATAGCTCGACCCATTCCTTCTCCTTGGAAAGATCCATTGAAGAGCAGAGCAATACCGCCACATCCGTCTTGTCCAATATCCTTCGGGTCGCACGCATCCTTTCCTCTCCCAAAATGCTCTCATCGTCAAAGCCCGCCGTATCGATCAAAACGCTCGCTCCGATCGGATGGATCTCCATCGATTTATAGACCGGATCCGTCGTCGTTCCACGCACCTCCGACACGAGCGAGATCTCCTGACCGGTCAGCGCATTGACAAATGACGACTTACCCGAATTTGTCCGACCGAAGATCCCGATGTGGACACGATCCGCTCTTGGTGCTTCGTTCATAAATATCCTTTCTGTTTTCACTGCCATCGCCGTTTTGACCTTGACCCAACAGCGAATGGTTCAAAGGAGACCCTGATCGGATCTCCTTATTGAAGTCTTTATCTTATACCTAAATCTCATAAACCATAAATGAGATCATGATCGTTCGGTTCTGATAGGACGGGATCGTGGATCTCCGTTCCCTACAAGATCGAAATCAAAGAACGGTCATCCAAAATACAAATGATCGACAACTTTTCTAATTTTAGTATTCGATCTGATACCCAAGCTCTAAATTATACGATCTGCGGGAAACTTATCCGGTGCAGATCCTTATAGACCTTCCTTTTAATATCCGGAAGTCATGATCTCCCAGCCCTGCTCATTGCGTACCAGGATCCATTGCCAGTTCGAGTAGTTGCTGTTTGGCTCCAAGCTTCCGTCCCCACCGCTTGAGTCCACCGAAAAATTTGAAAGCAGCACGATCACATCCTTTGCATTATATTGCGCCTTCCAACCGGGCGATTGCTGATCGCTATATTCTTCGTCATACCAAAGCCTTGTCAGCTTACAGCCTTTTGCTTCCTTCTTAAATTCCCGAACCACAACTTCCATCGCATCATTGATCTCCTGCTCCGTATAAGTATTGGTCCCAAAGATCTTACGCTCCACATGGCGCACATTACCGCCCCTGCTATCCAATACAAAAAATACACCGACTGCGACTAGGGCGATCAAAGCCCCGATGATCATTTTATTTTTCATGAAACCTCCTAAGTTGTACTTATTCTCCTTGCTCTGATGCTTTTACGATCGCCTGAAGATCTTCTTTCTGTTCCAAATATGGTAAGACGATATCTTCTATAAAAAACTCCATCGGCCGTACCTGTGTCACTGCCGCAACAAACCACAATCTCTGTTTTGCCATACGCAAAACGATCTTAAGCCCCTGTTCACGATCACCGAGATAATCACAGAGTTGTAACGCCATCAAATGCCACATGGTTGCTAACCCGTTATCTGCAATTTCTAAATAGAAATCAAGCGCATCTTCTGCAGATGCAAGGGTGAAAAATTGATTGAACAGCTTCGTTCCGTTTGGATCCACTTTTTGTTTTTTTGCTTTCAGCTCTTTCTCCACCTTATCTTTTATCTGATCTGAAGACATCGGCTTTTCGGGTGGCTGATAAGTTTTTGCAAAAGGATGCTTTCCTGTTGTAAGATAATGCCGGATATTCTCAAGTTGCTTTTCGTTGAGAGATCCACTCCCTTCATTCTCAAACCATCCCAAGAGCTCCTTTTCTTCTCCAAGCATGAGCCCTGCGTGACACATCGCCATGATATGTTCACTCTTAACATTACCAAAATGCCACTCTCCAAAAAACGGAAAGATCTCTTTATCCAGCTCAAGTGCCTTCTTCCAGTCTCCTTCAAAATATGCGATCTCAGCAAAGACCGCTTTCTTCTGATTTTCTAAACCATCGTAAGCCTCAAGCATCGCCAATGCCTCCGACCCTTTTCCATCTCTTACCATCGTGCAGAGATCTTTAAATTTTTTAGGATATTTTTTTATAGCAGTTATTTTTTCTTCCATCTGGGCTCCTTACTCATACAACAAAACCGTTCGTCTTTCGATCGATATCAACAGTAGTCTATACGATCTTGATCTGGCACATTTTCATCGCATCCAGCGCGGTCTGATGGCTCTCCTTCGTCACGCCTGCACAGCACGAAGAATCGACGATGAGCGGGATCTCCGGCAAGAATACTTTGGTTGCGATCACATTGGAGATCACGCAAATATCGGTGCAGATCCCGATAAAGGTGATACTTTCGATCTTCTCCTGCCGATCCAGTTTCATCAGCTCCTTGACCAACTCCGGCGAACCGAAACTCCTCTTGTCGATGATCTGATGATATTTCGTCGGCAAGGAAGATTCGATCGCATGCCCTTTGGAGCCATTCATACAATGGATCACCGGCAGATTTTTTCCTTCCTGCGTGTTCAAATAATCCTCATCATGCGTATCCCTTGTAAAGATGATCTTCCCTTCAAATCCTTCGATCTTCTTTCGCACCCTGTCTACGATCTCCTGCGCTTCATGGGTCCCGAGCACTCCGTCGATAAAATCATTTTGCATATCCACTACAACTAAAACTTGCATATTCCCTCCATTATTTTGCAGGTTCGATCCTACGAGGATCCATTTAGAAACGAAAATCTCTTTTTCCGCCCTCCAGCTGATCGACATACTCCTGCGCTTTGGATCTCACCTTTTCGTTAGCGATCCGCTCCATTTCCTCAACGATCACCTTTTCACCCTTTTCTTTCGTATCCGCTGTCGCATAATCGAGCAGATATTCCTTGAGTGTCATCAGCGAGTTCGGCTGACATACATTCCCGATCTGACCGGACTTGGCAAGGCGCATAAAGCGGTCTCCCGTCCTTCCCTCACGATAGCATGCCGTACAAAAACTTGGGACATAACCGAGCGTGAGTAGCCAGTTGATGATCTCATCGAGCGTCCTGGTATCATCCACATCAAATTGCGCCGAACTTTCTTCTGCGCTCTCTTTTTCAACATATCCTCCAACGGAAGTCGAAGACCCGCCGGAGATCTGGGATACCCCGATCTCCAAGACCTCTTCCCTCGAGCGTTGGCTCTCTCTGGTGGAAATGATGATCCCTGCATAAGGTGCAACGATGCGGATCAACGCGACGATCTTTTTGAACAACGCATCTTCGATCGCATCATGAAATTCATTCACATCGATGTCGTCGGCAGGACGTATCCTCGGCACCGAGATCGTATGCGGTCCTACGCCGAAAGTTTCTTCCAAATGCTCGGCATGCATCAGCAATCCGACAAAATCATAGCGGTATTCATACAATCCGAACAATACACCGATCCCGACATCGTCGATCCCTGCCTCCATCGCCCGATCCATCGCCTCGGTATGATATGCATAATCATGCTTTGGCCCGGTCGGATGCAATTTCTCGTAGGTCGGTTTATGATAGGTCTCTTGGAACAAAATATAGGTCCCGATCCCTGCATCATGTAACTTTTTATAATTTTCGACCGTTGTCGCTGCAATGTTCACATTGACACGGCGAATTTCTCCGTTCTTATGGCGAATACTGTAGATCGTCTCGATGCTCTCCAAAATATATTCGATCGGCGAATATTCCGGATGTTCACCCGCTTCGAGTGCCAATCTCTTATGCCCCATGTCCTGAAGCGCGATCACTTCACGGCGGATCTCCTCCTGTGAAAGCTTTTTGCGCTTGATATTCGTATTCTTCATATGATATGGGCAATAGGTACAGCCATTCACACAGTAATTCGACAGATAAAGCGGCGCAAACATCACGATCCGTCTGCCATAGATCCTCTCCTTGATCTCTCTTGCAAGCGAAAAGATCTCTCTCCAAACTTCTTCATCCTCCGACTCCAGCAACACCAAAGCCTCACGATGCGAAAGACCGTTCATCTTCCTTGCTTTTTCAAGGATCTCTGCGATCAGTGCACGATCCTCCTTATGCGCCCTCGCATATTCTATCGTCGCCAAAATTTCCGCATCATCAATAAACTCCGCGGCGATCCTTGATCTTGGATCATACATAACCTTCCTCCTAACTCCCCTTCCAATCCTATATCAAACCGTGGACAAGATCCACAGCACACCATTCTCCATTCTTAAAACTCCGATCCCATATCGAAACCGCTTCGCTCATCCGCTCCAACGAGCTGACTTCGGCTCGATCGCCTCGGAAAGCTTATGAGCGTTCCCTCTACCTCGGTATCCTCCCAAGTCCGAGAATAAAATCTTCCAGCTTTTTTCTCTCCTTCCGCACATCATCCACCTTGATCTCATTCGGATAGATGCTGTAATGCTGCTCATATTTCTGTGGCGTGACTTTGCGCATGATCACATTGGCGCCACAGGAAAAGACCGAATCCTTTTCCTTGCTGTCCAGCACCCCCAGCGATGTGGTCGCGGGCAAATTCGCTTTCGGCAGGAGCAGCCTTGCAAGAGCCACCGCTCGCTTCGTCAGCTCGGTGCTTCCTGCCGGATGTTCCGACAATGGCGTATTCGGGCTTGGGATAAATGGTCCGATCCCCGCCATATCACAGTGAAGCTCCCGAAGAAGCAGTACATCCTTTGCGATCGTCTCTAGGCTCTGATTTGGCAGTCCGATCATAAAACCGCTCCCCGCCTCATATCCGGAGCGCTTGATCTCACGCAGGCATTCCACACGACCTTCCAAGGTCCCACAGGGATGAAGCTCCTGATAGATCTCCCGATCCGCCGTTTCATGCTTGAGCAGATAGCGATCCGCCCCACATTCAAACAACTTTTGATAATCTTCGAGCTTTCGCTCTCCACAACTCAGCGTGATAAAAAGCTCCGAACCCGCCTTGATCCTGCGCACGATCTCACAGAGCATCTCCACCGTATAAAAGGGGTCTTCGCCCGATTGGAGCACGATGGTCCGATAGCCCGCCCGATAAGCCGATAATGTAACTTCCACGATCTCATCGATCTCCATTCGATAGCGCACGACGGAATGATTTTCCCGATTGAGCCCACAATATCGGCAGGCACGGCGACAATGGTTGGAAAATTCCAAGATCGCACGGATATCCACGATATCACCAAAATTTTCATACCGCACTCGATCCGCCAGCGCAAAGATCGGCGAAAAATCTTCCAGCCCGAGCACCTCTTCCAGATCCTTCGCTGTCAGGCTTTCTGCCCCTTCGTTCCGATATTTTTGTAAAAAATCTTCCGCTGTCATTCTTTCCTCCACCTTAGTCGTTTCACCACCTTAAGATCGATCCTCTCAAGCTTCATCCAAGCCTTATCCTTTCGGTCATGGCTATCCTGATGCTGTTGGGCTCTATTCATCCTTGTCCGCATCCTTGTGTTTTCCCGTCACCTCGATGCAGAGGATCGGATTTTCTTCCCCCGCCTGCACAAAGGTCTCGAGCAGTTTTTCACCATACTCGCCCAGATTCTTCTCCAAAAGATGCGAATCGGTCAAAACGATCTCCACTTCCTCGCTTTCGCTCGTCAGCAGGTCCCAAAGCGCATCCAGATTTTCACCGTAATAGTCGGGAAAACCCATCTCCTCTTTGATATGGGCATGCGCCTGACCCTTCGTTCTCATTTTTTTTGCAGATAAAGTAATATTTTTCATGATCCCTCTTAATATAATTGTTCAAAGTTTTTATAATGATCTCCCGTGTAATAGATCAAACCATCATTGGAATAGACGATCCTCTTCTCATTGCGAAAACCGCCCTGATAATCGATGTCGCATTCGTACCATTGGCGTCCCTGCGCCGACGGCAACAAACCTTCACGGTTCCCAAATTTATCTCCACCGATGCTCTTTCCCTCTGCAACATCCCATAGATTGCCTTTTTTACTGTCCCAGCCAAGCTGCTTCGCTTCATTTTTTGTGATAAAATTGGACGGCAACTTGTTGTATTCGTGAAGATAAAGCGCTACCTCATCCTTCGAAGAATAGCTGCCCGCCTCATCGATCTTATCTCCATTTTTGTCATTTTGATCCGTTTTATTCGCATCATCCGGATCTACATCGTTCGCATCATCTTGGTCGTCCTGCTTGTTTGCACGATCCTGATCCGTATCCTTGTTTTGCGTCACATCGGTATTGTTGGACGAACTGCCTTTTTCACATCCGCCAAGGAAGACCGTCGCTGTAAACAGCAACAACAGTACCAACAGATAAGACCCAAAAACTTTTAACTTTTTCATCCATTCCTCTTTTCTCTATACAAAAGAAAACTCTTCGATCATCCAAGCGATCCGCCATCCTCTTTTATTCAGATGATCGCTCGAACTCATCCAAGGTTCTTTTGCGATCTATAGATCCTTCCAGCCGAAGTTCTTTGCCGATCGACTGCGATCTCCTTAGCTTGCAACCTCTTTGAGCTTTTCCAAAAAGCCTTCACTGCCGATCTCATCATAGGTGATGTCGGATGCGTATATACTCTTGATCTCGCTTGGTGACGGCCCGCCTTCAACATGCAATGTCATTTCATAAAACCCAAATCCTTTTTTATCCAAATAGCTTTTAGTGTCAATAAACATTTTCTCTAAATTTTCTACTGTCGGATCCGGATGATCTAAAAGTAAATAAACACTTCCGGCCTCTTTGCCTACTTCAAAAATATTATAATCTTTTCCTAACTCAATATCCTCGATCTTTATAATATGTTCTTCCCCCGGATCCGATTGATCATCCCGAACATATGATGACAGCGCTTTGATATTATATGGATAATCCTGTTTTTCAAAAGCTTCTTTCAGTTCCTGATAATATTCTACCGTAAATCCGGATGCTATCAATTCTTTATTACTTCCTTCCGAATACGGACTTTTTATCACCTTCCCATCCGGATCGACCTCCAGCTCAAAAGAGACCCGATCTTCACCCTCATAGCCTACCTCGATCTGATAGATGATTCTTTTATAATCGTAATCTATCGATTTAATTTCATAGAATGTATCCACATGATTTTCTTTCAGATGCTCCCTTACCGACTTCTTCACCTTCATTCGATCAAAGGGAGATCCCTCCAATCCAATATAAAGCTTTGCTCCCACGATCCCCACGGCAATGACCATCACGAGTACGACCCCTAACAAGATCTTTAATAGCGTTTTTGTAGATTTTTTCATAAAAATTCCCCCTTTTAGAAGATCCCGCTCGATCCGATCATCACTATCTACGATCGACACAGATCGCTCGTTGACAAGGATACGCTCACTCGATCGTCCCTCTCGTATCGCATTATGCGACCTCCTTCGACCTCTTCTCGATGATCTCTCTCGGTTTTTGAGATCCATGATCTCTCATTGGGATCCTATCTATTATTTATTATATCACAAAACCCTCTTTCACTTCACCATTGTTCGCATTCTCAATGCCTTTTCTTCGCTCCTTCCTCTTCAAGAACAATCGAGTAGGAAGGGGATGAGTAGTCCCCCGACCTCTCACACCACCGTGCGT